>CAJTTQ010000003.1:11447-75373 GCA_910579145.1 uncultured Eubacterium sp.
ATACAATATTTGTTCAAATAGTTCTTAATATTAGAATTATGGGAAAGTTTAAAGTAGTAGGAAAAGGAGCATGGCGGATGAAAGGGTATCGACAACTAAAATACGAAGATCGTCTTATTTTTGAAAAGATGTTAAGGGCTGGAATAAAAAAAGGAGAAATTGCAAGGCGATTACATATCCATAAAAATACTGTGACAAATGAAATTAAGCGTGGGCGTTATCTTCATCGAAACTCGGATTATACAGAAGAGTACCGCTATTCAGCTGAACTTGCCGAAAAACATTATCAGGAAAATGTTAAGATGCGTGGTACACAGTTAAAAATAGCAAATGATTATGAGTACGCACAGTATTTGGAGAATCGAATAGCAGATGACGATTTTTCTCCTTCCGCAGTCTTGGGGGAACTGGAGGCTACTGGAAGGGACAAGGAATACAAAACAAAAATATGCGTTACTACATTATATAGCTATATTGATAAAGGCGTATTTTTCAAGCTGACGAATAAAGATCTTCCGGTAAAGGGAAAGAGAAAGCGTAAATATCATAAGATAAAACGCCAGAAAAGAGCAAGTGCGGGAAAGAGTATAACTGAGCGCCCTGAAGAAGTAGAAGATAGGGAAACGTTCGGTCATTGGGAAATGGACACTGTTGTTGGAAAGCAGGAAGTAAGCAAAAATGTACTTCTCGTCCTTACAGAACGGAAAACAAGACAAGAGTTACTTTTTAAAATGCCAACTCATGAAGCAAAAGAGGTTGTAGAAAAACTGAATTTTTTAGAGGTGCTTTGGGAAGATAAGTTTCCAAAGGTATTTAAAAGTATTACGGTAGATAATGGCAGCGAGTTTGCTTATAATGAAGAAATGGAAAAATCTATTTTTGGTGGCAAAAGGACAAATATCTACTATTGTCACGCATACAGTAGTTGGGAACGTGGATCAAATGAGAACCAGAACAAACTGGTAAGACGAAAGATTCCTAAAGGCAGTGACTTTGATAATAAGTCAGCCGAGGATATATCCAATATTGAACACTGGATAAATCATTATCCTAGAAAGATATTCGGTTTTCATACATCTGCTGAACTGTTTGATAAAGAAGTTGCTATGATTACATAAAATGAATGTACTATAAGGAGCAAAGGCTGGCGTAAGGCAGTCTTTTTCTGCTACACAGAAATAGTCGATATGCACAAAAATAACACAATGGCACTGTGCAAAATGCTGAAATGAAAAAATGTCACAAAAAAAGGTTGAAATTTATAGCAGGACGAGGAAGTACAGAAAGTGCTTGACGTAAGGCGTTTTGAGGTTGCGGTAATTGCACCTAAAGAATTGCCTAACGGTGCTACTTATATCGGTACTATCCATGAAATAGCAATGGATATTTACACCTATAACGAGTGGTATCTTGATAACTGGACGAACAAAGCGAAGCCGGAGGATAAGCCGTTGCTGCCTGCTAATATCGTTGCCCTTTTATCCACGGAAGCTAATTATTCCATGTACTATGGGGCGGTCGGTATCGTGGACGAAGCAGGAAAGACGATTGCGGTTGTCGAGGGGTCAAGAATCCCCGAACAGTGGGTAGAAAGACGCCCGGCACGGCGTTTCTTGCAGTTGTCCGCTGCCCCTCTTTGCGTACCGCATGAGGTGGATTCTTGGTTTATTGCTACCGTCTGCTAAAGGCGGTGGCAACCCATGAAGAATTTTAAGGAAATGCTTGATAAGGATTTGGATACAACCTTTTACAATACGGAGGAATTTGCACAGGTCAAACGGGTCAAGTATGACGGTATCGTAAAAAATATTCCTGTTATATTCGATTCGGGGGAAACAAAGGAACGAAATGCAGCAGGGGGCGACCATGCAGAGGGTATTTATGGGAGGTATACGGTTATCCGGGTCCGTTTAAGCGATATGGGGAAAGAGCCAAGGCAGGGGGCAAGGTTTTACCTTGAAAACGAACTTTTCACGGTGGCAAGCGTCCTAAACGAGTATAACGAGTTAATCATAGACTTGGAAAGGTTTGACGAGTAATGATTGAAGTATCAGAACAGACCATAAACAGGATACACGCCATACTTGCAGGGGTTGAAAATGCCGACAAAAAGGTATTAAAGCCTGCATTGACAAGGGGGTTAATGGCAGGCAAGACGGCAGCAGGAAAAGCGGTTAGGCAGACTTACCACATACCGGCAGGAGATTTTAACAGCCGAGGGTATATGAAGTATAACAGCGTGAGCCAAGGGGGCGACGGAATCGTAGGGAGTATTGAGTATTCCGGCGGAGTGATACCACTTATTAGATTCAAAGTATCCCCGAACACGCCGAAACGGAAAAAGACCCCAAGCGCAGCGGTATTGAAAGCAAGCAGCCTTGTAAAGTTTGGCAGGGAAAACAATGTTTTCGTGCAGCAAATGAAATCGGGGCATATCGGTATCTTTGAGAGGAAACAGGGGGAATATTCGGCAAGCCGTGGAAGCGGTCAAAACAAGCACACGGAAAAACTGAAAGAATTGTTATCCCCGGCAGTACCGCAGATGGTCGGCAATGATGAAGTTATGCAGACCGTGGAAGAAAGGGTAAACGAGGTAATAAACCAAAGGATAGACCACGAAATAGAAAGGCTATTGAATAAGGGCGGAGGTTGATAATGACACCGTTGGAATTATTGGAATCCTTGAAAGCATATTGCGAGGAAATCACAAAGGATATGTTGTTGGTCGCAAGGGTCCCGGAAAATGGGACCGAAGCAGGAGAGCGACCGCCAAAAACCTTTATAGGCAATCTGCCCGACAAGGAAGCGGAGAAAAAAGCAGCACCCTACATACTCTTAAAACTTCTCACAAAGAAAACGGATGATGAAGAAAGCGTATGCAGGGTGCGTATTATTTGCGTGACCTTTTCCGAGGATAAGCAGGAGAATTACATACAATGTCTGAATCTTCTTACGAGGATTGAAACGAAGCTATTGGAGGATGTTGTAATAGACAACCGCTATTCCTGCCAAAAGCCGATTGAATCAATTTTGTATGATGATGATTTGGAGGTATACCAGATTGGAGAAATGATGACTATTTGGGAAATGCAGAAAGCGGAAAGGAACGTAAGGCAGTATTTGGAGTAAGGAGGTAGCCGGAATGGCAGCAGGAAAGCGTACAACCGCCGAAAAGGCGGTTGAAAATGAAAAGGCGGTAAATCCTACCCCCAAAGCAGAAAAGGGGCAGGAAACGGCAAATACGGAAGCCACAGAGGGTAGATTTATCTATATCGGGCCGACCACAAGGACCGGCTTAGTGGAGAATACCATATTTTCCGGGAGCCGTGAGAGTGTCGAAGAGCATTTAAAGGACACTTTGGAAAAGATTCCACAGGTAAGGTTGCTTATCGTGGCAACGGAAAGCCTTGCAGTAAGCAAGGCAAAGGTAAGAAAGGCAGGCACATTACTTAACAAGTATTACAATGACGTTTTAAGCCTGTCAAGCAGGAATAAGGAGGGTTAAGAATGGCTTATTATCATGGAGCGAAAGCGAGTAAGCAGGCTACGACAGTTTCAACGCCTGTTACCGCAGACAGCAGTATTCATTTTATCGTAGGTGCTGCCCCCGCCCATACGGTAGGCGGTGCAGTAAACGAGCCGATTTTAGCACATTCCTATGGCGAAGCAGTACAGGCAATGGGATATAGCGAGGATTGGAAGAAATACGATATTTGCGAGGAAATCTATGCAAGTTTCCAACTTTATAAGAATGGGCCTATTGTTATGGTTAATGTCCTGGACCCTGCAAAGCATTTGACGGGGGAAAGCACGGAGGATATGACATTGGCAGCAGGCGTTACGGATTTGCCGTTTGAAGCGTTGGCGGATTCCGTGGTTGTGAGGGGGTACAACGGAGAGGAAGAGTTGACCGAGGATTACGGCAGGGGGATTGATTACGACCTTATCTATACGGACGGCGTTTTGCGTTTGGAACGTATCGAGGGTGGGAAAATTGCGTCCGACACCGCAAAACTCAATATCAAGTTTAACGCCGTGGACCCGTCCAAGGTTACAAAAGCGGACGTTATCGGCGGATACGATACCGCAACGAAGAAATCGAAAGGTTTTGAGTTGGTGGATTCCGTTTTCCCGAAATACAGGGTTATCCCTACGCTTTTCCTTGCCCCCAATTTTTCCCATGACAGCGAGGTAGCTGCAATCATGGCAGCCAAGGCGGAGAATATCAACGGCTTATTCGTGGGAAAAGCGATTATTGACGTTGACACAACGGAAGCCAAGACGTACACGGAAGCGGTGGAGTGGAAGAATAAGAACAACATTACGCAGCCGTCCGAGTTGTTGGCGTGGCCCATGCTGACGCTTGGGGGAAAACTGTACCACTATTCTACGCACCTTGCCGGGAGTATGTCGGCAACGGACGCTAACGAGGATTTGGGAAAGGGTACGCCGTGTGAATCGGCAAGCAATAAGACTTTGCAGATTGACGGCATGGCGTTAGCAGACGGAACGGAGGTATTGTTAGACCTTACCAAGGCGAACTACCTCAATTCACAGGGTATCATTACCGGGTTAAATCTCATGGGCGGTTATGTGTCGTGGGGGAATGAAACCGCCTGCTACCCTGCCAATACGGACGTGACGGATTATTTCTATTGCGTAAGCCGTATGTTCGGTTGGGTGGCAAATTCCGTTATCCTTTCCGTGTGGAATAAGGTTGACAGGAAATTAAACAGACGCTTGATAGAATCCGTGGTGCAGAGCCTTAACCTTTGGCTCAACGGTCTAATGGCGGAAGAGGTAATTTTAGGAGGGCGTATTGAGTTTTTAGAGGAAGAGAATACCGACACGGATTTAATGGCGGGTATCGCTCATTTCCACATTTACCTTACCCCGCCTAGTCCTGCCAAGGAACTTGATTTTGTCCTTGAGTATGACGTAAGTTACCTTGAAAATCTATTCGCAGCATAAGGAGGTAAAAGGATATGCCGAAGATTGACGAAACCGTAATAGGGTTTGCGGTGTATGAGGACGCAACCGAGTATATGGGGTTGTCGGAGGTGGCGTTGCCCGAAATTTCCAACATTACCGAGGAAATCAGCGGTGCAGGCATTGGAGGTAAGATTGAATCCGTTATCTTGGGTGCAATCGAAGCAATGACAACCACTTTCAATTTCAGAACCGTAACAAAGAACGCCATTAAATTAAATGAGCCTAGACAGCACAACATTGATTTAAGGGCCGCACAGCAGCAGAAAGATACCGTAAAAGGCACAACGGAGGTAGTGAGGGTTAAGCATATTTTGGTACTGACACCCAAGAAACTTAACCCCGGAAAGGTGGCTACGGCGAGTGCAGCGGAGGTAAGCGGGGAATATGCGACCTCATACTACGCTACATACATTGACGGTAAGAAAATGCTTGAAATTGACCCGCTGAATTATATCTATTTTGTGAACGGAAAGGACTATTTGGCGGATGTAAGAAAGGCACTTGGAAAGTAAGCACGGGAAGCCGTGCTTTTTTCCTGCCTAAAATCAGATTATGGAGGATTAGAAAATGGAAGATATTAAGAAAACAGTAAACAAGAAGGCAGCAGAGGAAACGAAAGAAGCGGTTGCGGTTGTGACCGATTCGGACACGCCGGAGGGGGCGTATGTGCATGAGTTTAAGAAGCCGTACACATTCGAGGATAAGACCTATACAAAGCTGGTTTTCGACTTTGAAAAACTGATAGGCGACGACCTTGTAGCCATTGAAAACGAAATGGCAGCGGTCGGGGAATACGCCTTATCCCCGGAAATTTCAACCTCATTCCTTTACCGCTTGGCAGCCAAGGCAGCAGGGGTAGGAAGTGACGTTATCGCTCATATGCCTATCCGTGATTTTGGGAAAATCAAGAATAAGAGCAGGGATTTTTTAATAAGCACGGGATTCTAAGGCAGAATCCTATCAAATGGTTTAAACGAAATAGCCTACTGTTATCCAAGGAAACGCATACCGGGTTAGAGTTTTGGTTGAGCCGGACACCAAGGGAATTAGATTCTTGGATTGCCGAGTATAACGAGATTGTCGAAGAGCAGAAGAAACAAAAGTAAAATGATGTTGAAAAAAGTACCTCCTATGGTATGATATAAGAAAAAACATAGGAGGTACAATAGTATGCCGGACGTAAAATCGAACAAATTTTCGAGGGGGGGGGTACTGCTTAATACATTAGGCGATATAGATAAGTTGCCGAGAGAAGTTGCGGAAAAACTACAAAGCATAGTCGTTTTACACGGAATGTGTAATTATGCTTTTGTGATAAAACGGATAAGAGAGATACAATAGATAAAAATTATAGCCGTGATAATTTGTTTAAGGAATTAAGCAAAAAGCAGTACGATTTTAAGCCGAACACAAATACAACCAAGCGAGATATGATTGATTGGATTCTTACAAACGCAGAGCCATTAGCGGAAAGATTAGCAAACAAGTATATATCTGTCATATATTCCGATTCTTTCAGTGCATATGTAAAACCATTAAAAAGATTATTGGAGGAATTAGACATCAGACATACATATAGAGCAGAACGAATTTATTTAGTGGATTTTTACAATGAAATGCAGCAGGAAAAGGAGCAGGCAAGAACAGATATTGAAACGGTAGTGGACGTTGTTGCGGAAAAGCAGCAGGAAAGCACAAAAAGCAAAGTGGTAGCTTTAATATTGTGTATTTTGGGCGGTTATTTGGGGTTACACCATTTTTATACAGGAAAAACAGGAATAGGGGTATTGTATTTATTCACGGTTGGACTATTTGGCGTTGGGTGGATAGTTGATATTGTGAGGATAGCAGGCGGAAAATATACAGACAAAAACGGAAAATGCTTGAAGTAAAATATAAAAATAGCTGATAGATAGAAGCACTTGCAGAAATGTAGGTGCTTTTATTATGCAGAAAAGGAGGTGTGGAGTGGCAGCAGGCAAACAATTTGAGTTACTTTTTCAGTTGACGGCAAGGCTTGGGCCGAACTTTTCACAATCCTTTAAAAATGCGTCTAAAACCATGAACGCCCTGCAAAATGATTTACGGAGTGCGGACCAGAAATTAAAGGACGTATCCGCCTATCAGAAGCAGCAGAACGCAGTAGCAAAGAGCAGGGCAAGGGTAAATGAGTTGCAGGCGGAGCATGAACGGCTTACAAGGGAAATCGAGGAAACCGGGCAGGCGACGCCGGAACTCACACGGCAGTTACAGGCAAATGAAAGGGCCTTGCAGAAAGCCGAGGACGCAACCGCAAAAGAAGAGGAAAGGTTACAGGAATTAAGCGAAACCCTAAGAGAAGCCGGAGTAAACACGGATAACTTAGGGCAGGATACGGAGGAATTACGGAAGCAGTACGAGCGTTTGGAGCAGACGCAGAAAAAGGTACAGGAAATTTCAGAAAAGCAGGCAGCCAATAAGCAGGCTATTTCACAGACCAAGGCACAGTTGGGCGGTCTGATTGGAACGGTTACGGCGGTAGGGGCAGCTTTTTATGCTGGCCCCGTAAAAAACGCTATGGAATGGCAACAGCAAATGCAAAATGTTGCTACGTTGCTTGATGGAGATGTGAAAGGGAGGGTTGCACAACTCAATAAAGAAGTTATGAATCTGTCAAATTCAACGGGAATAGGTACGCAGGATTTGACGGATGGACTGTATCAAGTAGTTTCTGCCTTTGGAGATTCGGCAGACGCTTCCAAACAGCTAGAGATTGCAGCAAAAGCAGCGAAAGCGGGCGGAGCGACAACAACGGACGCAATCAACCTTTTATCAGCAGTTACAAAAGGATATGGCGATACGTCCGCAGAAGCACAGCAGAAAGCAGCGGATTTAGCATTTGCGACCGTGAAATTAGGTCAAACAAGTTTCCCGGAACTTGCTTCCTCAATGGGGCAGGTAATCCCCCTTGCTTCCACACTTGGAGCAAAGCAGGAGGATTTGTTTGGTGCAATGGCAACCCTTACAGGCGTAACGGGAAGTACGTCAGAGGTTACGACACAGTTAAAAGCTACCATGCAGGCGTTTCTATCCCCATCTACTGCAATGCAGAAATCGCTTGAAAAATTAGGATATGCAAGCGGTAAAGAAATGCTTGAAAGTGAGGGGTTGCAAGGGGCGTTAGAAAAGCTAAAAGGCAGCGTGAATGATGATGAATTGGCTTTTGCTAATTTATTTTCATCAGTTGAAGCTAAAAACGCAGTTTTGGCATTGGCAGGAACACAGGCGGATAATTTTACAGAAAAAACAAGGCAGATGTACGAAGCGACAGGAGCAGCAGAAACAGCCTTTAAGACCGCCACGGATTCAGCCGAAGCGAGAATGGCAAAAGCTAAAAACAGCATTACCAACCTTGGAACTGTCTTAGGAAGTATGCTTTTACCCAAAGTAGGGGAAGTAGCGGAAAAAGTATCGAATTTGGCAACAAAATTTTCAGAGTTTGCACAGGAAAACCCACAGGTCATAGCCACGGTTGCCAAGGTGGCAGCAGGCTTAGTAGGGTTGAAAGCGGGCGGATTGATAGCCAAACTTGGGTTTTTACAGGTAAAGGGCGGTATTCTGTCCGTTCAAAAGGCTTTTACAATGATTAAAGGCTTGGGTATTACAAAATATCTAAGCAATATGGGCGGAGGGTTTGGAGGAATCCTTACAAAAGTTGCCCCTTTGGTCGGAGTGATTGCAGCGGTGGGCGGTGCGATTTATTATGTATCCACCCACTTAGAACAGGTACGAGGGTTTATACAAAAGACTTTCGGAGATGAGGGGTTAGCCGTATTCGATAAACTTTGGGGAATCATTACCCAAGTCGGAACGGCGATAAAGGACGCATTTTTTACGAGCGGTTCGGGGGTGCTTGACACCCTTAAAAGTGTTTTGCCGACAATCATAAATACATTGCAGACCGGGTTACTTCCTATCCTGCCAATGATTGCAGATTTGTTTATGCAGATACTACCGCTTATCGGGCAGCTTGTGACGGCAATTCTCCCGGTTTTGGGCGAGTTGTTAAGTGCGGTTATTACGGTGCTTGCGTCACTGATAGCGGAAATCCTGCCCGTTATCGTACAACTTATATCTGCTATCCTGCCTTTGGTATTGCAGATAGTACAAAGTGTTCTGCCCGTCTTTATCCAATTAGTCAATACCATTGTGCCGATTTTGGTACAGATTATACAGGCGGTTTTGCCTGTTATTATTCAGTTGGTACAGACGCTATTGCCTATTATCATGCAGATTGTGGACGCAGTATTGCCCGTGTTCATCAGCCTGCTTAATACGATAGTGCCGATATTCCAAAACATCATACAGGCAATTTTGCCCGTGCTACAACAGCTTTTACAGGCGTTGATACCTGTAATTCAGCTAGTGGCGGAAATTTTCGGTAGCGTGTTAGGGTCGGCATTGCAGAGCATAGCAAATATTGTAGGTAACGTAATGCAGATTTTCCAAGGTCTGATAGACTTTATAACAGGTGTATTTACCGGGAATTGGTCGCAGGCTTGGGAGGGTATCAAGAGTATTTTCAGTGGTGCGGTAGGAGGACTTGGAGAAATCATAAAAGCACCATTACGAGCGGTCGTATCAGCTGTAAATACGGTAATCGGCGGACTTAACAAGTTAAAAATACCGGATTGGGTGCCGGGATTGGGTGGTAAGGGTATCAATATACCGTTGATACCGGGATTTGCAAAAGGTACGGACAGGACACCAAGCACTTTTATAGCAGGAGAGAACGGACCGGAGTTGATAACGGACGCTGCCAACCGTAAAGTATTTACCGCAGCACAGACGGGGCAGATATTTAACAACATGGCACAAGCCGGAAATCTCAACACGGCGAACAATGTAAACGCTACCGCAGGCGGGGCGGGTACAATCACGATTCACGTTACAAATTCCCCAAGCGTGACAGTAGCAGGCGGAGGGGATACAAGCGGAATTAAAGAGCAATTACAGCAGTATGACGAGGAATTTTTAGAGAAGTTGCGGGAAATCATACGCACAATTCTAAAAGAGCAGAGAGAACAGGAGGGCAGGGTAGCTTATGCTTGATACATATACCACAAAATCGGGGGATACATGGGATACGGTAGCCTATAAGGTATGGGGGAACGAAATGTATATGGATACTCTGATTAAGGCGAATTTAGAGCATAAGGATACCTTTATTTTTCCGGCAGGGGTCATTTTGACCTTGCCGGAAATCACATTGGAGGTATCTGATTCCCTGCCACCGTGGAAGCAGGGAGGGGTAGCGGTCAATGAGTGACAGGACACTTGCAAGGCGGACGGCGGTAAAACTCTATTTTAAGGGTAAGGACATTTCAAAGGACCTTTCAAAGTATCTGCTATCCCTTTCTTTCACGGATAAGGAAGAGGACGAAACGGACGATATTTCTATATCGCTTGACGATAGAGAGGGTAAATGGATTAAGGATTGGCTGAACACAAATAAGGCAGCACAGACCAAGACGGAAACAGTTACCACGCAGGGAGAAATAAAGGTAGGTAATATCGTGCAGTTTAAAGGGGGACCGGTATACATATCCTCAATGGCAGCAGCACCAACTGTAACGAGGGGTGCAAGCAAATGTAAATGCACAATAGTAAATTCAAACGCCCACCCTTACCACCTCATATCACAGGACGGGGCGAGGGTCTACGGTTGGGTCAATGCTTCAGACGTGGAGGGCGAAACGGTCACAACGACAAAGACAACTAAGGTATCAGAGAAAAGAGCCTTTAAAGGTACGGAAATACACGCTATGGTTATTCAGAAAAACCCGTATTCGGACGGAAAGGATAAGGTATTGGATTGCGGGGTTTTTGAAATTGACAGCGTAAATTATACGGGGCCGCCCCAAAAACTGACAATAAAAGCTACCTCAATCCCTTACAAGGCGAAATTAAGGCAGACGAAGTATAATAGGCAATGGGAAAATACGACCCTTAAAAATATGGCGGAGAAGATAGCCAAAAGAAGCAACATGAAACTTATGTATCTGTCAAACGCTAACCCGGTTTACAAGCGGAAAGAACAGGTAAACATGACGGATATAGCATTTTTAAAAAAGATGTGCAAAAGAGCCGGAATATCATTGAAAGTCACGTCAAAGACAATCGTATTATTTGACGCAGCGGATTTTGAAAAAAAGGCAGAGGTAAAAAAGATAAAGGCAGGAAAAGGGAATATCATTAGTTATAGCTTTTCTACGAAAACGGCGGATACCGCCTATTCGTCCTGCCACGTCATTTATACAGACCCAAACACAAAGGAAACCATAGAAGCCACCTATACGCCGGAAAACGCCAATTCAGACGGTCAAACATTGGAAGTAAAACGGAAAGTGTCAAGCGTGGCGGAAGCCAAGGAGTTAGCGAGGAAATCCCTAAGAGCAAAGAACAAAGGGGAAACAACGGCAGAATTTACGCTTGTGGGCGACGTGGATTATGTGGCAGGAATCACGGTTAGGGTATATGGATATGGGGAATTTAACGGAAAATACATTGTAGAGCAGGCAACGCATAATATCACGGGCGGTTACAAGGTACAGATAAAATTGCGTAGTTGTTTGGAGGGATATTGATTGCAGCAGTTTGATGATAGCGATATGCAGGAATTAAAGGATATTGTGAGGGTCGGGATTGTAAGCAGCGTAAACGCCGGGGGAATGACGGCGAGGGTCAAGATACAGGACCAGGGAATAGTGACGGGGGATTTAAAGATAGTGCAGAATCCGCCGAGGGCGGAAATAAAGATTAAAAGCGGAAGCTGCCCGGCGGATTGCGAGGTTGAAATAAAGCCGTGGATACCCACAGTAGGGCAATGGGTTTTGTGCCTGTTTAAGCCGGATGGGGAGGGCGACGGCTTTATATTGGGAGGTATCTAATGGCACAGGTAGGAACGCTTGGCGACATTGTTTTTAAAGTGTCTGAAAAAACGGTACAGACGTTTGATGGATTGCAGATTGAAAGCAAGACCAATTACGCAAAGCATACAAGGCATAACAAAAAGCCGTTGTTGGAATTTCAGTACAATGATACGGACACGGCGAGTTTTTCCATGTATCTGTCCGCATTTCTTGGGGTAAACCCTAAGACAATGCAGGAAAAAATAGATAAGTACCGCAAGCAGGGGAAAATACTTACTTTGGTTATAGGTGGCAAGAAATACGGCACGAAATGGGTTATTACGTCACATTCCAAAGGTTATAAGAGGTTCGACAATAAAGGGAATCTATTGATTGCGGAAAGCAAGGTATCATTAGAGGAATACCCGGAAAGGTAGGGTTGTATGGGGTACGTCATAGACACAACGGAAAAGGAAAATATAAACCTTGCACCCGGAACGGTGGAAGAGGAAGTAATACAGAATCTTTGGTTTTTGTATTCCTCATTGGAATATGATGTACCGTTAGACCGGGCATTGGGATTAAACGCCACATACATAGATAAGCCGATAGAAGCAGCCAAGGCATTAGCGACAACGGACATTTACGATAAGACCGAGGAATACGAGCCGAGGGCGGAAATCACAAACATAGATTTTAAGGCGGATTATGAAAGGGGCATATTAAAGCCGATAGTGGAGGTAGAAATAAATGGAGAATACGAAAAAGAGGAATATACCGAGTAATCTTCCCGAAGTCGAGTTTGTGGATACCAACACGGAAGCGTTGGTAAATAAACTTATAGCAGGGTACGAGGAAATCACGGGCAGGACGCTTTACCCGGCAGACCCGGTAAGGGCGTTCATATTATGGCTTGCAAGTGTATTAGTGCAGGAGAGGGTACAGATAAATGAATCTGCAAAGCAGAATCTTCCAAGGTATGCGGTAGGTAAAAACTTGGATTCCCTTAGTGAGATTTTCCATAACACTTACAGATTGCAGCCGACCGCAGCGAGTACAACGCTTGGATTCTACATTACCACGACTTTAGAGCAGGATTACATAATAACGGACACACTGGAAGTAACCGTAGACGGTTTTATAAACTTTGCCACAACGGATTATCTGATATTCAAGGCGGGCGAAAGCTACGCAGAGGTAAAGGCAGTATGCACGACCGCAGGAACGGCAGGGAATGACTTTGTACCCGGACAGGTAAACAAATTAGTATCAGATGAATTTCTGTATTTCAAAGAGGTATCAAATACGACCGTGACGGCAGGAGGGAGCGAAGAGGAAAGCGATACGGCATTTTATAACCGCATGAGGGAAAGCGAGGAATCATACACAACCGCCGGACCCCGTGGAAGCTATATTTATCATGCCAAGTCGGTATCCTCACAAATAAGTGATGTTTCGGCGGAAAGCCCGGAACCCGGAATAGCGGATATTAGAATCATGCTATACGGTGGGGAGTTGCCGGACAAGGAATTGATAGACAGGGTACAGGAGTATTTGAGTGCAGACGATATTAGACCAATGACAGATAAGGTAATAGTGGCAGCACCTACCACGATACCATTTGACATTGAAGCGGTTTATTATATATCAAGGGATAAATCGGCAAGCACAAAGGAAATCAAAAGGGCCGTTGACTTGGCGGAGGAAAATTACATATTATGGCAGACCTCTAAAATGGGGCGGGATATTAACCCGTCCTATTTTAATGCTATGCTTATGGAATCCGGCATTAAAAGGGTGGAGATTACAAAGCCTGCATTTACGACAATTCCAAAGGGAAGCGTTGCGGTCATAAGGGATTGCAATATATCTTTCGGGGGTGTGGAAGATGAATGATATTAAAACGGCAGATTTTTTACTGTCCTTTCCGCCTGCATTGAAAAAAGATGAAAAAATGCTTGCCTTGGGGCGGTTGGTTGCGGAGGAATTGCATATATCCGCATGGGAAGCAGAAAAGAACGTCATATATGCGAATATAGACAGCTTATCGGAAACGTGGCTTGACGTATTAGCCTATGATTTGCATGTGGATTGGTACGATTACGACTACCCGATAGAAGCAAAAAGGGCAATCATAAAGGACAGCGTAAGGGTACACCAAAAATTAGGAACTAAGGCAGCGGTAGAAAGGGCGTTAGGAGGGATACACCCACAGAGCGAAATTGAGGAATGGTTTTCATACAACGGAAAGCCGTATTGTTTCCGCATAGTGCTTGATACCACAAATTCAAGGGTTGCAGCAGACTATGACGAGATTGTAAAGACGGTTGACATATACAAGCGTCTTACGGCTCATTTGGACGGATTATATTACCAATGCTCTATTTGTGTGGTAGTCATGCCACGCACGGAGTATTTTTTATTTTCTACGCCTATGACAGGGCAGTTAAGGGCAGGCACAGAGCCGTACAGAAACACGGAGGGGGCGATAGAAAATGCGGTTATCAGCATAAACGCAAGGGCAGCAGGATATATAGCCGAAGCCGTGAGGACCGGAACGAAGCCGGACAGAAATATAGTGTTTTCTACGCAGGATAGCGAGATTGTGACCGATTCGGACACGAAAGGTTATCCGTTTATAAGTAATCAGACAGGGAAAGCCAAAGCAGGCACGACCCCTTACATAGATACCGTAGGCGGTGCAGGGAGTGAGGGAGTGACGGCAACGGCAGCGGGGCAGGGATATAAATTCAATTCCGATTTGGCAGGCACAAAGCCGGACAGAAATATTTTGCTTGATTCCGTGGACGTGCAGGCAGTAGGGGAAACGGATTTAGAAGCCTATGTATTTGAAAATGCCTTTACAGGCACGAAGCCGAAAAGAAATATTGCATTTTCCGGGCAGACGGCAGAGGTTATAGCGGATTCCGATACCGAGGGGTACGGATACACAACGCCGACAACGGGAAATGCAACCGCAGGCACAAAGCCGGATAGGGCCGTAGAAACGGCACAGGAGGTAAAGGGCATAGCACAGACGGCAGACACCGACAGTTACCAATACGAGGTCAAGCGTTGCGGTGCTAATCGGTTAAGCAAATAAATGTAAAGGAGATTAAGGAAATGCTTACAGAAAGAGCCTTTGAGAGTTTCAAGAAATTCATTGAAACAAACATTGCATACGCAAAGGTCGAGTATGAGGGTGTGCTGCATAAAGCGGAGATTGTCAGCCGGGAACGCTTGCCGGACGGCAGGGTAGCACTAAGCATACCGATTACGCCGGAGGTATCGGGGGCCACCACGATAACCAAGATTCAGTTGTACGATATTGGTAATAAGTTGTGGGCGGAGAAAACCGAAGCAATCAAGTTAAAAGGGGTGCAGCAGGGCGTACTGTACCGCTTTAGTTTCAACTTTAAGGAGGAATAGCGGAAATGGGATTATTCAAGATTTGGAAAGACCATGTAACGCAGTTTAGCAACCGTTACAAGGAAATCAACAACGCAGACGGCACGATAACCCATGAAGCGGTAGAGGGCGAGGTAATACAGGAGGGTACACCGCAGAACGCAAAGAATTTTAACGATATGGAGCAGCGTATTTTGGCAGCCGGGGAGGTTGCCGGACTTGCTATGTTAAAGGTCGGAGCGGTGGAAAGCAAGGTTGAGGGATTGGCAGGCGAGATTATCGAAACGACCTTAACCAATTCCAAAGAGTACCCTTTCAACAATTCCAAAAAGACCCTTGCACTCAAAACGCCAAGGGGCAATTTGGACTATACCGTATTCGTGGAATCAAGCACGGAGGACGCAGGCGGAATAGGGGAAATCAAAATAACCGATAAGCAGTTGAACGGTTTTAAGATTGAGTTTACCGGGGCCGCCAAGGAAGTATCCGTAAAATGCACCGTACAGGGAGGTTACGCATAATGGCAAACGTGATTATCAAAAGTGCGGAAAGAAAGGCACAGACGGCAGCAGTATTAAACGCTTACGGCGTGGGCGGTGGCAGGGCGACCGCAGCACAGAGGGAAGCAGCCGAGCATATCGCAGTACGTTCCAATGAAGCGTACAAAGAATTACAGAGAATGGGAGGTAAAAGGTAATGGCAGCAGCAAAGATTATTGTAGTTGAGAAGAACGAGGGCGGGAAAATCCCTTATGAGGTATCGGGTACGAAAATCATCTTTGGAGAAGATGAACTCATGGTAAATCTGAAAGCCCGGCAGCGTGACTATGAAACAACGCTTGACATCTGCAAGGATAAGGAAAACGGCTTGACGGTCGGGGTCAATACGTCCTCTACGGAATATGTGGCACAGGTCACAATACCCGCCCGTGAATACGAGATTACGGACACGGGGAAGCAGGACGAGGACGGCAACCCGGTAATGGAGAAAAACCCGTTGCCGTTTGACATGAAGAAATGCACGTTGACCTTATGGGCGTTAATCTAATCTGATTTAAGGAGGATAATATACAATGGCAAATTTTGACGATTTACAGGGTGCAGTAGCACAGTTTGGGGCAGGAAACAAGGTTATCTATGATGATATTGGTATGCCGTCTATTATGGTAGGCGTTCCCAAGATGAAGTATTCCGACATTATCACGGGCGGTACGGAGGAAGTGTTACCGTTTTTCATTGTGGACGGCGAGGAAAAGGAAGCTATCTATGTTTCCAAGTTTGCTAATATTGTGGAGAATGACCGGGCGTATTCCTTGGGTATGAAGTTGCCGAGGAATTACATCACTTTCGACCAGGCGGTAGCAGCCTGCAAGGCAAAGGGCAACGGTTGGCATTTGAACCAGACGGGCATTTTTGCCGTGCTTAATCTGTTATCGCAGAAAATGGGGACCGTACCGCACGGAAACACCAACTACGGAAAAGATTATTACCACGCCTACGAGCATGGAATACAACCGCAGGGAGAAACGCAGAGGACGCTTACGGGCAGCGGTGGCCCTACATGGTATCACAATCACGATATGTCGGGCATTGCAGACCTTAACGGCTTGGTATGGGAATGGACCGGCGGATTCCGCCTTATGAACGGGGAAATTCAGATTATCCCCTACGGTAACTGTATGAAACTTGATTGTGATATGTCCGAGGACAGCACCCTTTGGAAAGCAATCATGCCTAACGGCTCATTGGTTGCACCGGGTACGGCAGGCACTTTGAAGATAGACCAAACGAGTGCAACCGCAGGAATCAGAATCAACACAACGGTACAGTATCCGACAAGCGGGGATACATATAGGAATATTCCGTTTAAGACGCTTACGGCAGCAAGTGGGGTAACTATCCCGAAACTGTTAATAGCATTGGGGGTATTCCCGGACAGCGGAATTACAGGATATGGAAACGACAATATTTGGATGCGGAATCACGGCGAAAGGCTGCCTTTCCGGGGGTCGGGTTTCCGCAATGCGTCCAGTTCGGGACCGTCCGCCCTCGACTTGAGTGATCCCCGTTCCAGCTCTTACGACCTCGTGGGCTTCCGCTCCGCTTTTTGCGAACTGTAAACTGAATACTGATAAACTGATAGGGTGTGCGGTAGCACACCCTTTGAAAAAATATATCAGCAAGGCAGGGGGAACATGGAAGAGAAGCAGGGAACGCAGGGGACCGGGACCAGCAACGGCAACGGGATTTTCCATATAAAAGAGAAAATCTACGAAATGATATTATACGGCAACCCTGCCTTAAAAGACTTTCCAAAGACTGAAAGGTATGTACTGGCAGGCAAAATAAGGGAATCAATGTATACGGCGTTGGAAATGGCGGTACGGCTTGAAAAGAAATACCACAAGAAAACGACCTTGCAGGATTTGGATATTGAAATAGATGTATTAAGGAATCTGCTAAGGCTTGCGAAAGACCCGAACCTATACCCAAAACAAAAGCCTTGTTTGGACTTCCATACTTGGGAAGTGTGGATTAAAAAGGTAAACGAAATCGGTTGTATGATTGGCGGTTATATGGAGTGGGTAAACAGCAGGGAAAAGCAGAAATAAAAATACATTGGGAAACAATCGCATTTGTATAGGTGGCTGCCTATCCGGGGGTCGAGTTTCAACAATACGTCCAATTCGGGACCGTCCGCCCTCAACTTGAATAATCCCCGTTCCAACTCTAACGACAACGTGGGCTTCCGCTCCGCTCTGCCCCTATGCCAAGAAGCCTTACGGTTACGACCGTAAGGACAGTGCAAAAAGGGTTAAAGGGGTTGTTTTCCATTCCCGGACATTCCGGGAAAAAGATTGTATTGCCGTAAAGACAGTTAGTAAGCGTAAGCCGAAAAGATTTATATTTGTCACGTCCGAAAGGGTTAAAAACTTAGTAGGTTTGTACGGCAAAATTTTATAAGAATCAGAGGTTGCAAATGCACAGTATCAAAAATATCTATGAGAAAATATACGATTTTGAAAATCTGCATAAGGCTTGGGAAAAGGCACGGAGGGGAAAGAGGTATAGGGAGGATGTATTGAGTTTCAACCGTAACTACGAAGAGCATTTAATAGAGATTCAGAATCAGCTAATCTATGAAACGTATGAAGTGGGGAGATACCATAGTTTCTATGTGTTTGAGCCGAAAAAGCGGTTGATTATGTCCTTGCCGTTCAAAGACAGGATAGTACAATGGGCGATATATCAGCAGCTTTTCCCACTCTACGAGAAAACCTTTATTTCCGATTCCTACGCTTGCAGGCAGGGGAAAGGAACGCATAAGGCAGCCGACAAGTTACAGTATTGGCTACGGCAAACGGAAAGGAAGCCGGAGCGGTACTATTACCTCAAAATGGATATATCCAAGTATTTTTACAGGGTAGACCATGAGATACTATTAAAAATATTGGGCCGCCGGATAAAGGATAAAAGGTTGCTTAATCTGTTAGAGAAAATCATAAATTGCGAAACTACAAAATTTGGCTTGCCAATAGGAAAAGAGCCGGACGAAGTAGAGGTAGAGGACAGGTTAGGCAATAAGGGTATGCCGATAGGCAACCTTACCTCTCAAATGTTCGCAAATATCTACCTTAACGAGGTAGACCAGTACGCAAAGCATGAGTTGGGGTTGCATTACTACATACGGTATATGGACGACATTATTATTTTACATCACGATAAAAAGTATCTTGCACAGGTTAAGGAGGATTTACGCATTTTCCTTGATGAAAACCTACGCTTGAATCTCAATAATAAAACGGCAATCAGACCTTGCAGCATGGGGATTGATTTTGTAGGATTCCGCATATGGGCCACGCACCGCCGATTAAAGAAGAAAACGGCGTTAAAAATCAAGCGGAGCATGAAACATTATGTAGAAAAGGTGGAAGCCGGGGAAGAGAGCAGGGAGAAAATGGAACGTGCGATAGCGTCATACCGGGGCATATTGTCACATTGCAACAGCTACGGCATGAGGCAGAGCCTTAACCGTCTTTTTATCAGAAAGGAGTAGCCGGGATGTACATTGATTCATCAACAATAATAACCGTTGCGGGCGTATTGGGCGCTTTAATCACAATCGGGACCGTTGCATATAAGGTTGTCAAGTGGTTTCAGCAGCAGGATAAGCAGACAAAGGACATAGAGGAATTGAGAAAGCAGGACAAAGAAAACTTGAAACAGCTTAATGACGAAATGTGCCTGCTTACCTATGCCGTGCTTGCCTGCTTAAAGGGTCTGAAAGAGCAGGGGTGCAACGGCCCCGTGACCGAAGCAATCGGGAAAGTGGAGAAACACATAAACCAAAAGGCACACGGGCAGGAGGATTAGGAGGGCGAAAACTGAATGAAGTATATTTTGTGCGGAATCCTTGGCGTTGTCCTTGGATTCCTTATATTTTATCTGTTATTTAGGATTGCCAACAGGAAACAGCTTTTTAAAAGGGAATCGGCAAAGAAAAGAGGAAAGCCGACCTTTACAAAGGTTGTATTGGTGGCAGTCCTTTTTACTTACTTTGTGGGTCTGTATATCGGTATCAGAGTGACGCTTATAGACTACTCACAATTCGGGGTACTTGCCACATACATAGCAACCCCGACAACTACGGTAATTGCCTTGTATTGTTGGAAAGCCAAGGCAGAAAACATTATTAAAATCAAGCAGGGATACCCGGAGGAAACAAAGGATATTTCCGTTGATTTAAACAATATCACGTTATAGGAGGGTAACACCATGAATATTAAGCAGAACATTGTAACCAAGAATCCGTGTTACACTTGCGGACGGACAATTACGGTAAAGGGCCTTATGATTCATTCCGTAGGTTGTCCGCAGCCGAGAGCGTCCGTATTTGCGAATAACTGGAATAACGCAAACGCCAATGTATGCGTACACGCAGTATTACAGGCGGACGGAACGGTATTACAGTTGTTGCCGTGGAATCGCAGGGGGTGGCATTGCGGAAGCGGAAGCAACGGAAGCGGAAACAATACCCATATCGGCGTAGAAATGACAGAGCCGGACACGATTCAGTACACAGGCGGAAGCAGCTTTAAGGATTTAAACCCGGCAGCAACCAAGGATTTTGTAGCCAAGACGTACAGGACGGCGGTAGAGCTTTTCGCTTACCTCTGCAAGCAGTATAGCCTTGACCCGGAAAAGGACGGCGTTATTATTTCACATTCCGAGGGCCACAAAAGGGGGATTGCAAGCAACCACGGCGACGTAGAACATATTTGGAATAAGTACGGCTTGACTATGGCACAATTCCGCAGGGATATTAAGAAAGCTATGGGAGGAAACGCAACGGCAGGCGGAACGGAACAGAACGCAGGAAACGCCCCTAAAAGCGTTTCAAAGGGCGATACGGTAACATTCACAGGGGGACCGGTCTATAAGTCCTCTACGGCAGCACAGGCGACCGTAAACAAGGGCATAACAAGCAAGTGCGAAGTGACCGCCGTAAACCTCAAAGGTACACACCCGTATCATTGCATATCGCAGGACGGGAAAGGCGTTTACGGTTGGGTCAATGCGGAATCTGTAAAAGAGGTATCCACGACCGCAGGAAACGCCCCTAAAAGCGTTTCAAAGGGCGATACGGTAACATTCATAGGGGGACCGGTCTACAAGTCCTCTACGGCAGCACAGGCAGCCACGACCAAAAACGTATCAAGCCGTTGTGAGGTAACGGCAATCAATGAAAAGGGTACACACCCGTATCATTGCATATCGCAGGACGGAAAGGGCGTTTACGGTTGGGTTGACAAGGCAAGCGTAAAGAAATAGGAGGTACACAATGGCAGTTACGGCAGCACAGATTAAAAAAGTGGTAAAAGTAGCAAGCGGTATCATCTACGCACAGGAGGGCAATTACGGCAGCGTAAACCGAAACGACAATAAACACGGCATGAGTATAGGGAAATGCCAATGGAACGCATATTGGGGCCGTGCGTTGCCTTTATTGCAGGCGGTTGTAAATAAGGACCGGGACCAGGCAAAGGAGATATTGGGGGAATCCCTTTATAACGAGATTGCCGGAAGCAGCCCGAAAGCGTGGGATAAAAAAGAGAGGGAAGCCACCGAAGCGGAAGCAAAGGTAATTTCTGAATTGCTTACTACACCGCAGGGGAAAGAAATACAGGACGATTTGGCGGACACTGATATTACGGTTTATGTCAAAAACGGCGTTAAGGTCGGCGTTACGTCTTTAAAGGCACTTGCCTATTATGCGGACTTGGAAAATCAAGGGGGAAGCGGTGCAAGCAAAAGGATAGCCACGACCGCAGGAAATGACCTTGGAGGGGTGGAAAAGGTAGGACTTGAAGAAATACACGCCTACGCTTTAAAAGATAGCGTAATGGGGCAGTATGCAAGCCGTAGGGGCAAGGTATACGAAGCTGTCAAAGCGTCCAATTTAAGCGATTTAAAAAAGGCAGACGATAAAAAGGACGCTGACAATCAAAAACCCGCAGGAAACGGCACACAGAACGCCACAGGGGCATTACAGAAAGGCGATACAGTGACATTTATAGGCGGTGGCGTGTATGTATCCTCTACGGCAGCACAGACAGCCAAGGAAAAGGACGTTGTAAGCGTATGCAAGGTAACGGCGGTAAACGCCAAAGGCACACACCCGTATCATTGCATATCGCAGGACGGAAAGGGCGTTTACGGTTGGGTCAATGCGGAATCTGTAAAAGAGGTATCCACGACCGCAGGAAACGCCCCTAAAAGCGTTTCAAAAGGGGATACGGTAACATTCACAGGGGGACCGGTCTACAAGTCCTCTACGGCAGCACAGGCAGCCGTACATAGGGAAGTAACAAGCGTTTGCAGAGTGACCGCCATAAATACCAAAGGCACACACCCGTATCATTGCATATCGCAGGACGGAAAAGGCGTTTACGGTTGGGTTGACAAGGCGGATGTAAAATAGACCGATTCGGACACAAAGACGGAGGATAGAAGAATATGAAGATTTTAGCGGAAAATTCAGTTTTGATTATCGGTATCTTGGGGGCGTTGGCGTTTGCCGTATCCCTCATTACGGAACTGTTAAAGGACTTGCCGGGGATTAAGAAAGTGCCGACAAAGGCGTTTGTTATCCTTATTTCCTTAATCGTGACCGTGGCAGCGTTGTTGATATACGTTGCCTATGCAAGCATACCGCTTTTGTGGTACTATGTGGCACTTGCGGTATTCGCAGCGTTTGTAGTGGCGTATATCTCAATGTATGGTTGGGATACATTCAAGGAATTAAAGGACAGGTTTATAAAATAAGATACCGCAGGAAGAAAAAATGCCCCCTTGGCTCTATGCCTTGGGGGTTGTTTTTATTTTAATTTTTCCACTTGGTCGGCGGTAAAAAGAAATGCCTTTGCAAGGTAATAATGGTTGTTGTCCGTTCCGTCCGTGTTTCCGTCCACGTCCTCATTTTTCTTTGCCTTGTTCGTGAATCTCCAAAGCCTTGTAGTAATCCGGGCGTGTTCTCCCTTTTTTACGGTGTATCCAAAACTTTTCCATGCTTGGAATGTGTGCAGAGGTATCATATGACCGCCTGCAAGTATATTTTCGATTTGTTCCATTGTGTATAATCCGTTTGCTACCGCTTCACTGATAATAATATCTGTATTTGTCATTTCCTTATTCCTCCATGTACTTTATTTTCCGTTCCTTATGAGTATATTATATACTTATATAAGTATATTTGCAATCCCGGAAATGTTCACAAAATACTTATATAAGTACATGGGGAATATTGTGCATATTATATACTTGTATAAGTATAAAAAGTATGATACAATTTCAGCAGGAAACTATAAACGGTCGGAGCGGACAGGAGGTATTGCGTAATGGCAGAGGAAAAGGCAGGCGGAACGCCTGCGACTAGGGCAAAAAATAAATGGAATAAGAATAACTATGATTCTTTTCTACTTACTTCCATACCGAAAGGCAGGGCGGAAGAGTGGACGGAGATAGCCAAGGAATTAGGGTACAAGAGCCGGAATCAGATGATTGTTGCAGCAGTTGAGGAAAAAATAAAAAGGGAAAGGGGCGAGGGTTAGGGTGTACGCTTATAAGGACGGCGTATATACTAATGATGATTGCAATATCCATAAAACGGTAAGATTCAAGCCGGAGATATTCAGAATCATAGAAGAAAGTCCGGGGAAGAATTTCACGGACAAGTTGCAAAAGATTGTTGAGGAATACGCCAAGAACAAAGAAAAAGTTTTGTAGCACATATTCAGGAATTTGTAGCACAAAATCTATAAAAACCCTTGACAATATACTTATATAAGTATATAATATAATTGTAGCAAGGAGATAGCAGGAAAGGAGTTAAAGAAATGGAGAACACCGAAGAAATGGCAGTATTCAAAAGTTACCTAAGACGTTTAATGAGGGACCTTAAAGACTTGCAAAAGGCGATTAAGGAAAAGAACACGGAGGAAGCCGAAAGGCTCATAAATGATTTAATCGAGGATACCCAAAAGGATATTGAAGATTAAATAGGGATTCACACAGGGGGCGGACTTCTTAACATTCCTGCTAACCGCCCCTAGTGTTTAAAGAAATAATAGCAGGAGAACAGGGAAAAATCAAGACACAATAGACCGATTCGGACACAAAAAGCCGGAGGGATTGGCAGCATGGGTTAAACTTATGCTCTATTTCACTATGGGAAAGGCGGTAAGGCGGAATCCAAAGGGGGCAGCAGGACATTTTACCCGCTGCCCCCTTTTCATCATAGGAGGTAGCAGGCATGGGAAAGCTGTTTAAACAAATGAGCCATAACGACCGTATCAAAATGGAAGCCTTGTTAAATGCAGGACATTCCAAAGCGGAGGTAGCAAAGCAATTACATTTCCATAGGAGTACGATATACCGGGAATATGACAAGGGTAAATATATGCACCGTAATTCTGATTATACGGAAGAGGAAAGGTATAGTAGTGACTTGGGGCAGAAAGCACACGACTACGCCCAAGAGGGAAAAGGCAGGGCATTAAAAATAGGGAATGATAGGGAATTGGCGGAGTGCATAGAGGATAAAATAGTAAACGATAAGTACAGCCCGGAAGCAGCATTAGCGGAGATTGCAAAAGGGGAAAAGCAGTTTAAAACATCTATCAGTTTGCGGACGCTTTACAGATATATAGACAATGGAATTTTCTTGAAACTGACAAACAAAGACCTACCTATTAAAAGTAAAAAGAAAAAGC
This sequence comes from uncultured Eubacterium sp., assembly GCA_910579145.1. Taxonomy (GTDB): domain Bacteria; phylum Bacillota; class Clostridia; order Lachnospirales; family Lachnospiraceae; genus Eubacterium_F. The sequence continues at coordinate 36,009 of CAJTTQ010000003.1, forward strand.
ATAATAAAAAGGTAAAGGTACAGAAAAGGGCAAGTGCAGGGGAAAGCATAGAAAACAGACCCGAAGAGGTAAAGGACCGGGAGATATTCGGTCATTGGGAAATGGATACAGTAAAGGGGCAACGTGGGGTTACAAAATCATGTATGCTTGTGCTGACAGAAAGAAAGACCCGTGATGAAATCATAGTAAAGCTGAAAGACCAAACGGCAGCGTCCGTAGTGGAAGCGTTGGACCGGTTAGAAAGGAAATGGGGGGATATGTTTAGTAAGGTATTCCGCAGCATTACGGTAGATAACGGGGTGGAGTTTGCAGACTATGAGGGTATGGAAAAATCCGTGTTCGGAGAGGAAAAGCGTACCTTTGTTTTCTATTGCCACCCTTATAGCAGTTGGGAGCGTGGAAGCAACGAGAATAACAATAGGCTTATCCGCAGGCACATACCAAAAGGGGAAGATTTTGACGGCAGGCAGGACGCAGAGATAGAGTATATAGAAAAATGGATTAACAATTATCCAAGGGGAATCTTTGATTACAGAACATCAGCGGAACTATTCGAGGAAGAGTTACAGAAATTGGCATAAAATTTTTTCAAAAACTTGTCGCAAAACTATTGACAAAAGATAATGTATCAATAGAAAAAAAGAAAAAGCTTGATTTTTTTCCAAAGTCGTGCTAAACTACCATTATGCAGATATAGTTCATTGGTAGAATGCTAGCTTCCCAAGCTGGAGAGGCGGGTTCGATTCCCGTTATCTGCTCGCATAAAAGAGATCGTCAGCGCATGGCGATCTCTTTTCCGTTTTTATCAAACCACGCCACTCCGTTTGTCAGAATACGATCCTCATCTGAACGGATCGCTTCGCAATAATCCTGAATGAAATGGAGCCGCCGTTTAAATGCCATCCCTCCCCGGAGCAGTTGTTTTGTATGTATATCGGAACCTGCTGTCATCGGTAGATGGTGTTCCCTGCTGTACGCAATCGCCCGTTTATCGAATGCCGGATCGTTATGGCTCGGACTGCGCGGATTCGAGTGCGTCGCGTTGATGCCCTCCACGCCGTCTACATAATCCGGGAAAAGGCGGATTTTCGGGATATAGGGCTCTTCGCGGAATGGGTGGGCGTGTATGACGATACCCCCGGCAGCATGGATCAGGGCGTATTGTTCCTCAACCGTGGCGTTTTCAATCTCGGGGTGGGAAATGAGCCATTCCTTATCAATGCCGTAAATAAGAAACTCTGTCCCGTGGTAGGCGGCCTCATAGCCGAAAAACACGTCAAGTCCGATGCGGCTGCCCCATCTCAGTGTCTCTTCAAATGCCTGCCAGAAGTGCTCGATCCATTGATCCCAAGGCAGTGTGCGGTCGATCCGGGTGTTCCCGTGCCAGTTATGATTGGTCACGAAGATCCCGGTGTATCCGGCAGTTTTGCACGCGTTTGCCATATCTTTTCCGGTCGAGACGGCACAGGAACTCGCTTCGCTCGTATGAAGATGCGTTTCATATAAATATGGGTATTCATTTAATAAATTCATGAGTATCTTCCTCTTTATCGATATAAATCAGTAACAAAAACAAAGCAGCGGTATGGAAGCCGGCGGCAGACTTCTTTCGCGGCTTTTGCCTTGTCTGCGTCGTCGAAAATTCCAAAAACAGTTGGCCCGCTTCCGCTCATCAGGGAGCCGAGTGCGCCGTGTTCCAACATTGTCTTTTTAATGGTTTCAATTTCGGGATGCGCAGGTATCGTAACCGTTTCTAAAAGGTTTTCCATGTTTTTACACATGCGGTGCAGGTCGTTTTCCCGGATGCAGTCGATCATTGCATCAATGTCGGGATGGACGGTGTGTTCGTCCAGCTTGAGATTGGAATAAACAAATTTGGTAGAGATGTGGAAAACGGGCTTCGCGATCAGGACAAAACAGTCGGGGGCGTTTGGAAGCGGTGTGAGGAGCTCTCCGATTCCCTCGGATAGAGCTGTTCCTTTCATGATACAGTAGGGAATGTCCGCTCCCAGTCTGACGCCGCGCTTCATCAGTTTTTTTGCCGAAAGACGCAGCCCGAACAGCCGGTTGATCGCGATCATGCAAGAGGCTGCGTCCGTACTTCCACCAGCCATACCGGCGGCTACGGGGATCCGTTTATCCAAATGGATGTCCAGGCCGTCCGTAATCCCAAATTCGTCCATCAGCAGTTTGGCGCTCTGGTATACGAGATTGTCCTCATTGACGGGGAGGAAATTCAGGTTTGTCGTGAGATGAATTCCCGGTGTTTTTGATTTTGTAAGGGTCAGACGGTCAAACAGGCGGATGCTCTGCATGATCATTTTTACTTCGTGATAGCCGTCTTCTCTTTTTCTTATTACATCCAGACCAAGATTGATCTTAGCCGGGGCATTGATCCATGTGGAGTCCATAAGCTGCACATCCTTTCCTTTTCGAAACTTATTATAACATTTGTTCAATGAATAAAAAAGATGAAATTGGAAAAAATGTTACTAAAGATTTTAGCTCAAACTTGGTATTTATGCGCAAAGGCGCGCGAATGGAGGAAACGATGAGGGACTGGTTAAAAAAAGCGGGTTTTACGGCGGCGGTATTATTTGTGTGCGGATTGATGTATTTTTATGGAAAGGCGACGGATGAGCAGAAGATGCAGCGGGAGATCGCAAAGGAAGTCATCCGGCTCCATGTGGTGGCAAATAGCGACAGCGGAGAAGATCAAAAGCTGAAGCTGGAGGTAAAAGAAGAGATCTTGTCGCTTTTACGCGAACAGATGCGGGAGGACCAGACCGTGACGGCGGCCCAGCAGACGATCCGGGATCATCTGGATGAGATCGAGGAAGCGGCGGGGCGCTACATACAGGATATGGGTTACGACTATCCGGTGAAGGCGGAACTGGGAACCTGCTATTTCCCGGTAAAAGAGTATGGGGATCTCACATTTCCGGCAGGGGAATATAAGGCATTGAAGGTAAATATCGGCAAATCGGAAGGAAAGAACTGGTGGTGTGTCATGTATCCGACCCTCTGCTTTGTGGACAGCACGTACCAGGTCGTACCGGACGAATCAAAAGAAAAACTGAAAGACAATCTGACGGAAGAGGAATACGATTCGCTTTTGTCAGGCGGGGATGATGTGGAGTATGGATTCAAAATATTGGATGTCATATCCGGCATTTTCAAATAGCCACGCTAAAGGTTTTGCTGTTTTGACCGAAATATATAGTAGCGAAACTTTAGAGAGTGAGTGTGAAATCTATGATCATCCATGCAAATAACAAGATTTCCATTGACTTTAATGACACCGACCGGGCAAAAGAACCGGGCGCGTCAGTACAGAATGCCACGGAAGGCAGTATTCCCCGTGTTGGGATTGAATTTACAAGGGATTGTGCGGTACAAAAGGATATGGAAAACAGTATCGTTTATACCGATGCGAATCGTAATAAGCAGCGTATAATGGAGGAAATAGCGGAAAATCTGCCGGCAAAAGAGTTTGATCCGGCTGATTTTATCAGCAAAAGTATGACCGGAAAAGATGCCAAAACGGTAGAAGAGGATGGGACCATACTGGAAGAATATGTGGCAGGAACGCTGGAACGTGCCATTGAGAGGGTGAAAGGCCAGCGTCAGGAGCAGGAAGAGGCCGTAGGACGCCAGGTAGAAAAACAGGAAGAAGTGCAGGAATTTTTTGGGGAGATGGAAAAGCGCATCCAGGAGGCATCCCAGATGGCCGCTGCTCTGCCGGGAATTTCCGAAGCAGCGGCGAAATATTTTTTGGATAACCATCTTCCGTTCAGTCCTGAAAATATAAAAAATTGCAGTTCCGTAACGGAACTTACTACATATGCGGCAGACAGGGCTTCGTTTGAGGAAATGAAGCCGCAGATCGAAGCGGCAGTTATAAACAGTGGTTTAGAGGCGGGTGAAGAAAATCTGGAGGCAGCTAAGTGGCTGTATGAACACGATGTGCCGGTGACGGGTGACAACATACGCGCGTATGAAACGCTCCGGGCACTAGAAGAAGTGCCGCCGGACGTCCTTGCGGAGCGGATCGGGGATGCGGTACTCGATGGGATTACGCCGGAAGCGGCGGATCTGACCGTGCCTTCCCGGAGAGAAGCGTCGGAGCGTCTCTCCCGTCTGTGCGAGATGGATGACGACGCGCTGCGGACCGTCTTTCAGACAGAGGTTGATTTTATAACGGCGAAACGGCAGTTGGAAGAAATCCGGCTCACGATGACGATAGACGCGGCGAGAGCGATGGAGAGCAAAGGGATCCATCTGGACGTCGGCAACCTGATGGAGATCGTCGAAGAGTTAAAGTCGATGGAGCAGGCAGCAGCACAAGAGATGCTGGCGACAGCCGGGATTCCGGTGAATGAGGAAAATACGCAGATCGCGGTTACGGCACTGCAGGCGGGACGGGATATTCTGCAGGCGCCGGCAGCCGTTTTCGGCGTGACGATCGCCTCGGCGGATCAGGATACGATCGTGGATGTGGCCGCTGCTGCGAATGAATCGAGAAGCCGGCTTGCGGCGGCAGATTCTTACGAGTCTGTGGGAACCGAAGTGCGCCGGGATCTGGGTGATTCGATACAAAAAGCATTTTCTCATGTCGGCGGGCTTTTAAAAGAGATGGGACTTCCAGCGACAGCGGCGAATGAACGTGCGGTTCGGATCCTGGCGTACAACCGGATGCCGATTACCGAAGAAAATATCCGTGCCATGAAAGAATATGATGATAAGGTGACATCGATTGCCAAGGGGTTAAAGCCGGAAGTGGTAACGGAACTGATCCGCAGGCAGGAAAATCCGCTGGATATGGGGCTGGATGAACTGGATGAAAAGATTTCGGAAATCCGCGCGGAACTGACATCGAATGATATATCATTCCGCAAATATATATGGAAACTCGATCACAGCGGGGCAGTCACGCCGGAAGAGAGAAAGAGCATGATCGGGATATACCGTCTTCTCGACAAGGTCGAAAAAAGTGACGGAGCGGTGATCGGGCAGGTGGTCAAAGAGGGGCGTGAATTGTCCTTTTCGTCGCTGTTATCAGCCGTGCGTTCCCGTAAGGCGCAGGGGATCGATCAGTCGGTCGATGATGATTTTGGCGGCTTGGAACAGGTTGTGAAAAACGGCGAGAGTATCAGCGAGCAGATCGGGGCAGCGTTTGCCAACCATGTGGCGGCTCATCTACAGAAGGAACTTTCCCCCGCTGTATTAAAAAAGAAAAAGGATTGTTATCTGGAAGAGCCGCTGGAAGTTCTGTTAGACGAATGCCTGAATGGAGTTGAGGCGTTGGGAGAAGATGCCGGTTACTATGAGCAGCTTGCATCGGAAATCCGGGAAATGGCGGCTGAGAGCGATGCGCAGATCGTGGAATTTTTGAAACAGTTAGATCTTCCAGACAGTATGGTCAATATCCACTGGATGAAATCGTATTTGGAACGGGGAGGAAAGCCGTTTTTGAAACTGTATTCGAAAGAAGAGAGCGACAGGATCGCGGATGTGTTTGATGATCCAGAGAAGCTTCAGGAAGTATATGAAGAGCTCGATGGGGTGCACGAAGAGCAGCTTGAGGAGAGAAAAAAGAAACCCGATGTCCAGTATGAGGATGTAAAGGATATCGCCCGTATGGCCGGCGGCATTTCCTTTTACCGTCAGATGCGTCAGTTTCAGAAATACGAGGTTCCGATCTACACCGAACAGGGCGTGACGGCTTGCAGCATTACTGTGAAGCAGGGCCGTGAATCCGAAAAAGGTACGGTGGAGATTTCTATGGAGATGCCGGGGGAACCGTCAGGGAGTGTGCAGGCGACATTCAAAGTCGCTGGCAGCCGGGTATCCGGTTTTGTGACGAGTGGGGACGAAAAGGCACTTCGGATGTGTGAAGATATGTTTCCTCAATTAGAAAAGGATTTGGAAATGAATGGTTTCACGATGGAGCGTGGAAATTTTGCGAATGGCAGGAGAAATTCATTTCATTCAGGTAATAGATTTGATGAAGCAGCTGCGAATGACAGACTCTATCTCGTGGCAAAACTATTTATTCAAAATGTGCAGAGAAAGGACGAACAATCATGAAAATAAACACAAATATTTCGGCGATGCTTGCCAGCAGCCACTTAAACCGGACGCAGGATAATCTGACGACGAGCCTGGAGCGGCTTTCTTCGGGATACCGGATCAACAAAGCAGCAGACGACGCCGCTGGTATGGCGATTTCACAAAAAATGCACGCGCAGATACGCGGGTTGGAGAGAGCTTCCCGCAACGGTGCGGATGGTGTTTCGTTTATCCAGACCGCAGAGGGGGCGCTGACCGAGACGGATAACCTGCTCCAAAGATGCCGTGAATTATCGGTTCAGGCGGCAAACGGTGGAACGATGACGATCGAGGATAAAGAGGCGATCCAGAAAGAAATCGATTCGCTGATGGATGAGATCGACCGTCTGGCATCTGATACGGAGTTTAATACAAAGAGTATCTTGGATGGAAGCTGCTGTCGTCAGACGTCTTCCAACAATGTAGGGGTTAAGGTCATTTCCATGACAGATTATGTCGGACTGACTACATACGGGTTGACAGTTGACCGGCAGGCGACCCAGAGTACATTTACGACAGGAGCCTTCGGCATGGCGGCAGGTGATGAATTTACCGAGGCAGGCCAGATTCAGATCAATGGAGAGATCATTAAGATCAATCCGGGGGAGACATTAGAGGACGCGTATGCGAAGATCCGTGATTGCTGTGAGAGCATGAATATTGATGTAATGCCGGTTGATGGTACAGGTGCGGAAGCGGATATTGGTTCGGCATCGGCGTTGTATTTTGAATCGAAGCTCTACGGCGCCCAGTATACGATCGAGGTGACGACAGACAGTCCGGTACTGGCAGGATTACTCGGCGTAGATGGTGGTACTTATGTACCGGGGCAGGACGCAGAAGTAACGATTGATACAGGAAGTGATTCCGGTTTTTCAAAAACGGCAACCACGTTCGTTGAGGGCGGCCGTGTGACGGTTTCTGACCGTGACGGTTTCTGCATGATCTTTGATGTATCAAAAGCGGAGGCAGGTACGGATGCTGATGTCACTGTGCTGGATGCCGGTTTTGTCGCGATCCAGATCGGGGCAAATGAGGGGCAGACGATTGACATTTCCATACCACCGGTTACATGCAAATCCCTGAATATTGAATACTGTAATGTATGCACCGTGGCCGGGGCATCGGATTCAATTAGCAAATTTAATGCGGCGATTGAGGAAGTTGCGGCAATCCGGGCGAAACTCGGCGCGTATGAGAATCGTTTGGATTCGGCTACGACAAGTCTGGATATTACGTCCCAGAACTTGACGGAAGCATGTTCGCGGATCGAAGATGTGGATATGTCAGCAGAAATGACGAGTTACACACAGCTTAGCGTTCTCGCGCAGGCAGGAACTTCTATGCTGGCACAGGCTAACAATCGTCCGCAGACGATCCTCCAGCTGCTGCAGGCGTAATGGATGATGTGTGAATGATAGAAAGGACGGGTGCCGTTGGAACGAGAACAGTTGAACGCCTACGCGGCCAGGGTGGCGCAGGCGAATCGGAGCGAACTCGTAGTCATTATATATGAGGCATTTTTAGATAGTGTAAAAGATGGAAGGGAGTTTTTAAAAGAGGGAGATGTTCCCGCCTGCAGGCGGGAGATCGACCGGGCGAAAGGATTTTTGACGGAGTTAATGGGAAGTTTGGATTTCCGTTATGAGATTTCCCATTATTTACGCAGGCTTTATGTATTTGCCTATCAGGAACTGTGTCAGGGGGTTGCCGAGCGGGATGAAGCCCGGCTCTCCCATGCTTCTGATATTATAAAAAAGCTGCTCCCGGCATTTCGGGAAGTGGCATCTCAGGATGGGTCGTCCGCGGTAATGGTGAACACCGAGACGAGAGTGTGGATGTGGATATGAACCGTGGATTTCAGGCATGAGTGTTAAAAAAGCAGTGCTCATGCCTGGCTTTTTGACAGATTCTCTACTTTGCGCATCTCTTTGAGTAAATATTTGTAACGGTATTGGATGGCATTTACTTCATAGATGCAGCTATCCACAAGGTCGGGATCACAGGCGTATTCAAAATTTGAATGGGCGTTTGCCAACGATTGTTTTATGTCCTCTATTTCGTTTAGTAGTTCTTCTCGCGCAAGAAGAAGGTTGTCCGTTTTCTTTTTCATACCAATCCCCCTTTGACTCTATTTTAAGTGTATTAGTATGCAGAAAATGTCGAAAAATATAGGATTTTTGACATTTTTATTTTTCTATTTTTTCGGTATTTGTAGTAAAAGTATAACCTTGTTCATGAAATTTATTCCATTTTTTTCAAAATAAGTATTGACAAGAGAATCGTATCCGTGCTAGTATATGAATCACAACAAAACAGGAGGTGGCAGCATAGGAAATCAGGAATTGATCTTCCTCGTTCTGTTACCGGCATCACTCTTTGACCTGTATCATTACCGGGTGCCGAACGCACTGATCGGTATCGGGCTGGCCCTGAGTTTTTACAACAGTATCTACCAGCAGGGGATGCTGGGGATAGGGGCGTTTTCTGTCAAATGTCTGTTTCCGTTTGTTGTCTGTTTTATCTTTTACCTGTTCCATGTACTGGGTGCAGGTGATATCAAGTTATTTTCCATTGTTTGCAGCTATTATAATATCGGATGCTGTGTCCGGGTCATGATCGTGTCACTGTTGATCGGAGCACTGTTTTCTCTTTTTAAAATGATTCTACAGAAAAGTTTCATTCGCCGTTTTCGGCATTTTTCAATGTATGTTAACAACCTGAGGGCGGGAAACCCGAACAGGGTATATTATGATCTTAAAACGTGTGGCGACGAGGGAGTTATTCCCTTTACTATATGTATTACACTGGCGGTCATAATATGCGCGGTATAGGAAGAAGGCACAAAAAAATAAAGGAGGTGTCTGGGTGGGCCAGATGAAATTAGTGATTTGTACGACACAAAAAGAGTATGGGGAAAAGCTGCTGCGGTTTCTTTGTGCACAGCAAAACCCGTGCGTTGAGGCAGAACTGCTGACGGGCGATGTGGAAGAGATCATCGGTATCGTATTGGAAAAGACAAGGATAGAGCGGGACATATGTGTGGTTTCAGACGATCAGGAGGTGTTAGGGCGCGTGGAATGTCGGGCGATCGCTCTTGTCACGGAACCGGTTACTGACGGAAAAGATGAGATTTTTATGTATCAGAGGGCGGCGGATATTTACCGGCAGATCGTAAAGCTGACAGGAGGGCAGATACGAGATCCGGTAAATGAGACAGGCTTATCTGTCCCGAAAGTGACTTGTGTATTTTCTCCCGGAGAAAGTGAGGAGAAGACGGTTTTTTCCCTTCGTACGGCGATGGATCGTGCGGAGCGGGGACGGGTGTTGTATATCAGCCTATGCGGGTTCCCTGTTCTTTTTCAGGAAAAGATGGAGGATCCGCAGCTGGATGGTTCAGAAGGGATTTCAGATTTGATGCTGTGTGATGGATTCGAGGAGTTTGAGAAGAAGCTGGGGGAACTGGTATTTCCGGCGGGTGCGGTGTCCGTACTCGCACCGGCTGGACATTTTCGGGATCTGTTTGATTTTTCACAGGACGAGATGAAATGTTTTATCGGATATTTGAAGCGGCAGATATTGTATGAGACCGTTGTGATCGAGATGGGACAGCTTTTTGATTTTACGTTTGTTCTTTTGTCCGATGCGGATGCGGTTTTGATGCCAAAGGAACCAGGCATTTTAGCAGAACGGAAACGGCAGGTTTTTCGTGAATACTGCATACGGGAGCTGCAGGAATCTTTGTGGGAACGGATCAAGCTGGTTCCTGTGTCAGCGTACCGTCCGGAAACGTGGGAAGAGATCAAGCGGGTACTGGGCGTCATGGAGGGGGAATGGGAGCGAGATGGAGGAAAAAAACCAAAAAGAGAACATAAGAAGACTGGTCCTGGAGCAGGTGCCGGCCGACGAGGAAATGGATGAGAGCAGGTTACTGAGTATCATTGATGAAAATATCGGGCGGAGCACGCGCGGGGAGTATATCCGGTATGCTGAAAAAAAGCGGCTTCGAAGGGACATATTTAATTCCATGCGAAAACTGGATGTGCTTCAGGAATTGATCGAGGATGAGCAGATCACGGAGATCATGGTAAATGGGACAGCGCATATTTTCGTGGAAAAAGAGGGAAAGCTTATGGACAGCGGCCATACATTTGAGTCTTTCGAGCGCCTGAATGATGTTGCGCAGCAGATCGCTTCGGCCGGTAACCGGATCGTGAATGAAACAAATCCAATCTTGGATGTGCGGATGGCGGACGGTTCCAGAGTAAATATAGTAATGCCTCCCATCGCGATGGAAGGGCCTGTTATTACCATCCGCAAATTTCCGAAAGACCCTTTGACGATGGAGAAGCTCATACAGATGGGGGCGATAACGGAAGAGGCAGACGAAATGCTGCATAAGTTGGTCGAAGCAAAATACAATATATTTATTTCAGGCGGTACAGGGGCGGGAAAGACCACGTTTTTAAACATCTTGTCCCATTATATCCCGGCAGATGAGCGGGTGATCACAGTGGAGGATTCTGCAGAATTGCAGATCCAGAATATCAGGAATCTCGTGCGCCTGGAAGCGAGAAATGCCAATGTGGAAGGAAAAAATGAAGTTACGATACGGGACTTGATCCGCAGCGCGCTCCGCATGAGGCCGGATCGGATCATTATCGGCGAAATCCGGGACGCGACGGCAATCGATATGCTCACAGCGATGAATACCGGTCATGACGGGAGCCTCTCTACCGGACATGCGAATAGTTCAATTGATATGATGAACCGCTTGGAAACACTTGTACTTATGGGGATGGACATCCCGCTGGAAGCCATTCGCCACCAGATCGCTTCCGCGATTGATATTGTGGTACACCTGGGGCGGCTTCGTGACCGGAGCAGAAGGATACTGGAAATCTGTGAGGTGGGAGGGGTGGAACAGGAAAGGATCAGATTATTTCCTCTATTCCGGTTTGTCGAGACAGGGGAACATGATGGCAGAGTCGAGGGGAGACTGGAATATACCGGGCACAGGCTCATCCGCGAAGATAAATGCAAAAAGGCTGGAATCCGGGAATTGATGTGCGGATCGTGATAGCAGCGCGCGGTATCAGAAAGCGTAGGGTGAGTGATACATTTCTTGTTGAGGAGGGAGAGTAGAGATGGATTATAGACAGTATGTTTATACAAAACGGGAAAGGATCCGCTATGGATCATGCGGGGGAACGGCTGCCTTTGTCATACTTATGCTGTTTTATGACAATGTCGTTGTCTGCGGCATCGGAGCCGTTTCTGCCGCGGTGCTGTTTTTGAAGTATTATCGTCGTATTCTCATAAAAAAGCGTTGCTGGGAGCTGACGGTACAATTTAAAGATGCCACAGAGAGTTTAGTATCGGCTCTTGTGGCGGGATATTCATTGGAAAATGCGGTCCGGCAGGCCGAGAGAGATTTGAAGTTGATGTATGATAAGGGGGATATTATCATGATCGAATTTTCCCAAATGACGCACAAGATGGATCTGACAGTGCCGGCGGCGGAACTGTTAAAAGATCTGGGGATCAGGAGCGGCGTGGAAGAAATCCGGACATTTAGCGAGATTATCATGACGGCGAGAAAGACGGGCGGTAATCTGGTGCAGGTGATGAGGAGGACGGCGGGCAATATTGCGGAGAGAATTGAGATGAGGCGGGAGATCGAAACATTGATTGCGGGGAAAAGGATGGAAGCAAACTGTATGACAGCAATCCCGCTTCTTATGATAGTCTATCTGCGTATTTTTTCTCCGGACTTTTTGGATCCGCTGTATCACAATCTGATGGGGGTCTGTGTGATGACGGGAGCGCTGGTAGTTTTTGTGGCGGCTTTTATATGGGGACAGAAACTGATGGATATACAGTGATAGGGGGATGTGATGGAACGATATGTTACATATATGAAAAAGGTAATGGGTGTCCTGCATTTAGAAAGGATCTTGATGAAGGACGCAAAGACGCTGGAGATGGTAGAAATCCTGTACCGGAGACAGGATAAAGGGGCAAAATTCACGGAAATATGGTGTCGGCGGCTTTTTGTACTGACAGTGGCAGCAGGTGTGACAATTTTGATCTTTTTTGTCTGTCTCAGCCAGGATGTGCCGGAAGGGGTCATTGTAGACGAAACATATCTGCATATCGGAGCCGGTGAGGAGCAGGTCACGTTTGGGGTGGAGGCGGAGACAGAAGCCGGGCCGGCAAAAGGGGAGATTTCGATCGGGGTTGGACAGGAGGAAGAGAGCTCAGGGAGTGAGGAGGCGATAGCGACGCCGGATCCCCGGGAAGTGTTTATGGCAGACGTAAGGGAAGCCGTGGAAAACGCGGTTGTTTCTGAACGGATCACGAATGGAGAACGGGATGTTATGCTGCCGGACACGGTGTCTGGGAATGAAGTCAGGTATGTAAATCCTTCGTATAAAAAAGATTATAACGCGTGTTATCTCTGTCTTTTTGTGATCTGCCTGCTGCCTGTTTTGTGGAGACGGGAGAGGCAGGAGCAGCTAAAAGAGAGGGAAAATCAGTTGCTGCTTGCTTATCCAGAGCTGGTAAATAAAGTGATGCTCTTGTTAAGTGCCGGTTTAACCGTAAGGGGAAGTTTAGAACGGATATGCGACGAGTACCGGGATCGTATTCGGAAAGGGGGTGAGAGAAAATATGTTTACGAAGAGGTCTGTTTTTCCGTACAGGAGATGGAACATGGGATGTCAGAGACGATGGCGTTAGAATCCTTTGGAAAACGATGCCGGCTCCTTCCATATTTAAGGTTTGCCTCCATGATGAACCAAAACATCCGCAAAGGGTCAGAGGGACTTATTGGATTATTGGAGGTGGAGGCTGTGGAGGCGTTTGAAAAGCGTAAAGAGCAGGTGAAGATTATGGGAGAGACGGCGGGAACAAAACTGCTTCTTCCGATGATACTCATGCTGGGGGTTGTGATGGTGATTATCGTCGTCCCCGCGTTTATGACAATGTAAAGGCAAAGAAACGGTTTAAAGCCGTGAAAGAGAGAGAAAAGGAGGAAATAAGATGGGAGTGTTAAAAGAGTTTTGGAAAGAGGAAGAGGGGATCGGTGTCGTAGAGATCATACTGATCCTGGTGGTACTGATCGCACTTGTGCTCTTGTTTAAGGAGAAGATCACGACGGTAGTCAATAAAGCGTTTTCCGCGTTTGAAAAGGACTCGGGGAGTATTATCAAATGATGGGGAAAAACAGGTCGACGGGATCCATCACCGTATTTCTTTCGCTGTCACTCGTTATCATTTTGGCTTTGATCGGGACGATGGTAGAGGTGACGAGGGGAAAAGTGTGCCGTATGCAGGCGAGGCGGGTATTGAAACTGGCATCGGAAAGTCTGATGACGGAATACAGCAGACCCCTTTTCGAAAATTACAGCTTGTATTTTTTGGAAGATGAGGGAAAGCCGCTTGCGAGGAGTATCTCGGAATATGCGGCGGGAACGTTGAGTCCCGATGTGCTTTTTCCAGACAGCATGGATGTTTATAGCGGCACGCTTCGACATGTGGAGGTAGAGGAGAAGAGGTATGCCGGTGATGATGGCGGGACTGCTTTGCAGGAGCAGATCGTGTCATATATGAAACGGAGGATTTCCGCGGATAAAGTAAAGACTTTTTTGGGGAAATCAGGCGAGATGGAGCCGTTCAGCGAACGAGCGGAGGAAATGGAACAAAAGGCGAAGCAGGAAAAAGAAGCTGTCGGGGAATGCAGAAATGTTTTGGAGCTCATGCGGCTCATTGATGGTGTGGATTGTACGGGTGGACGTGTAAAAGGGCAGAAATATTTTGTAAAGAAATTGTTTGCCGGAGAAAAGAAACCGGGACAGTTTGGCATATCAGAGGCAGTTGTGTGGAAAGCCGTCAAAAACAATGTATCCGAGGTGTTTGATCATCTGGACCGCTTGCAGGAGGAAAGCGCTAAACGGGAGTTTGCAAAAATCGTTTGGCAAGTGGGAGAGAAGACGAAAGAAGCGCTTCAGATCGTAACGGAAATGGGTTCTGGATTGAAAAAGATGAATGTGTCAGGTGATGCAGGAGGCGTGTTAGCTTCAAATCTGCACATTTTAGAAAAGACTTCGGAATATTTAGGACAGAATGTGACAGATCAGGGCATTTCCGAGCTAAAACAGATGTGGAAATCTTATAACACATCAGGCATCGTATTTGATTATGCAGGGATCAATGAAAAGGGCGGTGCGGAAAGTCCCATGAGTGTATTTTCAGATGCTATTTCAGGCGGACTTGCGAAACTGGTATTAAAAAAAGAGTTCCAAGTGTCAAAAAAGTCTGTGAAGGAGCCGGACCACTATCATTCTCTCTATGGGAAAAACAGGACTCGGGTAAAAGAGGAAGTAAATGGTGTAAAGGCTTTTGCGGAAGATGAAGAGGTCGATTTTCAGGGAGCGGCAAAAGGGATCGCTAGCATGGCTGTTTCGGATGTTATGTCCTGTGAATATATGAAGCGCTTTTTTTCTTCGGTGCGGTCGCAGATCAAGGAAGGAACACGGCTGGATTATGAGTGGGAATACATTCTGTGCGGCAAAGGCAGCGATAAAAAGAACCTGGAGTCAGTCATAGACCGGCTGGTGCTGCTGCGAAGTGTCATCAATACAGCGGCGCTCCTGTCTTCGTCAGAAAAGCGGGAAACTGCTCATACAGCGGCACTGGCTGTAGTAGGGTTTACGGGTATGGAGCCGCTGATCCGGTTTACGCAGACGATGTTTCTTGTACTTTGGGGAATGACCGAGTCACTCGTAGAAGTGGCGGCACTGTTACAGGGAAAAAAGATTCCGATCGTCAAAACGGCGAAAGATATCGCTGTGAACTTCCCGGAACTGTATCGGATCGGGAATGCGTATATCATGGAAAAAGCGGATCATTTACCTAAAAAAGGCGGCCGTTCGTTCGGTTATGAGGAGTATGTGCTTTTGCTTATGGCGGGGACAGGACGTGACGTCCGGTGTTACCGGATGATGGATCTGATGGAATGGAACATTCGGGACAAAGAAGTCGCTAACTTTCATTTTGGTCAGTGTATCGATCGTTTTCAAGTTACAGGACAATTTTCATATGCGGCAAAATTTTTTCGCATGCCTGTCATTCAAAAAATGATAAATCGACAATGGAATGATCTTCAACAGGGAATAACGGTACATGCTGGTTATGTCAGCGAGTAGGTTTACCTGGCGTATATGCGTAATGGTATGGGGCACAGGAAAGTACTCTATGAAACAAAAAAATAAGGATAGAAGGAGAAAATCACCACACCGATCATACGAATAGAGTACTTTTTTGTGCCCCATAACAGGAAGGAGGAACATTTGAACCAATTTAGTAAGAAGGGATCCATGACGGTGGAAGCATCGTTTGTCCTCCCGATCTTTCTTTTTGCGGCACTTACGATTTTATTCATGAACAAACTAATCTTATATGAGGAACAGGTACAATGGGCTTTCACCAGAACGGCCAGAGAGGTATCTGTGGAATATGCGGCGCTTGACAAGCCGTTTGTGATTAGTCCTGAGTATCTGATGGGAAAGATGAATCTGTATTTAAAAGAGAATGGACTTATCGTCAGTACGGCGCGTTCCCGATTTGACCCGGAGACAAATGAGATCGATCTCATCGCGGATTATGAGGTGACAGTTCCGTTTCCGGTTGTGGGGAGAAAGCATTTTCGCTTTACGGAGCAGGTTCATACCCGTGCTTTTACCGGGGTGACGACAAGACAGGACGGCGGTGGGACAAATGAGGATACGATCGTGTACGTAACAAAGACGGGTAACGTGTACCACCGGAGCTTGTCCTGTACTTATTTGAAACTACATATTTCCCAAGTAAAATATGGGGATCTGACATATTTGCGGAGTGAGAGCGGCGGGAAATATTATCATTGTGAGAGATGCTGCCGCGGAAAGGAATTTGGCGCGGAGGAAGAAGTATTTATATGCAGTTATGGAGATCGGTTCCACAGTTACCGGACGTGCAAAAATATTAAACGAAGCATTCAGGAAGTTTTACTGTCTGAGGCGGGGAACAGGCTGCCGTGCAGTAAATGTGGAAAGGGCTAGACGTTTGAGCGAATGGAGGAAAAAATGACAGGTTATTTGATCGTATTTGCATACTTATTTTTTATGATGGTGTATGACATTCGAAAGAGGGAGATCCATTTGCCGTTTTCGGCGGCTGTTGCGCTGATCTTGCTGGTCAGGCAGATTTATCTCGTCTGTCTGGGGGAGGCTGCCGCATCGCACGCGTTTTGGGGTATTATGGTAGGAGTTTTTCTCGTCGTGCTCAGCGTGCTGACGAGAGGGGGGATCGGCATTGGTGACGGGATCCTGTTTATGATCTGCGGTCTGCTTTTCGGATTTTACGAGAATAGCATACTCTTGTTTCTGTCGCTTGTATTTACGGCGGCGGTCAGCGGGGTGCTGATCATAACAAAGCATGTAGGCAGGAAATATACGCTGCCGTTTGCGCCTTTTGTTTTCGTCGGATTTGGAGTGATGTGCATATGGAAAGTATTTGGTTAAACTGCCGGAATGCGTCTTTTACGGTAGAGGCAGTATTTGTTATCAACATAACGATCTGGGTGTTGGCAGCGGTGTGTTATGCGGCCGTTTATTCGCACGACCGGACGGCCATGTATTCGATGGCAGAACAGTTTATGGAACAATCTGTGGAAAACGGAAAGAAATTTACCGAATCTGAGATGGAAACAGGCATGGAGCAGTATATGAACGAGCATCTTTTCTTATGCCGTGCGGACAGGATCACGGTCAAAAGAGCGCTGTTGTCTGTTCGTACAGATATTTCATTCCATGTGGAGGTGCGGGTTCCGTTTCTACAAAAGCTGCTGACAGGTGAGAAAGGGAGAAAGATTTCTGTTTCCCATGAGGTGCTGTTTGCGCCCGAGTATTTGTGGAATAGCAGGGAGATAAAGAGGGAATGAAAGAAAACCCTGATCAGGGTGTGTGCTTTTGGCGACAAAAAAAGAAGTGGAGAAGTGAAGGAGGGGATGATGCAATGGAACAAGCGATGCAGATTGAGACGGAAATCGTGCAGGAGTTTACGGGGCGGTATTTGAAAGTGACAGCAGAGGGGAAAGCCGCGGATTTTGGTGAAAAGGTTTTGCGGTACAATAAACTCGACGGGATCCTGGGGGCACAGATCCAACAGATCGACAATGTGCCGTATTATCTTTATGCGATCGGAGACAGCATACCGTTTACTGATTTTTTAAAAAGAGGCAGCTTTTCAGCGGAGGACATCAAATTCTTTATGCGTCGGATCATCCGTCTGATCGAACTTGCAAAGGAGTATCTGCTGGATGAAAGAGATATGATCTTAATGGGAGGCTGTATGTTTTATGACGAGTCAGAGAAGAAACTTTCAGTCGCGTATTTGGACGGCTATCAGCATGATGTGGGAAAGGGGATTTCAGGTATTCTGGAAATTTGTATGGACCATATGAACCATCAGGATAAGGAACTGGTATTTCTCGTGTATGGACTTCACAAAATAAGCAAGGAGGCTAACTTCTGTTTGAGCCGTCTCACAGAAGTACTTGGAGGCCAAGGGCCCATGAAACAGGCAGGGGACCGCACGGTTGAGGTTCGCGGGCGGGAACAGGAGGCAGCTATGATTCGCGACAGACTGAAAGGGCCACAGGAAGCGGAAGGAAAAAAAGAAGCATCATCAATGACAGGCCCGCCTCGTAAGAAAGTGTCTTTCCCTGGGAAGGCAGCAGGCTATTTAGCGGCAGGTATATTTATACTGGCAGCAGCTGTGTATGCAGGGCTACTAAATGGAGACAATGGAGGACTGGATATACAAAAGGCGGCAGTACTGGCAGTTTTTCTTGTTGTGATAGAATGGTATCTGATTGGGAAAGCGCGGGGGCAGGATGACGCAAAAGAGTGGAGTGATCAGACGGAAAAACTCATAGGATCTGATCTGGATCAAACGGTCGTGTTGGACGATCGACGTCCGCGAACGGTATATTTGAATCTGATCCCAAAGGATTGGCAGCGGGAGGAGATAAAAATCAGGAAAAGCCCTTTTTTCATCGGAAAAAACAATGAAAAATCGGATGCTGTCATTCCGGCCGGAGACATCAGCCGCGTACACGCAAAGATCGTAGTAGAAGAGGACGGTGTGTTTGTGATTGACCAGGAATCGACAAATGGTACGTATGTAAACGGGAAACAGCTTGTGCCGTGGGAGCGCCGGAAGGTATGCACAGATGATGAAATAGCATTTTCATCGGTTTTTTACCGGGTGGAAACGGAATCATAAGTCATGTGGTGGATGAACTGCTGCTGAAAGTATTCATCCTCCGCTAGAACCAGTTCCCGGCACTTTTTCTTTAGTTGATGTACCCGTTCAGATAATGCGGCAGGGCAGGAAGAAATATCAGCCAGACCGTTCAGACAGCTATTGCCCACAGAAGTGATCCGGGAGGTGTCTATACTTGAGAACAGACCAGTTCGAGCGGCCTTTTCAATATCCATATGATATCCAAATCCACCGGCTAAATACAGGCGGCTGATCTGATCGGTTGAAATACCAGCCTGTTTGCACAGCGTGTCAATCCCGGCGCCGATCGCAGCGGTCGCAAGCTGCATCTGCCGGACATCTGCCGCCGTAAAAAGAATATCTCCCGAAGAGGGCGTTTTACTTATGAGCAGTCCATCGACGGGAAATGTATCAGCTAACATGCCGGAGGATAAAAGATAACCGTGCTTGATCAGCTCGGAGAGAATGCTGATCGCGCCGCTCCCACAGATGCCGGTGGGCAGTTTATTTCCTATCGTTTTTAATTTTGGCAGGATGGGATTCCATACAAAATCGGCGACAGCGCCAGTGACTGCGGGGCAGCCGCAGGACAATCCACCGCCTTCAAAAGCCGGACCCGCCGCGGCGCTGGCGGTCAGGATCGTATCGTCATGTAAAAGCGCGAGCTCCCCATTGGTGCCTAGGTCAGCGAGCAGGCAAGTATCTGTCCTTTTTTCAAATTCAAGAAAAAGCAGGCCGGCGGTGATGTCTCCGCCAATGAAAGCAGACAGCCAGGGAAGGATGTAGATATCTGTTCCATGATAGGTGAAAGAAAACTCCTGATAGGGCTGTGGTGTGAAAGGACTGCCGGTCATTCCATCCAATGGCAGGCCAAGCAGTAAATGGATCATGGTTGTGTTACCCCCAATGAAGCAGGTTTGGATGGAAAGGTTATGGGAGGAATTAAAATCGCCAAATTCTTTTGATATTTTATGGCAAATTCGCTCTTTTAGTGTATAATCGTTGTGAAACTCCACATCATATTTTATACGGCTTATGACATCTGCTCCGAACTCTCTTTGGGGGTTTTCAAACGTAATGGAATGAAAAACGGTTTTGGCAGCCGAGTGATAAAAAACCATTGCTACTGTGGTGGTGCCAAGATCGATCAGAAGGGTGTCAGGCAGTATTGATCTATCTGGAGCAGATGCGAGAGCGATGCCAGTCAGACTTTTTTTGTCAGGAATGGATACCGTGATATCAGAGTGAGGAATGAGTCCGCAGGGAAAGTCATACTGGCGGCCGCCGCAGACGTTTGCGCCGTGGCAGTTGCAGGGAACGGAGATTCCCTGTTCTTCTGCCAGATCTAGAATTGTTTTTGTGTTTTCAGGTGCTGCGTGGATTGTTTTTTTCATAATAGTCCTCATTTTCAAAAATCATGTTCTAGTGATCGATATGCGGTGGACGGATACGATAATATATGCTACAATACTATCATATTTTACCAGTGCGGGCAAGTTTGTTCCAGTCGCTGGAAATAAGAGGGAAGTGTGTAGTTTTGGATAAGCAGGCAAAGGCGGCGATACCCGTGATCACGGTGATCTTGGCAGTATTAAATATACTGGCATTTGCGGTTACCGAATACCACGGTTCGAGTTTGGACAGCAGCCATATGATACATATGGGGGCGATGTATGAGCCGTCAATAATAGAACACCAAGAGTATTACCGTCTGATCAGTTGTATGTTTCTTCATTTTGGCATGGAACATTTGATGAATAATATGATCTCGCTTTTGGTTCTTGGTTATTCACTGGAACATGCCATTGGAAAAGTGTGGTTTGGTCTTATTTATCTGGGAGCTGGTTTCATTTCCAGTATCGTTTCTTTTTTGTACAACATGCAGACCGGACAGGAAATGGTTTCCTGCGGGGCGTCGGGGGCGGTATTCGGGCTTATGGGCGCATTGATGGTGCTGCTTGTGGTATACAGGAGAAGAAATCTGCGTGGGGAGATACCGAGATTTGCTTTGTATTTAGCGCTTAGTCTTTATACGGGATTCCAGGATCCGGGTATTGATGGGGCAGCCCATGCGGGTGGGTTTATAAGTGGGATGCTGATCTGTGTGATCATGTGCGTGATAAAAAGATTTTATAAAGATAGAAAGGGGCAGAGAGAGGAATGAGAGTAAATGTTTATTATGGCGGACGAGGTTTGATCGATGATCCTACTTTGTATACGATTGATAAAGTTACACAGGTTTTGGATGAACTTCATGTAAATGTGGAACGATATAATTTATATGAAGACAAAGGGGGGATTTCTGTTCTCCCGAAAACGCTGCGGGAGGCAGAAGGAGTTATTCTGGCGGCGTCTGTCGAGTGGCTGGGGATCGGTGGTTATCTGCAGCAGTTTTTAGATGCGTGCTGGCTCTATGGGGATAAGGAATCGATCCGTGACATTTATATGTTTCCTGTTGTGATGGCAACTACATATGGGGAGAGGGAGGCGCTGCACACACTCATCAAGGCATGGGAGATGCTGGGCGGCATTCCCTGTGAGGGTATTTGTGCCTATGTAGACAATCACGTAGAGTTTGAGACAAACGCGGCATACAATATGATGATCGAAAAGTGCGCGGAAAACTTTTACCGCGCCATGTCGAAAAAAACGATCGCTTTTCCGAATAGCAGCCTCCAGGTGAAAAAGACGGTTCTCCGCAGCAGCACACTTTCACTGACGCCGCAGGAAAGCGAGCAGTTGTCTGCGTATGTTTCCAACGACCACTATGTAAAGAAACAGAAAGAGGATATCGAGGAACTTGCCAGCCTGTTTAATGGCATGCTGGGAGGTGAAGATGAGAGCGAGAAATATATTTCGCAATTGAAAGAGCATTTTGTACCGAGCGATGGCATGAAAGCAGTATTCCAAATTGAAATTGTGGATGAAAACCGAAGTCTTGTGATCCAGGTGGACGGCGAAAAACTGAATTGCTATTTTGGAAGTACGGGGATGCCAGATGTGACAGCGAAGCTTAAAAGCGAGGTGTTTCAGCAGATTTTATCTGGTCAGAAGCCGTTCCAGAATGCGTTTATGTCGGGTGATCTTTCCGCGCAGGGAAATTTCAAGGTGCTCCGCAATTTTGATACCGTGTTTCGTTTTTAAACCGTTCTAACGGCTTGAGATATAAAAAAGAAATGGAAAAGGAGAAGAAGAAAATGGCAGAAGAACAGTGTGTATTTTGTAAAATCATTGCAGGGGAAATTCCATCGACCACAGTTTACGAAGACGATGACTTTAAGGCAATCCTGGATGTAAATCCCGCAGCGAGGGGTCATGTGATCATCGTGCCGAAAAAGCATGCTGCCAATATTTATGAATTGGAAGACGAAGAGGCGGCTAAGGTGTTCCCGATCGCGAAAAAGATTGCGACTGCGATAAAGAAGACATATGGCTGTGATGGGATCAATATACTCCAGAATAACGGGGAAGCTGCCGGGCAGACGGTATTCCATCTCCATGTCCACGTTGTGCCGAGATACTATGGCGATGATGTTAATATTATGTGGAAGTCGGGGGAGACACCGGATCCGAACGAAGTAGCAGAAGAAATTAAGAAAAATATATAATGGGGGGCTGGCATTGAAAAAGATCATTCTTACAGGTGGGGGGACGGCAGGGCATGTTACGCCCAATATTGCGTTGATACCGGAACTGCAGAAAAGAGGGTATGAGATCCACTATATCGGCTCAAAGGACGGTATTGAGACAAAGCTGATGGCGGAATTTGATATTCCTTATTACGGCATTTCGTCGGGAAAGCTCCGCCGCTATTTTGATATAAAAAACTTTACAGACCCTGCCCGGATCCTGAAAGGATATGCGGAAGCGGCAAAGATCATAAAAAAGATCAAACCAGATGTCATTTTCTCAAAGGGAGGTTTTGTGACAGTACCTGTTGTTTTGGCGGCGAAACGTAAAAAGGTGCCGTGTGTCCTTCACGAGTCAGATCTGTCACCGGGGCTAGCCAATAAGTTATGTATTCCGTCAGCCAAAGCGATCTGCGCCAATTTTCCGGAGACTCTTTCCCATCTGCCGAAGGAAAAGGCGCATCTAACCGGTTCGCCGATCCGAAAGGAACTCTTTTCAGGGAATCGGCTGAAAGGATTGGATTTTTGCGGATTTGACACGGGAAAACCAGTGATATTGGTCATAGGCGGAAGTCTGGGGTCTGTCCGCGTCAATGAGGCGGTAAGGGATATCCTCCCCCAGCTGCTCGAGCAGTACCAGGTTATTCATTTGTGCGGGAAGGATAAACTGGATGAAAGCCTGAATGATACGGCTGGTTACGTTCAGTTTGAGTATATCCAGAAGGAATTGTGCGATCTTTTGGACGCGGCGGACATCGTGATCTCCAGGGCCGGCGCAAATGCAATTTGTGAGCTGCTGGCGCTCCATAAACCGAATATACTGATCCCGCTCTCCCTGGAGGCAAGCAGGGGAGATCAGATTCTGAATGCGGAATCGTTTGAAAAACAGGGATTTAGTTATGTGATTCGAGAGGAGGATCTTACGAGTGAGCGTCTTCTCAACGCAGTAAAAGAAGTATATGATCATAGAAATGAGTATGTCAGCACGATGCAGGCCAGTGACCAGCATAACGCGGTCAGTAAAGTGGCAGACATAATTGATGAAATCGTGTCATAAAAAGAAAATAAATGTAGGATAATCGGTAAAATTGTCATTTTTTGTCGTACGAAAATGTCACATTCTGCTTTACCTGTCTATACAGCATGTCCCGATATTTGTTATACTGAATGTAAACAAGAAAGATTCAGTGGTATACGCCGTGCATCTGCACCGTGTGTAAAAAATGGAGGGATTGTATGATTGATTCGTTATATGTGATACTGGGACTCGGGGCATTTTGCGCGGTGATCAAGCTGGCAGTGAGCAGGATGTACCGGAAACTGATCCGGGAAGCAGGCCAGATGGGAAAATCGGATCATCCGCTTATGAAAATGCTGATGAAAAAGTTTGAGGCTTGCTATCAGTTAAAGATGGGTGTGGAAAATGTGGAGATTTTTGTGGACAAGTACCTGAACTCTTATAAAAGCGCGGGCATTCATCTGTATACATGGGAGATCATGGGGGATGCCACGTTTGGCGTTACGCTGCTTACGAGTGTTATTGCGAACTTGTACATAGCAGTGACTGCGGATGACCGAAGTGCGGCAGTGTCATCACTGTTAGCGGGGATTACTGTCTGCGGTCTGATACTGCTGGAAGATATGCTTTTAAATATTCGATTAAAACGGCGGCTTCTCATGGTGGAGATCTTGGATTACCTGGAGAATGTTTACAAGCCGCGGCTGGAAAACAGGGTATTTAAGAGGGAAGAGATGGAGGAATACCATCGGGAATATTTTGATGAAGAGAGGGCGCAGCTGGACGAGCTGCTGTCCATGAAGCAGGCGGAGGAGCCGGCGATGAAGATCCAGTTTACGAAGGAGGAAGAGGCG
Organism: uncultured Eubacterium sp.; assembly: GCA_910579145.1. Taxonomy (GTDB): domain Bacteria; phylum Bacillota; class Clostridia; order Lachnospirales; family Lachnospiraceae; genus Eubacterium_F. Next base: position 59,951 of record CAJTTQ010000003.1, read on the forward strand.
ATCATTGAAGAGGTGCTAAAGGAGTATATTGTATAGATTTTGTGCCCGTAGCATCTTGAGTTTTCGCGGGCTGTTTGGTATAATATAACAAATGGCATTGAAAAAAAGTGAAAGGAAAGGAAATGGCTATGAGTAAGCACGTAACATTTGATTATTCACTGGCAAAAAAGTTTGTCGGTGACGATGAGATCAAGGTGATGGAAGGTATTGTAGAAACGGCGAAAAATACGCTGGTGGGAAAAAATGGTGCGGGAAATGACTTTTTAGGGTGGATCGATCTTCCGGTTGACTATGATAAAGAAGAGTTTGCAAGGATCAAGAAGGCGGCACAAAAGATCCAGTCAGATTCTGACGTGTTAGTGGTGATCGGGATCGGAGGATCGTATTTGGGCGCAAGGGCAGCGATCGAGTTTCTCCGACACGGATTTTATAATAGTGTGGACAAGTCAGTGCGGAAGACGCCGGAGATTTATTATGCCGGAAACAGCATAAGCGGTACGTATTTGTCCCAATTGATCCAGACGATCGGAGATCGGGACTTTTCGGTAAATATTATAAGCAAGTCCGGTACGACAACGGAGCCGGCTATCGCGTTCCGTGTATTTAAGGAAATGTTGGAAAACAAGTATGGCAAAGAAGAGGCTGCGAAGAGGATCTATGCTACGACTGACAAGGAAAAGGGAGCATTGAAAAACCTTGCCACGGAAGAAGGATATGAATCATTTGTTGTTCCGGATGATGTGGGTGGAAGATTTTCTGTGCTTACGGCAGTAGGACTTTTGCCGATCGCGGTCAGCGGGGCAGATTTAGACCAGCTCATGGAAGGCGCGCAGAGCATGAGAAAGCTTTGTCTGGAGACGCCTGTTTTGCAAAATGATTCCGTGATGTATGCAGCGGTTCGTAATGCGCTGCACCGAAAAGGGAAGATGGTTGAGGTGCTCGCCAATTATGAGCCATTCTTCCACTATGTAGGTGAGTGGTGGAAGCAGCTTTACGGAGAGAGTGAGGGAAAGGATCAGAAGGGAATCTTTCCTGCCAGTGTAGACCTTACGACCGATCTTCATTCGATGGGACAGTTTATTCAGGACGGCTCCCGCATTATGTATGAAACGGTGATGGAGCTTGAGAAACCCTCACTTGATATAACGATCAAGGAAGAGGCAGTGGATTTAGACGGCTTGAATTATCTTGCCGGAAAGACGCTTGATTTTGTAAATAAGAATGCGATGAAGGGCACGCAGCTTGCCCACACGGACGGTAATGTTCCAAACCTCGTGATCCGCGTTCCAGAGCAGAATGAATTCTATCTTGGAGAGCTGTTCTATTTCTTTGAGTTTGCCTGCGGAGTCAGCGGGTATATCCTCGGAGTAAATCCTTTTAACCAGCCGGGCGTTGAGAGTTATAAGAAAAATATGTTTGCGCTCCTTGGAAAACCGGGTTATGAGCAACAGCGGGAAGAATTGATGAAGCGTCTTTGATCAGTAAAAGAAGGAAAAAGAAAAACTGCGGGAGCGCATGAGCACTTCCGCAGTTTTTCAACTTACAGGGAAAATTCACTCCCACATTAGTTTTCAATTGCACCTGTAGGGCATGTAGAAGCACATGCGCCACAGTCTAAACAAGCATCTGCATCAATCTCAAAGTGTGCATCTCCTTCAGAGATAGCGCCAGCTGGGCAATCAGAAGCACATGAACCACAACTGATGCAAGCATCTGTAATCTTGTATGCCATGATCGTATCCTCCTTTTTCTCTTAGATACATCCATTTTAATACAAACTATGAAAAAATACAAGTATATTCAAGAAAATAATTGCACATAATCGGATTGAATGGACAAAATGTGCGGTCATTCTGCCGTAAACAGGAGCAAAATTGTGGCTTGACATTTTGGGAAACAGTGAATATAATCGAATAGAAAGGAGGGTATGGAATGATGGAAGTTACGAAGGACATGCTCATAGGTGAAATACTTGCCAAAGATCAGACGGTTGCGGCCATTTTGATGGCATCAGGCATGCACTGTGTCGGATGTCCCGCATCTCAGGCAGAGAGTCTTGAAGAGGCGGCGATGGTCCACGGTATGGATTGTGATGAATTGGTATCTAAAATAAACGAATATCTAGCTGCAAAAGCATCGTGAGTTTTTGACGCTTCAAAACGGGGTACAAAAATATCTGGCCGGAGAAGACCAGAATTTTTGTACCCCGTTGTCACGTATTGATCAAAGTAATGACAGTTTGGTAATGGCATCATCTTTCAGGATCAGTTTATAATGTTCATTAAAATAATCCTGTGTAGCATACGTCAATGTTTCCTTTTTTCCGAATTCGCCTAAAATGGAACAAACTTTGTCAAAAGAAGCCATTTTGTTATTCTTGGATAAGATCAAGTAGTATCGGCTGGTTTTCTCATCTTTCCAAACGCTGTTCTTTCCAGAATAGACACGGACGACAGCTTTGGAAGCGCTGACAATGAAATTCAGGGATGGGAATGAATACAGCCGGGAGGTCGCATCCTGAGAGGCTTTGGTATGCTTCCCAGAAGGTTCTTTGCTGCGTTTTCTCTTTTTGAGAATCTCGTGAAGAGGAATAAATTCAGAGGCGTTATCATCCGCTTCGGCAATGATCTCGTTTAATTGTTCGAAACAATTGATCAGATCATCTTCAAATTCATCCTCATCATCTTCTAGATCTTCATCATAGAATTCCTCGTCCTCATCTTCATCTTCAAATCTATTTGCAATATTTCCAAATTTTGAAAATTTCTCTTCAAATTCATCTGGGTCTTCCACTTTGGTTATCACGAGGATGATCGATTCTTTTGAAGTCGGGATTGCCTCGATCATAAGTGGAATGTCATCTGCATCAAATCCAAAGTCCAAGTTTGCCTGTTCCATCATATCTCGAAAAAGTTCTTTTGCCCGTTCGGAACCGTATGCCAGTTCACTGATCTTCAACTGACGTTCTGATAAATCACGTTTACTAAGAGTACAGCGTATCTGCTTGTCGTTGATGCGTTCAATTCTCACAAACCCACTTCCTTTCTGTATTATTTGATGCTATATTAAAAAAGTATAAATTATATCGTGAATAAAGTCAACATGTTGAGAGTAGAAAATTTGCCCAAATTTTTCATGGATTTCAGGAACGATTCCTGGTTTTGCGTACGAACGACCGTTTTTACGTACAAACAACCGTTTTTACGTTCATACGACACTTGATTTTTAGGGTGTATGGATATTATAATATGTATAAAGGTAAAAGATATTCCAGAAAGGGGCGTGATATAAATTTGGGGCAGAAGGTTTCGTTCAGCATCTTTCCTATTAATCTGATTATTCTATTAGCAATGTCGCTCAGATATCCAATGGAATGAAACATGATACAAAACACACAGGCAGCAGGAGAATGTCTTTTATCTTATATTTACGGAAAGGAATTGTTTTTGCATCACGGCATCACTTCCTTTTATCTTATCATACAGTTTTGGGGGGATTTTTAGTTGAGAGAGACTTCATGGCTCCGAGATGAGCTAGAAAGGGCAAAGACGATGGGACTGACAGTACAGATCGAGGGCAGGACATGCACATACAGCAGCCCGGATGAACTTTTGAGTATACTGGAAGAACCGACGTACATGCTCGATTATGTAAGTGACGATGAAGGCAAGATAACCGGCATTTGCTTTGATAAAGTAAATGAACGGCACCTCATCGGAAAAGCGGATTCCGAAAAGCAGCACAAAAACTAAGGTGCAAATAAAAGTTAGGGAATTTAGTTTGTGCGTTGACCGGAAAAGATAGGGTGGTAAGTGAAAAGAAGTTAAATTTGGACGAAAAAAGAGAGTCCCTGGCGCCTGACGGCGAGGGGGACTCCCTTTTGAATCGATTTTTTACCTATGCCTCGTGTCGTGGGTTTTCCTTTATCAGATTTGCGTACCGGGTGATTTCCGTCAGCAGTTGGATGCGGTCATCCATAGAGGCAAGCTGTCCGGCGTGGATGATGGATTCACCCTTACCCGTACTGACATATCTGGGTTTGGAATGGTTCAGTGTCAGTGTCAGTAAGTCTTTGCGGCACTGCGGACACGGACAGATTCCTAAAACATCTAAATTTTTATCAATTTCCGACTGGATCAGATCTTCCATTACATTATGTACTCTCCGGGTTTTACCAATATGGATCAGGTTCAGGATCCTTTGCCTGGTGATGGCTGGATCAAGCGGTTTTGAGAGAATGTCGTCTGCTCCCATAGTAAATGTCTGTGCGGCGTTCCCAGTCGATGCTGCCGCTGTTAAGATCAGGATGGGAACATCCCGATATAAATAGTGATCTCGAACACCCTTTAGTATACTGAATTCATCCTGCACGGCTTTTTCCAGATCCAAAAGAATCAGATCAATAGGAGCGATACTATCTTTAAAAAAGGAAGCCACCTCTGCCTGATTTGAAAGCGGAATGTAGTCGTAATCCGTTTTCAGTAAGTCTGATAACATGTCCTGTGCCTGTTTGTCATCATCAATGAATAGTATTCTGTTTTTCATGTTCATCCTTTCTCCCTAGCCACATCTGCGTCAACAGACATGTTAATGTTTTAACGACAAGTTCTATATCCATTACCAGTTTAGCACATCTTTTACAAAATTTCCATAGGAAATTTTGACAGAAGTGTGCAAAGCGGCGAAAAAATGAAAAAATAATATAGAAATGAGAAAGAGATTTATGAAAAAGTGTCAAAAACAGTAGATAATCCTTTAAAAATGTAGTATGATATTTTTGCATACTAAAAATTGAAGGGGAAAAGAAAATGAAATATGCCAAAAAAAATAGTACTGCCAAAAAAGATATAAATAGGCTATTACCGATGCTCATCGCGCTCTGCCTGATTCCTTTTGTCATTCTGACAAAAGATTATCAGACAGAATTTTCAGAATTTGTCTGGTTCAATATGACAGAGATCGCCCAGATCGATTCGTTCGAGCATGCAAAGAGTATATGCGTTGTGGTGATGGGGGTGTCGGCAGCGATCGTCATTCTGATTTCCGAATGGTTGAACTACAAACAGAAGAAGAGGTTATTTGAGAACTGTGATGTTAAGATCCTCGTACTGTGCGCCGTGTATTTTATCATGGTCATTATTTCCGCTGTGTGCAGCAGTTATCCTAACCTGGCGTTTACGGGGGGCGGATACGGACAGTGGCAGACAATGTGGGTACTGTTAGCGAATGTTTTGCTGTTTTTGTATGCGTATCGGTTCGTGGACTCGGAAAACCAGGTATCCGTGGTCATAAAATGCCTGATGGTTACGGTGGGACTCCTTGCCCTGATCGGCGTCATGCAGACAACCGGACATAATCCGCTGAGCTGGGACTGGGTACAAAAGATCATAACGAGCAAGAGTGATGTCAATGGCATCACATTTAAGGAAGGGATTTCCAATGTCATCATAACATTTAGCAATCCGAACTATGTAGGGCCGTTTGTCGCGCTTGTGATTCCGATCGTTGCGGCGTTCGTTGCGATCCGTGCCTCCAAAGAAAATGGAAGAGCGATGGCCTGCCGGATCGCGGGGATTGCTATCATAATAGGACTTATCATCTCGCTGTTCGGCTCTTCGTCATCAGCCGGCGCGATCGCGGTAATGACCGGCGCGGCCGCAGCCGTCATTCTCATTCTCGTGAACGCGCTGACAAAAGAGGCCGGTGAACGCGAAAGAGAAGAGGGGAGTGGAAAACGCCGGAAAACGGGCGTGATCATCGGGGCGGCAGTCGCCTTTGTTTTGGTGGCAGGAATTGGCGTATCCCGGACAGCGTTTTTCAAAAACACGGTGAATAAAGTGCTTCAGGGAAGCGAGGATACGAGGAACATTGCCTCGATCGTCAATTCGGATAAAGGACTTGAGGTGACATTGCGCAATGGAGAAGAATTTGTTCTCACACCGACGTATGCCGAAGGGCAGAATGTTTCGTTTCAGGCATATGATGCGGATCAAAAAGAAATCCCGGTCGAGTGGTCAGCACAGAATAGCCGGTTTGTGCTGAAAGATGAGAGGTTTCAAATGGTTACCCTCGGAGTGGCAAACTTCAATGTGGATAACCAGGTGTATCCGGGCTTCCGCTTTTACGATACGCCGAACCAGATCGAATGGATCTTTATGTATAAGGATAATGACTGGCAGTATTATACCCCGTTTGGCAAATTTACAAAACTGCACGAGGTGGAGAGTTTCGGGTTCAAAGATTATCAGAACATTGCAAATCGTCGTGGATTTATATGGTCGCGGACAATCCCGCTCATGAAGACGTACTGGTTTAAGGGAATTGGTCCCAATGCGTTTATCATTGCCTTCCCAAATGATGATTTCGTCGGATCTAAGCGTGTCGGGGGCAATACAACACTTGTCGATAAACCGCATAACGCCTTTTTGCAGATTTATATCCAGACAGGCGGTATTTCGGCGATCGCGTATGCCGGACTTTGGATATTGTATATATGCGGGAGTGTGCGGCTGTTCTGGCGCCGGAAGCATTTTACGGATACGGAAAAGATCGGATTTGGACTTATGATCGGTATTTTCTCGTTTGCCGTAGCCGGACTGACAAACGATACCGTGGTCGGATCCCAAAATATGTACTGGATCCTGCTTGGAACGGGATTTGCCGTAAACCGTGTCATCCATAAGAGCCGGGAGGCAGCCTGGATCGAAGCCGAGAGGGAGGCGGCCCGCAAGAGAGAAAAGGAGCAGGAAAAACAGCTTAGATTGAAAAAGAAAAAGCGATAAAAGACGCAGAAAAGAGGAAAGGTATGAAAAACTATGATCCTTACAAGAAGACGATCCTGTTCTTCTTGTCCTTGATCAATATTGTTTTAATGACCGTACTTTTTGGACTTTTTTGGTATAAATTCTTTGCCGGGACGATGTACGTATATCGTTTTTACCGCAGGGGAAATTATGTCATGATTTTATTGTATTCGGTATTCCTCGTGTTTTTTTCCCGTATGTATGGCGCCATGAAGATTGGGCAGCTGCGCAGGATCGAGGTGATCTTGTCACAGTATCTCTCGATATTTATTGCCAATGTGATCACGTATATGATCGTCTGCCTTCTGGCGTTTCGCATGATCGACGTTGTGCCTATGCTCCTCATGACGATGGGGGATTTTGTTATCACTACTTTGTGGACCTTTTGTGCGGGGAAAGTTTACAGCCGGATCTTCCAGTCGTGGAAGATATTACTGATCTACGGGGAACGTCCGGCGACTGATCTTGTGTATAAAGTAGAAGAACGCCGTGATAAGTATGCCATTCATGATGCGATAAACGTAAATGAGGGACTTAATGCCATTGCGGAGAAAGTGAAGGACTTTGAGGCGGTGATCATCGGGGATATCGGCGTGCAGCAGCGAAATGAGGTTTTGAAATTCTGTTATGGCAATGGGATACGCGCTTACGTGATCCCTAAGATTTCAGACATTATTATGATGGGCAGCGACCGTATCCATATTTTTGACACGCCATTCCTTCTTGCCAGAGGATATGCGATGAGTTTTGACCAGCGCTTCTGGAAGCGCACGCTGGATCTCGTTCTGGCTGTACCGATGCTGATCGTCTCGTCCCCGATCATGCTGATTGTGGCGCTGGTGATCAAACTGTATGATGGAGGCGCTGTTTTTTATAAACAGATCCGGTGTACGGAGGGCGGCCGGGAATTTGAGATCATCAAGTTCCGCAGTATGGTGGAGGACGCGGAACGTGACGGGGTGGCAAAGCTGGCATCCGTAAGGGATACCCGTATCACGCCGTTTGGAAAGTTCATCCGGGCGACGAGGATTGATGAACTGCCTCAGCTTTTTAATGTCATAAAGGGAGAGATGTCCTTTGTCGGGCCGCGTCCGGAACGGCCGGAGATTATCCGGGAATATATGGAGAGTATGCCGGAATTTGAATTTCGGATGAGAGTGAAAGCGGGATTGACGGGATTTGCGCAGATTTATGGAAAATACAATACGATTCCGTATGATAAGTTGAAGCTGGATCTGTTTTATATTGAAAATTACAGCCTCTGGCTCGATATCAAGCTGTTTTTAATGACGGTTAAGATCATCTTAAAGAGGGAGGCGACCGAGGGGATCAGTGATTCGCAGGTCACAGCGGCCAAAGACAAAGATACATCAGACGTCTCACAGGTCGTAAAAGGTATTGTGAAGAAGGATTAAAGAAACTCAAAATCAACTTTGGCAGTTATGCCCGTTGATTTTGAGTTTCTTTTTTGTTTGCTCTTATAATTCGAAATGTTTTGTGTTCGCGGATAGTTCTTTGGAGAGCTTCACAAGATCGGATGTCGCCTCGTGGCACGTCTGAATGATCTTTTGAAGTTCGAGCATGGAAGCAGATGTTTCTTCCGTACTGGCAGCATTTTCCTGCGCGATCGCAGCCAGGCTGTCCACGATCGTAAGTACGGTGGTCTTGTGTTCATCCAGAGCGGCGGTCTGCTCGCTGATGTGTTCGATCGCGTTTGTCACGTCTTTGATCTCACCATTTAGAGATTTGAACATACTGCCTGTTTCAAGCAGTTTTTCGTCCTGCATCTGAATGTTGCCGGCGACGTCGTTCATTGTATGTACGCTCGTATTGGAATTTTCCAATAGAGAATTGACGATTTCGGCGATCTTTTCCGCTGATTGTCTGGATTGTTCGGACAATTGGCGGATCTCATCGGCAACGACCGCAAATCCTTTTCCGTTTTCACCGGCTCTTGCCGCCTCTATACTGGCGTTCAGGGATAGCAGGTTGGTCTGGCCGGCTATGTCTGTGATCAGTTCGGTGGCTTCGCGAATCTTTTGTGCCGACTGGTTGGTCAGATTTGTCTGATCCTGAACGAGGAGAACAGAATCTTTTGTCTTTTGGCTGATCTGATACAATTCCTCCAGATTTTTGGCTGCTGTCTTATTGTATTCCTTCATCTTTCCTGAACTTTGGTTCAATGTTTCGATGCTGGCCGCTGTCTGATCAAGCGACTGCCCCATTTCATTTACTTTTTCACTGGCGTTCACCGTCTCACCTGCTTGTCCGGTCGCGCCGTTCGCGATTTCATCAACAGCTGTATTCACATCGTTGATCGAATTAGCAATGACGTCAAACGAAGAGGAGAACGTATTTGAAAATTCATCAAGTGCCTAGGCAGAAGTTGTAATATTCGTCAGTATTTCGCGCAGCGAATGGATCAGGCTTTGGACAGACCGCGCAATATCACCGACCTCGTCGGCGCGGGTTAGAACGGACGAGCTCATATCCAGATTTAGGACACCTTTTGCCACATGGTTCAGATTTGTCACGGCCCCGTTCAATGTTTTGATAATGCGGATGACGAGGAACAGGACGATGACAAAGGTGACGGCGAATATGCCGAGCATCGCCGCGGCCATCGAAAATACGGTATCCTTTAAGCCGCCAAATACCTGCTGCTGGCTGCGTCCGCAGAAAATACTGCCGACAATCTCGTTAGAATCCGGCTGATATAGAGGAACATAGTAGCCGGCGTAAGTCGTTCCGAACAGTTCCAAGTCGCGGGCATAATAATCTTCTCCTTTGCTTACCTGCGCGTAGACTTCGTCGGACATCTGCGTATTGATCTCACGTTTTCCTGATTCGTCCGTCAATGTCGTAAGCAGTCTGGTATCGCCGTAGAACAGAGAAAGTTCAACATCCTGTTCGGCTTTTAGTTTATCGATCAGTTCATAATTATCTGTAAGTGTTTTTGCCCCTTTGGTAAGGGTTCCATCCTTTAGTGTAAAAGGTTCGTTTCCGTTCATTCCCATATAGGCTTCGCGAACGCTTCTTGCAATGCCGCTGATTTCCCGCTCTACAAGGCTTCTGGATAGATGACCCTGTTTCACCGTACCGAGGCAGATGCCGGTCAAAGTGACGAGTAAGATGGGGATAGCGACCATCAGGCTCAATTTTAAAGCCAGACGTAATCCTTTCTTCTTTTCCATGTACTTTCCTCCATTTACGTAATATTGTGTGAACTGCTATTATTATACCATTTGGATATTTTAGGTGCAAGTTTTTTAAATTTTTAGTTACAAAAGTGAAAAAATTTGATAAACTATGTAACAATGATACATATCAATGATAGGAGGATGAGGATTTTGAGAAAGACGAAGATTGTATGTACTATGGGTCCGGCGACCGATCAGGAAGAGGTGCTGCTGGCCCTGATCGAGTCGGGGATGAATGTCGCGAGATTTAATTTTTCCCACGGAAGCCACGAGGAGCACAGAAGGCGGATGGATATGCTGAAGAAACTGCGAAAACAATGTGATAAGCCGGTGGCAATCCTTCTGGACACGAAAGGGCCGGAAATCCGTACCGGCGTTTTTGAAGAGGGAAAAGCCGTGCTGGAACCAGGAAAGACGTTTACGCTCACCTGCCGGGACGTGATGGGAAACGCGGAGCGGGCATCTGTTACCTATCCTAAGCTATATGAGGATGAAAAACCAGGCAGCCGTATTTTGATCGATGACGGGCTCGTGGAACTGGTCGTCCGGGAAGTCAGGGGAGAGGATATCATTTGTGAGGTGGTGAATGGCGGCGTAGTTTCCGACCACAAAGGGATCAATGTACCAAATGTTCATATCAATCTTCCCTATATGAGTGAGCGCGATAAAGAGGATATTTTATTTGGCATTGAGCAGGGAGTTGATTTTGTGGCGGCTTCTTTTACCCGGACGGCGGAGGATGTCATGCAGATCCGTACGCTTCTCGATGAAAATGGCGGAGAGGATATTAATATCATCGCCAAAATCGAGAATGCGGAAGGGGTCGAGAAGATTGATGAGATCATCGCGGCGGCAGACGGCATTATGATCGCCCGCGGTGATATGGGAGTGGAGGTGCCGGACGAAGAAGTGCCGGTCATCCAGAAGATGATCATTAAGAAAGTGTATGAGGCGGGGAAGCAGGTGATCACAGCGACACAGATGCTCGATTCCATGATGAAGCATCCGAGGCCGACGAGAGCGGAGACGGCGGATGTGGCAAACGCCATCTATGACGGAACGAGCGCGATCATGCTTTCCGGTGAGACCGCAGCGGGCAAATATCCGGTGGAATCGCTGCAGACGATGGTTCGGATCGCGGAGCGGATCGAGCAGGATGTGGATTACCGCAAACGCTTTTTTATCCACGACAGGAAAGCGAACCCGGACATTACCGACGCGATCTGCCACGCTACCTGTACGACGGCGCATGATCTCAATGCCAGGGCGATCATCACCGTAACAAAATCGGGGCGTTCGGCGCGCATGATCTCCCGATACCGCCCGGGCTGCGATATCATAGGCTGCGCGATCACGGAAAAGGTATCGAGACAGCTCAATATGTCGTGGGGCGTGACGCCGGTGCTCTTACAGGAAAAGGAAGAAGTGTTCGAGCTGTTTGACTACGCGACGGAGGCGTGTCTGGAAAAGGGGCTGGTGGAAAAAGGGGATGTGACCGTGTTTACGTCTGGCGTGCCCATCGGGATCTCGGGGACGACGAATATGATCAAGGTACAAGTGGTATGAGTTTCGTTTCCCGGTGAAGTTTAGGTTGACTTTTTTCCTGTTTTGGATATAATTAAAATTGGGAAACAGTTGATTTTCCATTTTATTGAAAGATATCCAAATAAAAACTACTTTAGGAGGTAAATTTCTCATGGCAACAAAGGCTAATTACAAACTTGAAGAAATCGGTGCTGGCAAAGTTGGTTTTTCCAAAACCCGTGCAATCATCGAGGCAGGATTTTATGGTAACAATGTAGTGAAGGTAAATACCCTGAAAGAGGCGTACAAGTTGGCGAAAAATTCACCGGGGACGATCGTGACTGATATGCCGGTGTATCGAGGAGAAGAGTTCGGTCTTGATGCCGATGCGAAAGTCTTACTTTTCAATGACGGTGCGGTAACGGGACGTTATGCGGCAGCGCGCCGGATCAAAGGCGAGCCGGGAGTAGACGCTCCAAAACTGGACAAAGTAGTTATGGATGCGATGTATAAGACCCGTTTTCGGAAATTGTATCATGCGCAGGTATTTGTAGGTCTTGACCCTGAATTTATGGTAAAAGCACATCTTCTGATCCCAGAAGGAGAGGAAAACCTTCTTTATAACTGGATGCTGAACTTCCAGTATATGTCAGACTGCTATGTAAAAATGTACAAGGAGTCTAAACCGGTAGGCGACGGTAAAGAAGCAGACATTTACATCTTCTCAGATCCGCAGTGGAAACCGACACCAAGTCCGGATGTGGACTATAGCTGCCTGAGCGATGATCAGACTCTCTGCTATTTCGATACAAACGAAAACTGTGCCGCTATCCTCGGCATGAAATATTTTGGTGAGCATAAGAAAGGTACACTGACGATGGCGTGGGCGATCGCGAACCGTAATGGTTACGCATCCTGCCACGGCGGACAGAAAGAGTACGCTCTTCCAGATGGAAGAAAATATGTGGCATCGGTATTCGGTCTCTCTGGTTCCGGTAAATCCACGCTTACCCATGCGAAACATAACAACAAATATGGCGATAAGGCGATCACTGTACTGCATGACGACGCGTTTATCATCAACACAGATACGTGTTCATCGGTTGCCCTTGAGCCTACTTATTTTGATAAGACGGCTGACTATCCGACCGGATGTCCAGATAACCAGTATCTGCTCACTGTGCAGAACTGTTCGGCTACGATGGATGAGGACGGAAAGATCCAGCTTGTGACAGAAGATATCCGTAACGGTAACGGCCGTGCGATCAAATCAAAACTTTGGTCTCCGAACCGCGTGGATAAGATCGATGCTCCGGTTAACTCCATTATCTGGATCATGAAAGACCCGACGATTCCGCCGGTAGTGAAGCTGAAAGGTTCGGCTCTTGCATCGGTAATGGGTGCGACGCTTGCAACAAAGACATCGACCGCAGAGCGTGTGGCAGCAGGCACAGACCTGAACGCACTCCGTATCGTGCCATATGCTAACCCATTCCGTACGTACCCGCTCGTAAATGACTATGAGAAGTTTAAAAAGCTCGTTGAGGAGAAGAACGTAGACTGCTATATCGTAAATACGGGTGATTTCATGGGCAAAAAGGTACAGCCGAAAGATACGCTTGGCATTTTGGAAGCGATCGTAGAAGGAAAAGCGGAGTTCAAGCAGTGGGGACCGCTCGCGGATGTTGAGATCATGGATTGGGAAGGTTTCGTACCGGACATGAACGACGCAGAGTATAAAGCAGCACTGAAGAGCGCGATGGAGAACCGTGTCAACGCTGTAGAGAAGTTTGCTACGGATAAAGACGGTTATGACAAACTTCCAGATGAGGCACTCGAAGCGCTGAAGAAACTTGTTTCTGAACTTAGCTGATCTGGTTGTCAGCCTGGATAAATAAATGATGTTTGATGGGAACCTGCGGAGCAGACAGCGGCAGGTTCCCATTTTTGGGTGTGGGGATAGGCATGCTGTCGGAGGTATATATCCCGTTTAGTATGATTTTTTGTCTGATCGGGGTTTTTTGTGGAAATAGATTAGCGATGTTGTTACAATGAATTTCATTGTGCGCCAGACGCGGATTGTAAAATGCCCTATAGTGACAGGTTATTTCATGGCTGCTTGGTTTGTCAGACTGAGCGGCTATTTTGTTTTTGTTAGCACTTGAATTTCCGAAAACGAGACGGGGAGAGCTATGGACAATAAAACGCTCCATCTACGATGCTGATTTCAGTATAGCCTATGTGGTGTTTCATTTTTGGGAACAAAAGCTCACGTTGTCAAAGAGTGTCTCATTGTGATAGAATATACGATATAACTCAAACTATAGGTACCTTGAAAATTTAATCATAACTGGCAAAAAGGATGGCATGAAACCATCTGAATGGGACGAGCGGGGTTCTATATTTTTTAGAAGGCATTTGTATCGTAAATATAATGGTTAAAAGTAAAGGAGAGAAAAAATGAAGAAGCAAATACAAGTTATTATTACATATTTATTGATAGTATCTTTCATCATGACAAGTGTGTTGTCTGGGAATTATATCAACGTACAAGCGTAAAACAGTGATACAGAATTGGTGATAGACGAAGCAGATGAAAGTGAGGAAGAAGATGGGGATGAGGAAGAGGAAATAGAGAGAGAAGTTGAAATTTCCTACAAAATTACAGGGAAATGGGATAAACATTACAATTTAGAAGTGACCTTAACAAACGTAACGGATGAAAAAATTGATGATTGGGAAATACGAGTTCCTGTCAATTTTGAAATAGAAAATATATGGAATGCAAGGATTACTGATAAACAGGAAGGGGAGTATATGATTCATAATGCAGAGTGGAATCAAGATATACCACATAAGGGATCCATATCGTTTGGAATGACGATTTCAGGAGAAGAGGAGCCAGTATTGCCTCAGTATTGTGAAATGGTAAGAATGTGTTTAGGTGTTGCAGACGATTATAATGTTTCTTATACGGAATATAGCCGTTGGGACAATCATGTAAATGGTAAAATTACAATTACTAACAATACTGGGCGAACGATAGAAGATTGGAGTCTTTTGTTGGAAGCTAATATAGAAATTGAAAATATATGGAATGCAAGTATAGTTGATTCGTATGAGTTGATGGATGGGGAGTCTGATGGGGTTAGTTATACATTAGAGAATGTTGCAAATAACCAAAATATAAAAGCGGGGGAAGCGGTCGAATTTGGATTTGTTGCTAAAAGCAAGGGTGAGGTGGAGATTTTTGAAAGTCAGTTGTTTAATTTAATAGAGGATGATGGTGAAGTAGATTATGATTATGAAGAAGAGGAAGATTATGATTATGATGAGTTGATCTGGGACGAGGATGCTTTTGAAACATCTGAAGAGTATGTCGAGTATATAAATCGTGTTGATGGTGTAACCGAAAATGGTGATACATACAACCTGGATTCTCGGAACACATGACGAGAATCCTCAAAATCAATCGTTTGAAACCATTGATTTTACTGCCTTTTTTGCTTTTTTACTTGAAAAATGTCTCGTCATGTGTTATAATTAAGCCAATAACACATGACGAGGTGAACTGCTATGGCTATAATAAAACAATACGATAAACGCTCCGGCATAACCTATGCTTATGAAGCCACTTATCACTGGGATAAGGAAAAAAAGCAATCCCGCTGCACCCGGAAATTAATAGGACGGGTGGATGACAAAACAGGGGAGATCTTCCCTACGGACGGCAGATGCCGAAAAGACAAAACACCCAAACCGGAGAAAGCACCAAAGCGCGGGCCGGTACCGTCTGCATCAACACGCCATTTGTATTACGGGGCTACTTATCTTCTTGAAAGATTTGCAGATGAACTTGGGCTCACCAGTGATCTGAAAGCCTGTTTCCCGGATAC
>CAJTTQ010000004.1:0-16033 GCA_910579145.1 uncultured Eubacterium sp.
TTATAATATGATAAATGAACGCCCACCATAGCACCACCAATCTAAAAGTGCTTTTTTCATCAGATCCGCACTCTGTGGTTGCGTAACTCTTCACAAATCCCCTGATCGATACTGTCCCAGCCATCTTTGCACCTCCATATTTACGCATTCCTCTATCCCTTCTTCTCCAATTATCTATAGTTTAACATGACACACTTTTTTTAGCAGCATCGGAAAAACAATGAAAAAAACATAAATTTCCTCTTGCAATCCCACATAACTTGTGATAGAATGTGAATAATTTGAAATAAAAAAGGCTGTGAAGGAAACGATTGCTTATGCAGTAACCTTTCGACAGGAAAAGATGTCACCGACTGAGAGCATCTTGCGTGAGCGGTAAGCAGGAGAACATTCCAGAGCTTGTATTCTGAACACGCCGTTTACCGGTAAGTAGGTTTACACGGACGCCCCGTTACAGGCATTTTGAGGGGAAGATCAGGACCGTTCGTGACACGATCGCCACACCGGATCTTCAACGCGGGTGGTACCGCGGGTTTTGAATCCTATAAAAATTCAGGCTCGTCCCAGACGAAACGATAGTTTTTGTCGGGATGAGCTTTTTTGCTTGCGTAAATGGGCTTTTTTGCTTGTGTAAATGGGCTTTTTTGCTTGCGTTAATCCCGGCATAGAGAAAGGAAGGATTTTATGGACTATGTATCAGGAAAAACACAAAAACAAACATTGGAAATCTCAGACATTCTCGCTGGCGGCTATGAGGGCAAAGACATTACCATGAATGGAGCCATACACACCATCCGGGATATGGGGGACGTGGCATTTATCATCCTCCGCAAACGAGAAGGACTCGTGCAGGCGGTATACGAACGGGGCGGCAAACAAGGCCAGCACCTTCCTGACCTGAAAAATCTAAAAGAAGCTTCGACGGTCGAAGTGAGCGGAACCGTCAAAAAAGAAGAGCGGGTTCCCAACGGATTTGAACTCCGCCTGAAAGAGATGAGGATCCTCTCCGAACCGAAAGCGCCGATGCCCATTCCGATCAACAAATGGAAGCTGGACACGACACTTGAAACAAAACTGAACCTCCGGCCGATCTCCCTGCGAAACGTAAAAGAGCGTGCCAAATTCAAAATACAGGAGGGCCTCGTGCGGGGATTCCGCGACTATCTGTTCCGGCAGGGATTTACGGAAATCCACACGCCGAAGATTGGCGCGAAAGGCGCCGAGGGCGGCGCCAATATATTTAAACTGGATTATTTCCACCGGCCTGCCATTCTCGAGCAGAGTCCGCAGTTTTATAAACAGATGATGGTCGGCGTGTTCGACCGCGTATTTGAAGCGGCGCCGGTGTTCCGCGCTGAAAAGCATAACACGAAACGGCACCTGAACGAGTACACATCCCTCGATTTCGAGATGGGCTACATCGACAGTTTTCAGGACATCATGGAAATGGAAACAGGATTCCTTCAATATACAATGGATCTTTTACAGAAAGAATACGAGCGGGAACTGAATATTCTGGACATCACGCTCCCGCGGACCGAACAGATCCCACAAGTCCGCTTTGACGAAGCCAAACGCCTCGTCTCGGAAAAATACGACCGGAGCATACGAAACCCGTACGATCTGGAACCGGAAGAGGAAGCGCTGATCGGGCAGTATTTCAAGGAAGAGTACGATGCGGATTTCGTATTTGTCACCCACTACCCTTCGAAAAAGCGCCCGTTTTACGCGATGGATGATCCAGCCGATCCCACATTTACGCTGAGCTTTGACCTTCTTTTCGGCGGACTGGAAGTGACGACCGGCGGCCAGCGCATCCACGATCTCGACATGCTGGAGAAAAAGATCGAAGCGCGGGGAATGACCGACGAGGGAATGGAGCATTACCTCATGATATTTAAGCACGGCATGCCGCCGCACGGCGGCCTCGGCATCGGTCTGGAACGGTTGACGATGAAACTCCTGGGCGAAGAAAACGTACGGGAAACGACTCTGTTCCCGCGTGACCTGGGACGACTGGAACCTTAAAAAGAAATGGAGGAATCGTGATGGCAAATATCATATCAGATGAAACGATCGAATACGTAGGCATTCTTGCCAAACTGGAACTTTCGGACGAAGAAAAGGAACAGGCAAAAAAAGATATGGGCAGGATGCTCGATTATATTGATAAACTGAACGAACTGGATACCGAGGGCATCGAGCCGATGTCACACGTCTTCCCGGTGGACAACGTATTCCGCGAGGATGTCGTGACAAATGGCGATGACCGGGAACAGATGTTAGCAAACGCCCCGCAGAAAAAAGACGGAACGTACATGGTTCCGAGGACATTTGACTAAGGAACGAATCGGAAAGGAGCAGTCTGTTATGAATGTAATGAGTTTAACGGCCGTAGAACTGGGTAAAAAGATCCAGGCCGGCGAAGTGACAGTCAGGGAAGCTGCGCTTGCCTCACTGGACCAGATAAAAAAATCAGAACCTACCCTGAACAGCTTTGTCACCGTACTGAACGAGGATGCCGTCCTTGCCCGGGCAGATGAAGTACAGAAAAAAATAGATAACGGTGAACTGGCCGGCCCTTTGGCGGGCGTCCCGGTCGCCATCAAAGACAATATGTGTACGAAAGACATCCTGACCACCTGCAGTTCTAAAATTTTGGCGGATTTCACACCGACCTACACGGCAGAAGCCGTAAAAAATCTCGATCGGGCAGGCGCCATCATGATCGGGAAAACGAATATGGATGAATTTGCGATGGGCAGTACAACAGAGACCTCTGCCTATGGCATTACGAGAAACCCGCACAACACCGACCATGTTCCCGGCGGTTCTTCCGGCGGTTCCTGCGCCGCGGTCGCCGCATCGGAGTGTTCGTTCGCACTCGGTTCCGACACCGGCGGCTCGATCCGCCAGCCCAGTTCTTTCTGTGGCGTCACGGGCATCAAGCCGACTTACGGAACCGTGTCGCGCTATGGCCTGATCGCCTATGGCTCGTCCCTCGATCAGATCGGCCCCATCGCCAAAGATGTCACCGACTGTGCCACGATATTAGAGATCATTTCTTCCTATGATAAGAAGGACAGCACCTCGATCAAGCGGGACGATCTCGACTTCACGTCAGCACTCGTCAACGACGTGGCCGGCATGAAGATCGGCATACCAAAAGAATACATCGGCGAGGGACTGGATCCAGATGTCAGAAACGCGATCTTAGAAGCCGCGGATGTGCTGCGGGCAAACGGCGCTGTCGTGGAAGAATTTGACTTAAACCTCGTGGAATACGCGATCCCGGCCTACTATGTCATCGCTTCCGCGGAGGCGAGTTCCAACCTCTCACGCTTTGACGGCGTCAAATACGGATACCGCTCCGAGGACTATGAGGGGCTTCACAATATGTACAAAAAGACCCGCTCCGAAGGCTTTGGCCCCGAAGTCAAACGCCGGATCATGTTAGGTTCCTTCGTATTGAGCAGCGGCTACTACGACGCGTATTATCTGAAAGCGCTGCGGACGAAAGCACTTATTAAAAAAGAATTTGACCAGGCATTTTCCAAATACGACGTCATCCTCGGCCCGGCCGCTCCGACCACCGCGCCGAAGATCGGTGACAGTTTAACGGATCCCATCCAGATGTATCTGGGCGACATTTACACGATTTCTGTCAACCTCGCCGGACTTCCGGGCATCAGTCTCCCGTGCGGCACAGATTCGAGCGGACTTCCGATCGGTCTGCAGCTCATCGGCGACTGTTTTCAGGAGAAACAGATCATCCGGGCCGCCTATACATTTGAAAGCAACCGACCATCCGGGCCATCCATACCCGAATTTGCGTGAATGGAGGACAGAGTGAAAAATAAATTTTTCACTCGGCAAGTTTGTGCGCGCACGCCCAAACTTGTGTGATGCGCAAAAAACGTGCGCGAATAGGAGGTAAATTATGTCTAAACAATACGAAACCGTCATCGGACTTGAAGTCCATGTGGAACTTGCCACTAAAACGAAAATATTCTGCGGCTGCAGCACGGCATTCGGTGGTGCGCCAAATACACATACATGTCCGGTCTGTACCGGAATGCCGGGTTCCCTTCCCGTGCTGAACAAACAGGTCGTCGAATACGCGATGGCCGTCGGCCTGGCAACGAACTGCACCATCACGCAGTACTGCAAGTTTGACCGGAAAAACTATTTCTACCCGGACAACCCGCAAAACTACCAGATTTCACAGCTGTATCTTCCGATCTGCCGCAACGGGCACGTAGACATCGAGACGTCTGCCGGCAGAAAATCAATTGGCATCCATGAGATCCACATGGAGGAAGACGCCGGCAAACTCGTACATGACGAATGGGAGGACTGCTCCCTCGTGGACTATAACCGTTCGGGCGTCCCGTTGATCGAGATCGTGTCGGAGCCGGATATGCGGAGCGCGGAAGAAGTCATCGCCTATCTGGAAAAACTCCGTCTGACGATCCAGTACCTCGGCGCTTCCGACTGCAAGCTGAACGAGGGTTCCATGCGCGCCGACGTCAACCTTTCGGTACGCGAAGTGGGCGCCTCCGAATTCGGCACGCGGACGGAGATGAAAAACCTGAACTCCTTCAAAGCCATTTCGCGGGCGATCGAGGGCGAGCGCGCCAGGCAGATCGAACTTCTCGAGGACGGCAAATCCGTCATCCAGGAAACGAGACGATGGGACGACAACAAAGAATATTCGTACGCGATGCGCTCCAAAGAGGACGCACAGGATTACCGCTATTTTCCCGATCCCGACCTCGTTCCGCTATCGATCAGTGACGAGTGGATCGCCGCGGTGAAATCCCGCCAGCCGGAACTTCAGGAAGAAAAGGCGGCGCGCTACAAAACAGAATTCGACATTCCTGACTACGATATCGGCATCATCACCGGCTCCAAAAAACTGGCCGACCTGTTCGAGGCGACTACCGCCCTCTGCCACAATCCGAAAAAGGTGTCAAACTGGCTCATGGTCGAGACGATGCGCCTGCTCAAAGAAAAAGAAATGGATGCGGAAGACATTACCTTTACCCCCGAAAACCTCGCCGCTCTCGTTAGGCTGACCGATGAAAATGCGATCACCTCCACTGTCGCCAAAGAAGTTTTTGAAAAAATGTTTTCAGAACGTATTGACGTGGAGAAGTTTGTAGAGGATAATGGACTTAAGACAATCAGTGATGAAGGCGCACTGCGTCAGACCATTGAACAGGTGATCGCAGAAAACCCACAGTCTGCCGCAGACTACCGGGCAGGAAAGACAAAAGCGATTGGTTTTCTTGTCGGCCAGACGATGAAGGCAATGAAGGGGAAAGCGGATCCTGGCATGGTAAATGAGATCTTAAAAGAACTGCTATAAAACGGAAGGAGGAACCCCTGCATGATCGAGATGAGAAAGGAAAAAAGATGGCCGGCGAAGCTGGAACTTGAAATATCGTCGCTATTTAAACAGGATAACGTTAAAGTAGAAAATATCAATGCCCCCATTGAGGTGTTTGATGTTTCAAAAGCCGGTATTGGCTTTAAGTCTAAGAGCATACTTCCCGTCGGCTATTATTTCAATGCCAAACTTGTCCTTGGCAAGTCAGATGCCCTGAACTGCGTCGTGCGGATCATACGGCAGCAAAATGATCCTAGTTCCGATGGACAAGAATCTTATATCTATGGCTGTGAACTTGTCGGCACAGCATCCATCATGGATTATGTATTCAATGACTATGCCGCCGGACTGAGTTAATAAAAAAGAGCACTCTTGATGCAATAGGAGATCCCCCGTATCATTGAAAAAATATTTTTCGGGGGATTTCCTATAGCTTTTTTTATACTTTCATTATATAATAATGATATTAACGCAGAAACGAGGAAAATACATATGAACATAGAAAAGATGAAAGGTACCTTCACACAAATCTTTGGAGCCGGGGCAGATCCAGAAGTCTTCTTTGCGCCGGGGCGCGTCAACCTCATCGGCGACCATACCGACTACAATGGCGGACATGTATTCCCGTGCGCGCTTACACTCGGTACATATGGATTTGTCCGAAAGCGGGACGACGACACACTGAATCTGTACTCTGAAAATTTTAGTTCGGATGGTGTGGTCACTTCGTCCATTCACGACCTTTCCCCCTCTGGAAATGGTGTTTGGACAGATTATCCGCGGGGTGTGATCTGGGCATTCGCCAAAAAAGGGTATACGATCGACTGTGGAATGGACATACTATTCTACGGAGATATTCCGGGCGGCGCTGGACTTTCCTCCTCTGCTTCGATCGAAGTACTAATGGGAACGATTCTGCGCGATCTGTTTGGGTTCCAGGAACTCCCAGTAACACGGATCGCCCTGCTGGGACAATACGCTGAAAATCATTATATCGGCACACAGTGTGGTATCATGGATCAGTTTACTTCTGCCGTCGGAAAAGCAGATCATGCCATTTTCCTCAACACGTACTCACTGGACTATGAACTTGTGCCGATCCGCCTCGGTGACATATGCCTGATCGTAACAAACAGCGGCATCACTCACAGTCTCGTTTCATCCGCCTACAATGAGAGACGGCGGGAATGCGAGCGCGGACTCGATATGTTTCAGAAAGTGATCGACATCAACAGTTTGGGCGACTTGAACAATGAGCAGTTTGACCGATATCAGTTTTTAATTCCTGACGAAACGATTCGGAAGCGGGTCAAACATGCCGTCTCCGAAAACCGCCGCACCGTTCACGCACTGAACGCGCTGAAAGAAAACGATATTTTTGAGTTTGGCCGCCTGATGAACAAATCGCATCTCTCCCTGCGGGATGACTATGAAGTTTCCTGTGAGGAGATCGACTTTCTCGTAAAAACAGCGTGGGAAGTTCCCGGCGTGATCGGAAGCCGCATGACCGGCGGCGGATTTGGCGGCTGCACCGTGAGCCTCGTGAAAAAAAGAAACCGGAATTTATTTAAAAACAAACTGGCAGCCTGCTATCAGGAAGCGTACGGAAAGGTTCCTGAATTTTACGAAGTAAAGATCGGGGACGGGGCAGGTCGGCTTTTATGACAAATAGCTAAGGAAAGGAAAAGGGATCATCATGAAAATATTAGTTACCGGCGGCGCCGGTTATATCGGATCGCATACATGCGTTGAACTTTTGGAAAACGGCTATGAGGTCGTTATCGTGGATAACCTTTATAATGCCAGCCGCGAGGCTGTCAGCCGCGTGGAGGAAATCACGGGTAGGAAGATCACTTTTTATCAGGTAGATCTATTGGATCGAAAGGAATTAGACCACATATTTGATCAGGAGAACATCGATGCCGTCATTCACTTTGCCGGCTTGAAAGCAGTCGGCGAGTCCGTCTCAAAACCGATCGAATACTACCATAACAATCTGACTGGAACGCTTCACCTCGTTGACTGCATGAACGCGCACAACGTAAAAAACATTATTTTCAGTTCTTCTGCCACCGTATACGGTGAACCGGAATCGGTTCCGGTTACAGAAACGTGTCCGAAAGGTTCACCGACCAACCCGTACGGATGGACAAAATGGATGCTGGAGCAGATCCTTACCGACCTTCACACCGCTGACCCGGAATGGAATGTCATCCTTCTGCGCTATTTCAATCCGATCGGCGCGCACGAAAGCGGCCGGATCGGCGAAGATCCAAAAGGGATCCCAAACAATCTCGTTCCTTATGTGGCACAGGTAGCCGTCGGAAAACGGGACTGTCTCGGCGTCTTTGGAAATGACTACAAAACACATGACGGTACGGGCGTCCGAGACTACATCCATGTGATGGATCTGGCATCCGGTCATGTAAAAGCCATTTCAAAATTTTCCGATACTCCTGATGTGAGGATCTATAATCTCGGAACCGGAAACGGCTACAGTGTTTTGGACGTCGTACATGCTTATGAAAAAGCGTGCGGACATGAAATCAAATATGAATTCAAACCACGGCGCGCCGGTGATACCGATGAACTTTTCTCTGACAGCGCCAAGGCAAACGAAGAACTCGGCTGGAAAGCAAAATACAACATCGACGATATGTGCGCCCATTCGTGGAATTGGCAGAGTAACAATCCAGATGGATATGCAAAATAAAAAATAACACAAGGGAACGTAAAAACAGCCGCCTGAACCGGCTTGATCAAAAGACCGGTTCGGGCGGCTGTTCCTTTTTTACCTTTTTTGTCCATCGTCTCACTTTTTGATATAGTAATTACACTTTTTCAGCATTTTTCTGTATTGTGCAGCCTTTGATTTCGGTAAAGATATTTTTAACTTCCGGTTCAGGCCGTTGAATGACTTTTTCGTCACCTTTTTTAGACTGGTTGACTTTATATTCAGCTTCTTTACCTTTTTGCATCCTTTAAACGCGTTTCCCTGAATCGACGTAATGACAAAGGAAACACCATTTTTATTCACTTTTTTCGGGATGACGATCGTTGCTGTTTTTTTCGATTTCACACCGATCACGGACAGCTGTCCCGCTTTTCCATTCACCTTCGTCACTTTATACTTTAAGTTACCGGCAGTGAATAGATCGCCCTTTTTCATCTTGCGTACTTCCTGTGCAGACCCGCCGTCCGATGGCGGCTGCGTAACTGCCGCATGAGGCCCGCCTTGATTTACAGACGGTGTCCCGTCCGGTTTTTCCGTCGGACTTTGTCCTGACCCTATCGTCGTATCTCCCGGTTTCTCGGTCGGATTTTCTCCCGGCTTCATCGTCGGCGTACCGCCCGGCCTCTCGGTCGGACTCCCACCCGGTTTTTCCGTCGGATTTTCTCCCGGCCTTTCTGTCGGACTCTCTCCCGGTTTTATCGTCGGCGTTTCTCCCGGTCTCATCGTCGGCGTTTCTCCCGGTTTTTCCGTCGGGTTTTCTCCCGGCCTCATCGTCGGCGTTTCTCCCGGTTTTTCCGTCGGATTTTCCCCCGGTCTCATCGTCGGTATTTCTCCCGGCTTTGCCGTCGATGTCTCCCCCGGCCTTTCCGTCGGATTTTCTCCCGGCTCCATCGTCGGTGTCTCCCCTGGCTCTGCGGTCGGTGTCTCTTCCGGCTTCGCGGCCGGTGTTTGCTCCGGCACTGCTTCCCCGACAGTAACTACACACGATGCCGTCGATCCGCCTGCTGATGACTTTGCGTAAATCGTTGCTGTGCCCGCCCCGCGTATCGCGATGCGTACTTCTTCTCCCGACACTGCCTTTACATAAGGCGTTATTACATCTGCCACACGTTCATTCGAGGAATAGAACGTGATATAATCGTCACTTCCTTCTGTCGCAGAAGAAATTGTGATGACCTGCTCCTCTCTGTCCTCTTCAGCGACAGCTATTTCCGTCTCAGAGAATGAAAATGCAGCGGCCGGAGTCTGTGACGCAAATAAGTCAGCCGCATCCTCGAAAATGAGCATACCATAATCCCGCTGGGTCGAATACGTAAACCCTGAAATTCCCAGCGCCTGAGCCACATGCTGCAGCACATCCGTATCTGACAGCATCAACATACATTTTTCTTCCGGCGCCAGAATCTTGGCTTTCTTTAAAAAAGTCCTTGCCGCTCCCACATCTCCTATCGTTTCCGCCGTACCGTACGCGGCATATCTGACAAAATACGTATAGTCCATGCTGTTCCCGAGTGACGGCATCTCGTATTGCCATGAAAAACCACTTCCTGCCGTCGAGTCCGGCGTATGGCGCTTTTCAAAAATATTCTTTGGCATGGCAAAGAACGCGTATTGGTTCTTAGTTGCTCCCTTCGGGTCATCCCATGTCGCATCCATGTAATAATACATGTTTCCGCCATCAAAGGAAACCGCATTCCACGCGTGGCCCCCGCCGCCTGCCTGGCCTACAATATACACATTCGGTACATCCAGTATGTTCAGGATAAACGAAAATGCTTTTGCGTACCCTTCACACACTGCCTTATGATGAGCACTGTCAAACACACCAACGACACTATGCGCCCAATCTTCGGATTCCGGCGTGGAGCCATCGGATTTGTACGCATAATCGATCGTCTTGATCAAATGGTCATAAACGACTCTTACCTTTTCATAGACGCCATCTGCCTGATCGGCCACACCCAGATACTCCGTAACGGCGCTTTCTATCGTCGTATACATCTGCCTCACACCGCGGAGGTCCGTTTCATACATACTCTCCACCACTGGCATCAGTTCCGAATTCGAATACGCAATACCACCGAGCCAAAACAGCCAGGGATGATCCGCACGGAACGCAACCCATGCCCGGATGGCCTCATCTATATCTATCCCCGCCCTCGAAAAGTCAACTTTAAACGGGGTGTACTGCACCGTACCATCACCATAGCTGATCGATTCAAACTCGGCTTCGTCCGCGCCCATCCGGTCAAAATTCGCCAGTGATGTTTCCAGCGATAAGTAAAAACCCTGCTGTTTGGCAGAAAGGCTGGCAAATCCATAAGTTCCCGTTCCCTTTTGAAAAATCGTCTGAACTCGATTGGCGCGCAATGATTTCTCATACGAAGGTACTTTCGCCGCCTGGCCCTCATCCACCCAGACGGCCTTCGGTATGCTAACTCCGCCTTCCGGTATTTCCGGCTCCGCCATATGGATCGTCTGTTTCCCCTCTGATCCAAGTATCTCTGCCGCAGACGCGCGGTCACTCGAGACATAGATTGAATTTCCTAAAAGGACCGCACAAAGCAGCATCGCCAACGCGGTTCTGATTCTTTTCTCTCTCATTTGATCTCTCTCCTTCCCGGGCCTTCCTCCGGCCGGTTTATCATTTTCACGGATACCTCCCTGCCATAAAACCTTGCAAATGCCGGTGTCGTCATAAGCTGGCGGCAGATATTCCCCGCATTCCTCTGCAGCTCACCCCGGGTAAGGACTCCATTTTCCAGTTCTTTCTGTGTATTATCGCCGGCCACATTCTGATCCGCCTGTTCACACACCATATACAGGTCATTTTGCGCCATCGCCATAGCAGCGAGATCCGTTTTTTCGGCTTTCCCGCTCTGCCCCTGGCGGCTGATCTTTGCCCACCAGTCCGTCATGACGATCCCATCAAATCCCCATTCATTTCGAAGGATCTCGGTATTTAGCTCAAAGCGCCCGGCCGTCCAGACGCCATTGAGGGAACCGTACGTTGTCATAATAGAATCCGCTCCGCCCTCTTTGACCGCAATCTCAAAGCCTTTCAGATAAATTTCCCTCAGCGCCCGCTCCGATACGACGCTGTCAATCTCCATACGTTTCGTCTCCTGGTTATTGGCGGCAAAATGCTTGAGCGTCCCTGTCACCCCGGTGCTTTTCAGGCCGCGGAGCACGGCGGCAGCCATCTTCCCCGTCAAAAACGGGTCTTCTGAGAAATATTCAAAATTCCTCCCATTCAGCGGATGCCGGTGAATGTTTACCCCGGGGCCAAGCAGATTATCCACTTGGTGGAACACCATCTCCATTCCGGTATAAGAATAGAGTTTCTGTATCAACGGCACATTAAACGTACACGCCATCAGTGTTCCGTTCGGCAGGCTAAACGCCTTCTCGCCACTGTCCATCCGTATACCGGACGGCCCATCCGAACAGCACCCGCACGGAATCCCGAGTGCTTTCAAATGGTCGGAAATCCCCCCATATGCCGCGGCCGTTCCCGGTGTGACTTTCGGACTGCCCATCCCCTCTCCGCGGATGATGCAGCACAGATCGTCGTCATGGAGCTGAGCGATAAACTGTTCCATCGATACCGCCCCCTCTGCCACATCACACAAACGGTATCCCATATCCCCCGTATACGCGATGTCCGGCGGGATCTGACTCTTTCGTTTTGCTTCCTCCTGCTCGCCGCCGGCCAGAACCGGTTCATACGCGATTTTCAGTTCTTCGGCATCCGGCATCCCCGGCTGCATCCGTTCAAACGGCACGACGGGCGCCAGATTTTGTTTTAATTCCTGCACAATTTGTAAGCTGTCGAGTGAAAACTGCCCGGCACATTTCGCGTCCCTTACATTTTTTCCCACATATACACGATAATCACCCGGTTCAAGCACATAACAATACGGGTGGCCCGAAGCGCCGGTATCGTCATAAGAAGCATATTCATAGCGCGAAATGTGGAATGGGATCGACTCAGTCTCTCCCGGTGCCAGTTCATCCGTCTTCGCAAATGCCGCCAGCACCCTGGACGGTTTTCCCAAAACACCCTGCGGCGCCTCCACATAAACCTGTACCACCTGTTTTCCCAAAACGGGCCCGGTGTTTTTCACCGTTACCACAAAGGACAGATCTCCCCCGTCTTCTTCCCATCCGCTCACGGTCTCAAAAAACTCCGTATACGAGAGGCCAAAACCAAACGGATATAAGACGGCTTGTTTCGCCATTGTCTCAAAAAAGCGGTATCCGACATAGATATCCTCTTTATAATAATTTCTTTCCTTATCACCAAAGTTTTTTGTGGATGGATAATCCTCGATATGAGACGCGATCGTATCCGCCAGTCTTCCTGACGGATTCACTTTTCCGGTCAGGACATCCACCGCACCGTACCCGCCGAGCATCCCACCCTGCCACACATAAAGCAGGGCATCGCACTCACGCAGGCACGGGTGTCCCATATCCACAATATTTCCAACATTAAATAAAACAATGACGCGCCCAAAGTGGGCACGTACCTTTTCGATCATGGCCGCTTCCGCGTCCGAGAGACGGTAGGATCCCTTTTCGTCCACATGGTCACGGTCTTCCCCGGCTGTCCTCCCGATGATTACGATAGCCGCATCATTATGACGTCCAGCTTTTTCTAAAAGCATCTCGTCCAACGTCATTTCCAACTGCGACCAGGGTTCCTGCGCCCATCCTGGCCCCTCATCAAACTTATGTTCCAATTCCCACGCGTCATAAACTGCCAGAACATCCTGATCCACAATAAGATGCGGTGTTTCAAGCAGGGCATCCAGTATGCCGGTCACATGCGAAACATTGACCAATCCTCCCGAACCGGTACCGCTCTTATAATAATGGCGCTGGATCCTCCCAAACACAGCTACCCTGCCGCCTTTCACAAGCGGCAGGGCAGCATGTTCGTTTTTCAAAAGCACGCATCCTTCCGCGGCGGTATCTCGCGCCGCCGACATGTATTCGTTCCAATCCAATACCATACGTTATCCTCCATCAAACAAAACAATCAATAATTGACCCTCTGTATCATAACTACCTTTCCTCCCCGGATATACACATACAAACGTGTATAGTCACTCTCAAAGATCCATTGGAGCGCTCCTGTCCCCCAGTCGTTTCTCCGTATCAGAGACCCCCATGTCGTATTTACCACATCCTTAGCAGACATTCCCAGCGCGATATGACTGCCGTGGTACACGGTGGTCCTGTCCGTATATTTCTTCTTCCCAAACTGATCCTTTAGTACTACGGAAATCTTTGATCCCGTTGCGGGCTTTTTCTTCAGTTTGAACACCATTTTCTTCTTTGACCCATTTATACCGATCTTTTTTGTATATGTCTTTCCTCCTGCTTTTACGATCACCTTATCACCTTCTCTCGGTTTGCGGACAGTAACGGCCACAGATGAACTCGTCCGGTAAA
The DNA here is from genome assembly GCA_910579145.1 of uncultured Eubacterium sp. Classification (GTDB taxonomy): domain Bacteria; phylum Bacillota; class Clostridia; order Lachnospirales; family Lachnospiraceae; genus Eubacterium_F. Next base: position 13,587 of record CAJTTQ010000004.1, read on the forward strand.
CCGTACTGCTGATCTCTGCCGTACTATCACTTGGCTTTGTCCGAGATGATTTAGTATTCGTATATCCCTGAGAAGTAAGGACAGATACTTTTATTTTCGTCCCTTCCGGCTGTGCTTTCACTCTTGCCGAAAATTTACCATTCTTGCTCGATTTTGTTTTATACGTCTTCTTCCCATACTTTATGGTGACCGCGCTGCCAGGCCACGTTTTACCCGAAATCTTGTTATCGCCGGAATACAGCGTATTGATCCTTATGCTGGGTTTGATATTCTCAAGTTTAATATCCTCTACCCTCTCATAGCCGTCCGCATCCTCAAAATGCAGCTGGATGGTCTTTCCGATCTTTTGCATCGGGTAATATCCCGTAAAACGAAAAATGATCTTTTCCTCTTCTTCAGAGCGATCTTCTTCCTCTTGCTCATCTTCATCGTGATAAACAGGGGCCGGCAGTTTGGCAAACGTACATGGATAAGTTTTTCCATCAATCACGACATAGACCGAGGTGACATTGTTTTTCACTTTCTGACCCATAAATCCCCCTAAATGGATGTCCCCGACAATCCGGTTCGTTTCGGCCACATAATTATAATAATACTCTTTATCGTCTATTGTCAAGATGGTTTTCTCATGGGAAACCGCCGTCGTGGAATCATCCTGCAGCCAGGCAGTGATCTGCGTGCCAGGTTTTTGTCTCGGATACCGGACCGTTACGACACCACCGTTTTCTTTCGTCGATACTTCACTCGTATACTCCTGTCCCCCGATGCTTACGTACACCTTCGCGCCTTCCGGCACACACTCTGCTACCATATATTCAAGAAGCGTCATCTGGTCCTGCACTTTCAAATGAAACAGATTACTAATGACCCCTTTTTCCACCTGGACAGGACATCCGTGCGCGTCACGGAAAATCAATTTTAACAGATCCGTCTGTTTTTGGTAGGGATATTCCAGTGTAAAGCTTCCATCCTGTGAAATCTCCGCCGAATATTCTGTTTCGTCTATGACGATCGAAACGGAAACCGGTATTTGTCCCAGCGGATCCGCGCTTACCGTACCGACCGCTTTTTTCGGATAAGCGACATAGTCTATTTTACAGGCGGAAAGATCACATTCCTGTAATTCATGCTTCTTTTTTTCCGAACTGCTGCCCGTCGAACTTTCCATCCAGACCGAAACCTCTTTGATCTCATTTGGTATAGCCGGATAGGTAAGGACCGTAACATTTTGCTTATTCGGATCACCAGCACCATACTCGCTGTGGTATTCTGTCCCGTTTGCGTCAATGCAGATCCGCTCATCGCTGTTTAACTGACGGTAATCCAAAATGATACGTTCCCGGCACACTTTCATGTGGGGCATGTTCATGACCTTATTTTCAACCACGTATTCCCGAACACTCTGACACCCGTATCCATCTTCCAAAAATAAATCTATTTTGGTTCCGGGTTCCTGTACCGGATAGCGGATGACAAATTCCCCTGTCTCGCCCTCTTCCTTTTTGGCCTCATATCTTTCAGACCCCAGCTTAACATAAATGCGGGAAATTTTGTTGTTCACATCATTTCCGACCAGGGCACCCGGATAAGCCGTCGCAGATCCCAGGTGAAAGGAATGTTGTATCGTCTTTGATTCCGGATATGTACTTGCCCCGTCTTTATTTTCGACCCACACCTGATAGTCGCCGGCCGTCAAAGATATTCCTTCCGGATATTCCAACTGATACAGAGGATCCGTGCTTTTAATCGTAAAAGGACAACGGACAAGCACTTTGCCCTCTTGATCACCGATGCAGAAGGTCCCGTCCTGGGCCGTATTCACACCTGCCAGCCTAAAAGATACTGACGTATGGTCAAAGTCCGAGATCTGAACACCCCAGTACAATTTTTCCGTACTTTCTGCCGACACCGTAACCCCGCCAAACAGACTGAAGATCATAGCTGCCCCTAACAGTAAACTTAAAATTCGTTTCATCAATAAATCCCCCTTTTTTCTTGTAATACTTTACAATAAATGATTGTCATTTGAAAATGAAAATCAAATATTGATCCTCTGTATCCCGACTACTTTCCCTGCCCGGACATACGCGTACAGGTAAGAATTTCCGCTTTGGAATACCCATTGAACGCTTCCGGTTCCATAATCATTTTTACGTACCGGATAACCCCATGTCGTGAGAGCCGCATTAGAAGCAGACATTCCTTTTGAAATTGTATTCCCATAATAAACCATTACTTTTTCGCGATCTTTCTTCTTTCCAAACTTATCCTGTAACTCGACGGAAACCTTTGATCCAGCAGACGGTTTTTTCTTTAACTTGAACAAAATCTTCTTCTTTTTCCCGTTTGCTTTGATCTGTTTGACATAGGTCTTTCCTGCCGCTTTTACAACTACTTTGTCACCCTTTCCCGGCCTTCTCACCGTAACAGAAACGGACGAACTGTTT
>CAJTTQ010000004.1:16043-74910 GCA_910579145.1 uncultured Eubacterium sp.
ATACCGATCCGCTGCTTAATTTCGTTTTTTCTGTTACGGAACTCGTATATCCCTGCGGTGAGATCACAGACACCTTTATTTTCGTTCCCGCTCTTTGACTTTTCACCTTTACGGAAAAACGGCCGCTTTTGTTTGCTTTGGTTCGATATGTTTTCTTTCCGTACCGGATCGTTACCGCACAGTCTGACCACGTCTTTCCCGAAATTTTCCGATCACTGGAATACACCGTATCCAAATCAATGTACGGGTCCAGATTCTCAAGTTTTATATTGCGCGAGAAAACATAACCATCTGCGTCTTCTATGTGCAGCTGAATCTTTTTTCCTACTTTCTGTTTTGGATATCTGCATGAAAACCGGAACGCATTCTTGTCCGCATTTTCCAGACCCTTTTTTTCCAAATCGTCATATGAATAAGCAGATAAATCCATTTTACTTAGTTCACACGGATAGATCTTTCCATCTATCACTACGGAAGCCGATGTAACATTACTATCCAGCCCCAGGTTCTCATCTCTGTCATCCAGATAGACCGTTCCGTTGATCCGATCCGTCTCTGCCAGATACTGGAAATCATACTTCTTATCAGCTATTTTCAGCACAGCCGGTTTTTCAGTCATCTCTGACGTTCTATCATCCTGGATCCATGCAGTTAACGCAGTTCCCGGTTTCTGTCTGGGATAACTAACCGTAACACGGCCATCATTTTCTTTTGTCGAAACTTCACTCGCATATTCTTTTCCATCAATACTTACATAGACCCTGGCCCCCATTGGTACACGGTAAGCCTCCAGCCGCTGCAAAAGTGCTCTAAGGACATGCACGCTGCTGTATTTATGATTGTTACTCACATACGCTGTATATTCAAAATGGCATCCATGCGCATCACGAAAAACAAGTGGGAACGAATCATCTTCTTTTCTGAGCGGATAGGACAGCGAAAAACTTCCATCCTCAGATATTTCTGTGGAATACTCCTTTCCTTCTATCGTGGCAGACACCAGCGTAGGTTTTTGACCACAATCATTTGCGCTCACGTTACCGATCACTTTCTTCGGATAGGCATATGAGGTGACATAATGCTGGGACAGTTCACAATCTTTCACCTTAAAATATTCTTTTTCTGAACGGCTTCCCTCGGTACTTTCCATCCAAACAGAGACTTCGTTGATCTCCCGCGGGATCGGTGGATATGTAACGACCATTTTTCTACGCATATCCGTTTCTCTTGCACCGTATTCGCTATAATAAACTGTTCCGTTTATTTCCACACAGATCCTTTCGTCGCGGTCCAGCAACTGATACGTAAAAGAAACCCCGTCCCGCCATACTTCAATACGAGGCAGACTCATGTCTTTATCCCGGATACTGACATTCGTGACACTCTGACACCCTAAGGAATGCTCACTCACGGATCCGGTATCTGGCTCTGTTCTCGCACCATCCCTGTCCTCCACCCATACAACATAATTTCCCGCTGCCAGAGACTTCCCGCCCGCAAAATCCAGTTCAAACTTCTGACTGCTGCTCGTGATCGAAAACGGATACCGGACGATCCCCTTTTCTTCACCCGTGTTTCCAACACAAACAAACGCATCCTGGGCAGCATCCACGTTATCTAACCGAAAAGACAGTCCTGTATGACCGATGCTTACCAGCGATAGCTGCCATTGTAATTTTTCTGCATCCTCATTTGCCGATGCCGTAACACCCCCGAATAAACTGATGAGCATGGCAAAACCTAAAACTAAACTAATCATTCGTTTCATTTTTATAACCCCTAGCTTCAAAAAGTCAAATCTATATTACCTATTATACGTTGTCACGAGAACCCATGTCAATATCGTTTCCGTTCTTCCTTTTTTTTCAATTTTATAGATTTTTCTTTTGACATCTAGGATATTTGTGGTAGAATGTGTTATAAAGCAGTAATAAGTATAAAAGGCAGCAGAGTATAAACTCTGAGCCAGAAACGAGGGGAATCATGTCAAAATCATTTTACATTACAACACCAATTTATTATCCATCCGGAAATCCGCATATCGGACACTGCTACACGACGGCCGCCTGCGACTCGATCGCCAGATACCGCCGAATGCAGGGATTTAATGTGATGTTTTTGACTGGCACGGACGAGCACGGCTTAAAGATCGAACAAAAGGCAGAAGAAGCCGGTGTCACCCCGAAAGCGTATGTGGACGATATCGTAGCCAAATTTAAACAGCTTTGGTCTTATATGAACATCAGCTATGACCGGTATATCCGTACGACGGATCCCTACCATATAGAAACTGTTCAACATATATTTAAGGATCTGTATGACCGCGGATACATTTATAAAGGAGAATACGAGGGGAAATACTGTACCCCCTGCGAGAGTTTCTGGACGCCGACGCAGTTAGTCGACGGCAAGTGTCCGGATTGCGGCAGGGAGGTCGTGGACGCGAAAGAAGAGGCTTACTTTTTTAAACTGTCCGAATTTTCAGACCGTCTCGAGAAACTCCTGTTGGAGACAGATTACCTGCAGCCGAAAAACCGCGCGACGGAACTCGTCAACAACTTTATCAAACCGGGACTGGAAGATCTGTGTGTCTCAAGGACTACGTTCAACTGGGGGATTCCGGTTTCTTTCGACGAGAAACACATCGTATATGTCTGGATTGACGCGCTTTCCAACTACATCAGCGCGCTCGGATATGACAATGAGCAGTTTCAGGATTACGAGACGTTTTGGCCAGCCGATCTTCATATGGTGGCGAAAGATATCATGCGGTTCCATGCGATCATATGGCCTGCCATCCTGATGGCGCTTGATCTGCCGCTCCCGAAGCACCTTGCCGTACACGGCTGGATCACCTTCAACGGGCAGAAGATGAGCAAATCGCTGGGAAATGTCGTAGATCCTTATATATTAGGAAAACGCTACGGCGCGGATTCCATCCGGTATCACATTTTGCGCGAGATGGCTCTGGGTTCCGACAGTTCCTTCTCGAATGAGGTCATGATCAACCGGATCAATTCCGACCTGGCAAACGGACTGGGCAATTTAGTGTCCCGTACCGTGGCGATGGCCGACAAATATTTTGACAGCACGCTGCCGACAGAACGGGAAGAAGCCCCGGTAGACCAGGAGCTGATCGATCTGGCACTCTCGATGCGCGGCAAAGTAGATGAATACATCGATAAGACACAACTAAACCTCGCGCTGGCTGAGATATTTAAACTGATCGACCGGGCCAATAAATACATCGACGAAACGACGCCCTGGATCCTCGGCAAACAGGAAGATAAAAAGCAAAGACTTGCCAGCGTGTTATACAACCTGTTAGAAAGTATCCGCATTGCATCCGCCCTGCTGAGTCCATTTATGCCGACGTCGATGCCGAAGATCTGGGAGCAGATCGGAGCTTCTGACGAAGATGTTTCCTATGAAAACATCGCCAAATTCAACGTGCTGAAACCGGACGTTACCGTCCACCGCGGCGAAGCGTTGTTCCCTCGGATCGACCTCGATAAGGAAATTGAAGAGTTGAATCAGATCCTTGACAGCGCAAAACCTACCGAGCCTGCTAACGAAGAGAAATCAGAAGAAGCGTTCGACGTTCCGGCGTTTCAAAACGAAATCGACATCGATACGTTCGACCAGGTGGATCTGCGCGTGGCAAAAGTAACCGCATGTGAGAAAGTGAAAAAATCGAAAAAATTATTATGCCTGCAGGTCGATGACGGGCGGGGACAGCGTCAGATCCTTTCCGGTATCGCCAAATGGTATCAGCCCGAAGACCTGATCGGTAAAAAGGTCCTGATCATCGCCAACTTAAAACCGGTAAAAATGTGCGGTTTAGAGAGTAACGGCATGATCCTGGCAACCGATCTGGCAGATGGAAATGTACAAGTCTGCTTTATGCCGGACCAGTGTCCGTGCGGTGCCAGACTGAACTAGTGCAAATTGCGCTTCGCAAATCATAACAGGAGGTGCGGGATGATCATTCAATAATTTATAACTCGAATCACAAACAGACTTTTTTGTATCCGCTTTGTTCGATGCGGTCTGTTTCGTTGCGAATTGTAGATTATTTCATGTCATCCGCTCCCAGGCATACGAGAGTGCACTCGTGCGCGGCGTCTGCCTGCCGGGACTTCCTCACATTCACAACGGACATGTCTGCATCCGCAGGCATGTCCGTTTTCGTTCATGATCTGCCGCCCAAAGCGGGTGCCACTTGGTAAAGAATGGAGGAATTTTATGCTGCAGATCAAAGATGTTACATTAACCTATAAAAAGGATATGAGAGAACTGGTATCCGGGCTGTCTTTTGCACTAAATAAGGGAGATAAAGCTGCCGTCATCGGAGAGGAGGGAAACGGAAAATCTACTCTGCTCAAATGGATCTATGATCAGGAACTGGTGGAAGGATACATGGAATCGTCCGGGGAGATCATACGTAACAACTGCATCCTCGGCTATCTGGCCCAGGAATTGTCCCCGGCGGAAAAGAAACAAAGCGTCTACGAATACCTTTCCACAGAACCAGAATTTTGGGAATGCTCACCGGGAGAACTCGCACGGCTCTCCTCCACACTTCATATCCCCGTGTCTTTCTTGTACGCAGAGCAGAACATGGATACGTTGTCCGGCGGGGAGAAAGTGAAGATCCGCATGCTGCGCCTTCTCTGCCGGAAACCGGATGTACTGCTATTGGATGAGCCGTCAAATGATCTTGACATCCAAACGCTCCAATGGCTCGAACAACTGATTTTAGAGTGGAGCGGCCCTGTCCTCTTCATCTCCCACGATGAAACGCTGTTAGAACGCACGGCAAACCGGATCATCCACCTAGAGCAGGTCAGAAAGCGCCATAAGAGCCGGCACACCGTCGCCAATATAGATTATCGGGCCTATGTGCAAGAGCGCGCAGGCGGTCTCCTGAAACAAGAGCAGCTCGCCCGCAAGGAGCGGAGCGACTACAAAAAACAGCAGGAAAAACTCCGCCGCATCGAGCAGACCGTAGAACACCAGCAAAATGCGATATCCAGACAGGACCCGCATGGAGCCAGGCTGCTGAAAAAGAAAATGCACGCCGTGAAAGCGATGGAACGGCGGTTTGAAAAAGACCACGAATCCATGACGGAGATGCCGGATGTCGAGGAAGCGATTCTTATGAAGTTTAAACAGATAAGTCCCCTCCCGCGCGGAAAGACCGTGCTCGACCTCTCCCTTGCGAAGCTGTGTGCCGGAGACCGCGTACTCGTGCAGGATATCCATTTACGGGTTGTCGGCAGTGAAAAGATCTGCCTCATTGGAGAAAATGGAGTGGGAAAGACGACGTTGTTAAAACAGATCGCCGAGCAGCTATCCGCGAGAGAGGATATAAAAGCAGCTTATATGCCGCAAAATTATGACGACCTACTCCTCGGCAGCACGCCTGTGGAAATGACTCCGGCTGATTTTCTCACACAGGCGGGAACGAAAGACGAGATGACGGAAATACGCACATTTTTAGGCAGCCTGAAATACACGGCTGAGGAAATGAGCCATTCGGTACGCGAACTGTCAGGCGGACAGAAGGCAAAACTCCTGCTATTGAAAATCTGCATGAGCGGCGCCAACGTACTCATCCTCGATGAACCGACCCGGAATTTTTCACCGCTGTCAAATCCTGTGATCCGAACGATGCTGAAAGAATACAAAGGTGCAATTATCAGCGCATCGCATGACCGGAAATATATCGAAGAGGTGTGTGACAGGGTGTATGAACTGCGTCGTTATAAATGATATGATACGCTCGTGTACGTATTAAAAACAGCAAATAATGATTCATTACTGTAAGAATCATTGTTTGCTGCTTTTTATTCCTTTGTTACGCACCTCTCATCTCCAAAATCAACTACTCTTATTTCATTGCCATCAAGCGATGTCAAAATCATAATATCCACATCTGAATCTTCGTCAAAATCCCCCCTTGTATAGGAACCATATATAATGATCTTTCTTAATTTTTCTCCTAGAATCCGCCTTATTTCTTGTGCAAACATGCACAAAACCTTTTGAATTGAATCTGGCATGAACTTACCTCCCGCTATCTCATTTTTCTGACAATGCGATAGCAAATTCACCTTTCAGAACCCTCTAAAATATGGTACAATATTGATACACCTTAAAATTATCAGCACAGAAATGGAGCGAAACATGAGTGAAAACATACTGATCGTAGACGATGAACCAGAGATCGCGGACCTTGTCGCCGTGTACCTGCAAAATGAAAATTACAACGTTTTCAAATTCTATAACGGAACGGAAGCTCTCGCCTGCATCGAACATGAAAAACTAGATCTCGCTATCCTCGATGTGATGCTGCCGGACGTAAACGGACTTCAGATCTGCCAGTCGATCCGCCGGAAATTCAACTACCCTGTCATCATGCTGACCGCGAAAAGTGAGGAGATCGACAAGATCAACGGACTGACTCTCGGCGCGGATGACTATATGACCAAACCGTTCCTGCCGCTCGAACTGGTAGCCCGCGTAAAAGCACAGCTGCGGCGGTATAAGCGCTACAACACCGGCATTTCGCCCGAAGATCATGACATCCTCATCCACTCCGGCCTCGTGCTGAATATCAAAACCCACGAGTGCACACTGAATGAAAAACCGCTTTCCCTGACGCCGACCGAGTTTAACATCCTCCGCATCCTCTGTCAGGAAAAGGGGAACGTCGTCAGTTCGGAAGAATTATTCCACCAGATCTGGGGCGACGAGTATTACAGCAAAAATAATAACACCATTACCGTCCACATCCGGCATCTGCGCGAAAAGATGGGGGACTCGTTTGATGAACCAAAATATATAAAAACCGTATGGGGGGTTGGCTATAAAATTGAAAAATAGAACAAAAAAGATCGGCATCGTTTTCGCGGTAATCTCCATCGCATTGCTTCTGTGCATGGGACTTCTTTACCTGTTCGATGTCGTACTAAACGGCACATTTATCGAATGGTTTGATTCCAATTACATCACACACCTTAAATATATAGATCCGGAGAGCCAGACCACACAAAGCATACCATACATGAGCCGGGCATCCGTAAAGCGGCTCTTGATGCAGCTCTTGATCTTCGGTGTCATCGTCTTTATCCTGCTCGCCTTTCTTGCCGCGCATTTTTATGGGAGGCATGTGCGGAGTGCCATCGCCCGGAGCAAACAGCTCCTCCAGGCGGAGACCGAGCGCAAAAATGACATGATTGCCTATCTCGCGCACGACTTAAAGACGCCCCTCACATCGGTCGTCGGCTATCTGAGCCTGTTAGACGAGGCATCCGACATGCCTGCTGCCCAGCGGGCCAAATACATCCATATCTCGCTGGAAAAAGCGCTGCGGCTCGAAAAACTGATCAACGAATTTTTCGAGATCACCCGCTACAACTTTAATGAAATCATGCTTGAAAAAGAGACGACCGATCTCCACTACATGCTCGTTCAAATGTCCGATGAATTTTATCCGGTCTTAAAAGAACACGCCAATACGATCCAGCTAAACTGCGACGAAAACGTAACGGTGTACGCCGACGCGGCAAAGCTGGCACGCGTGTTTAACAACATTTTGAAAAACGCGATCGCCTACAGCGACCCCGGCACTCCCATCCTCATAAAAGCAGAACAGACCGGGCGCGACATCCGTCTCTCGTTCCAGAACAGCGGAAAGACCATCCCACAGCAGAAACTCGAGCGCATCTTTGAGAAGTTCTTCCGGCTGGACGATGCCCGCGCTTCCAACACAGGCGGCGCCGGACTTGGCCTGGCGATCGCAAAGGAAATCGTGACACAGCACGGCGGAACGATCTCGGCAGAGAGCGAGAACGGCCTCACCACATTTTATGTAACACTGCCGCAGCCATAACGATCTGTAAAACGAGAATGGCGGGCATCCCCCACACAAAATACCAGTGTTTCGTCTTATGGCGGAACACGCGCATCCCCACGATGCTACCGATACTCCCGCCGAGGAGCGCCACCAGAAACAACCGCGCCTCGGGGACACGCCATTCCTGCCGTCTCGCCCGCCGCTTATCCATCCCCATCAGACAGAAGCCGCCAAGATTCATAAGCACGATATAAAACAAGATCCACTCCACTTCATTCTCCTTTCCAGACAGCCTCCTCATACCAGGTCCTGCCCAATCGTAAACGTTCCTTCGTTTTATCCCACACAATGTCCTGCTTCAGCATTCCCACCTCGTCTCCCACATTGTTCGCGTAAATATGGAAAACAACCGTCAATTTGGAGCCCGTCCATTCCATCGACACATAAGACAGATCCATGATCGCATGTTTCCCCAGCTTTGCAAAATAGTCGGAAAGTTTCGGTTGATCTAAAAAGTCCAGCTTTTTCTGAAAACCGGTAGAAGGCACCTTTAAGAGAGCCGTCTGGTCGTCGTTGACCTTGATCTTGAAAAATTGACCTTCACTCAAGCGTCTCATACCTTTGGGCTGGGCCAGTACGCTCCACTTCCCCTTGCTGTCCCGTTTCAGAATGCGAAACTCCGCCAGTGTCCGGTATTCATTGAGCAAGACAAGTATTTCCTTCGTCCCGTCTCCGTCAAAATCCGGTTCGGCAACCAGTTCACTGTGTGCCAGATCATGATACCACAAATCTTTGGAATTTCCCAGACTTATTTTTTTCGCGAGTTTCTTTTCATTAATAATAACATACGGTTTTGAGGCGTCCATTCGGGAGCATAACAGAGCAATACATGTCTGACCATTCCCCAGTTTCAGTGTCGGCTGCAACCAGCACGTAACCTCCTTATCCTCCTCACCATCTGTCGTGGTCGTTATGCTCAGCTCCTCATCATCCAGATTCCACTCTACGGAATTACTTGTGATGACATTATCATCCCCTGATGAATTTTCCTCTGCTTTTTTTCCTCCCGCTCCTTTTCCCTGTTCCTTTTTCCCGCCTTTTTCTCCTTGATCGACCCCTTCCACCGGCTTGCTGCTGTCAGATACAGTCCCTGTTGCTTCCGCCAGCCTGCGCATTTCTTCCTGCACATCTTCGGGTATTTTTACACACACATCCGGCACGCCCGCATACTTCACATACCCGCCGCGCATGAAATAGAGCGGGACGACAACACGGTTATTCAGATGAAAGTATAACACGTATTCCGTATCTTCCGAAACCTGCATCGTAACTGACGTACTATCGTAAAGCATGATCTCCCCGTTACAGAGTGAATCGATCAGTTCGGATACTTTATTTTCAGTAGAAGCATCCAGCAGTTTCTTTTTCTCCGCTCCCGCTGCCATGTCATCCCCGTCCTGGTATTCTACCGATACATAGTTTTCCTTCAAATGAAGCCTATCCTCGTACAGATCAGAAGCATCCTCTAACGTGATCCCAGTATTTTTGACAAGAAGTTCTGTGCGGCTCTCATCATAGTCGTACTTAAGCGCAACGGCAAAGGAATCATCCAATCCCTCCACGGAGTACAGCTTGCCCGTCGAACTGCCGGCAAAATCAACATATCCGTCATCTTCCGTCCACCCATTGATCCATCCTGTCGCCTCACCCAGATAGGTGTCAAGACGCAAATCCTCCTGAACGACACTGGCACATACATCCCCTAAATAAACACCGCCCTTGTAAATGACAAACGGAATCACAAGGCAATCTGAATCACTGCTATTTAAGTCAACTTCTAATTCGGGTATGGATACTCCTCTTTGCGGCGGGTCCGTTTCTTGTACTGCCACCTTACCCCCGCCACTTCGTCCTCCGTCTTCCGTAAAAAACCGCAGATCCCATAAAAACAATATCACGGTAATCAAGCACAGACATGCGGCAGCAACGGCGATCCAGCGCTTTCTTTGCACGAGGCCGGCGAGGCCGGCACGTTTTCGTTCCAACCCGATAACGGATTCTTCTATATACTCATCGCTGATCTCTCCCAGTATTTCCGCGATCAGTTCCTTCTTTTCTTCTTTCATATCGAAAACCCCTCCTCTCCCAGATACGTTTTCAATTTCTCCCTGATTCGGAACAGCTTTACGGATACATTATTTTCACTCATGTGAAGATCATTCGCGATCAGGGTGACCGGATGCGAAAACCAGTACCGGCGCAAAAACAAAACGCGCTCCTCATGTTCCAATGCCCTGACAAAATCATTTACCACCCTTCCCATTTCCATGGCAAACCACTCTGTTTCTGCCGACGAAACAGAAAAACAGTCATCCAGTTCTTCCATCGCTTTGTCAAAACTGCTGTCCCGTTTTTTAGCTCTGTTAAACCGACGTTTGTTGAGGGAAATATTGCGGGCGATCTTACAGACATAGGCGGCAAACGGGTTTGGCTTTTTCGGTGGAACCGTATTCCACACGCCCAGATATGTATCATTTTCACATTCGCGCGCATCCTCGTTGTCGTTTAAAATATGATGGGAGATATGGAATATCAGTTTCCCGTATTTTGCTGACAACTCCTTGACCGCCTGTTCCGAGCGCTCAAAAAATAAGCCGATTATCTTCTCATCGTCCATCTCCTGCACCTCCTTCTACCTATTATCTAACGAAGTCTCTCCTAATCTTACTAAATATTTTTATTTTTTGCAAAAAAAATTGCAAGGATTCCCGATGTCAGGTCGTATTATATATAAAAGGCAGTTTAAAAGCTGATTTGATCAAAGGATGTATAAGGAGGAGAATAACAACTCCTCTAGAAAACAGGAGGACTTACCATTATGTTTAGAAACTGGAAAAAATCCGCTGTCATTGCGTTGGCAGCACTCACATTGACAGGCGGTGCCACCGCTCCCGTATTTGCCCACGGACACGGATATGGGCATCACAACGCATACCGTCAGACAAATTGTTATAACGGGACATGTGATTATCCCGGACAGAACTGTGATAAAGATTGTGAATACCCCGGTCAGAATTGCGATGGGATTTGTGACTACCACGGCCGAAACTGTGATGGAAACTGCCAATACTCTCGCCAGAACTACAATCAGACAAAAACGAGTAAGAAAAAAAATGTCAAGCAAAAAGGATATTACTGTGAGTACCACGAAAAAACTCATAAGAAAAAAAGCAGCTGCAAAAATTATTGCAAAAAACATAAGACGATCCACGCAAATGGGAAAAGACACCAGGTATCAAAAAGCAAAGTGTCTAAACAGAAATTGTCCAAATAAAATTCGTCTACACATCACTAAAAAAATCCAGGAAATGACGGTGCATATTCTGCATCATTTTCTGGATTTTTCCATGATATTGCCTCCCACAAAAAATAGTTGTGATAAAAACGGGTTCATATGTTATAATGTCTTTAAAAGATGAGGCTGTGAATATTATGAAAAGTGGTGATACGTACTTGCAGCTTATGGGCCGGTATCCGGTCATCAGCCTTTCTTTGATTCATTAGCAGGAGGTGATGCACGCATGCGGAGTGAGGAAAATGTAATCCGCGCCGTCGAACAATACGCTGACATGGTGCGGCGTATTTGCTATTATTATCTAAAAAATGACGCCGATACGGAGGATATATTTCAAAACGTTTTTTTGAAATATATGCTGCACGATAAGCCGTTTTACAATGATGAACACGAAAAAGCGTGGCTGCTCCGTGTTGCGATCAATGCCTGCAAAGATTATCTGAAAAGTTTCTTCCGGCGCAACACTGTCCCGTTAGAGGTACTGAATGAAGTAGCGGCTGAAGTTCCCGAATCGCACAGAGAGGTGATGGAAGCCGTGCTTTCCCTGCCGCAAAAGTACAAAGACCCCATCTACCTGCACTATTATGAAGGGTACTCAGCGGCCGAGATCGGATCGATCCTGGGCAAAAAAGAAAATACCGTGTATTCCCTGTTAGCGAGAGGGAGAAAACAATTAAAGGAAAAGCTGGGAGGTGAAGGATTTGACGAATCAGATACATAATGCGTTTGACAGCATCAAAGCGGATGAGCAGCTGAAGCGTTCGACAATACAGTTTATATCTGCAAAACAAGAAGAAAAAACGCAGTTTTTTGGCAAGCCGGCATTTCGGCGAGCGGCGGCAGCCGTTTGCATGATCTGTGTGCTGGCGCTCGGCCTCGAAGGTTATTTCTGGATCCAGACACCCGTTTCTTATATAAGCATTGACGTGAATCCTTCGATCGAACTTGCCCTGAACCGTTTTAACCGCGTCATATCGGCGGAAGCATACAATGAAGAGGCAGAAGAAATCCTGAAAGGATTGTCCTTGAAATGGAAAAATTATACAGAAGCAATGGAAGAGATCGTGGATGGTAAGGAAATGAACGTCTATCTGACGGACGAAGCTGAACTCGTATTTACAGTGGCGACCGATGGTGGACGTAACGATGAATTAACTTCCGGTATAGAAACATACTGTGGTAATACGGGGCGCAAATGCCACCACTACAGCGCGGACACCGAAATTGTGGATGAGGCTCACGGGAACGGTCTTTCGGTTGGCAAGTATTACGCATATCTCCAGCTGTATCAATATGATGATACGGTGACGGTCGATGAGTGCAAAGGGATGAGTGTGTCACATATTCACGGATTAGCACGCGAACATGCGCATTGCGGGGAGAATGGCAACGGGCAGAACACCGGGGACAGTGTACAAAATCAGTCATCGGCGGATGTGAGCAACTCAGCGACCGGACACGGGCAGCACCACCGGAATAGAAGACATGGGGATTGAGGGGAACGAGTACTCTCCGTGTATTATCTCTATCGCACTTTTGCGATACAACCGTTTTTCACCTTTTTCCTTCCCCTCTACTCCGTCCGGATCGCCGCCAGCGGACTCAGTTTCATCGCACGCCGTGCCGGGAAATATCCCGCGAGCATACCCATCAGGGTAGAAAAAGCGATTGCTGTCAGCCCCAGCCACCAGGGGATAACAGAAATATTCCCGTTGATGCCATCGGCCGAACCCGCAAACGAATTCAGGACCGCGGAAACGATAAACGTAAACCCGAGTCCGACGACACCGCCGATAAATCCGATCCCTGCCGCTTCCATCAAAAACAGTTTCCGAATGTCCTTCATATTGCAGCCGAGTACTTTCATCACGCCGATCTCTTTCGTCCGCTCATACGTTGACATCATCATCGTATTGGCGATACCGATCGCCGCCACCAAAAAGGCCACCATACCGATCCCGCCCAGTGTCAGTTCCACGATCTGAAGGCTCTGCTGAATGGATTCCAGCAGTTCCTTATTGCTGTCTGCCTCAAATCCCATTTCCTGGATGGCCTGCATGACTTCCTCTACATGGTCGGTCTCATCCACATCGATGACAAACTCCGTATACACCCAGTCTTTCAACGGCCTTCCTTTGATCTTCGGCTGTCCCGGGATGTTTCCTTTGCCAAAATTTTTAATCAGGTAACTTTTCAGGGCGTCGATATCGACTAACAGGTTCTGGCTGTTCTCGCGGTAGTCATCCGGGCCGCCCTCGAGGATGCCGGTTATTTTTACACGGAACAATACCGTATTGTCAACTTCTGGATCCGACACGCCGCTCATAGCCATATCCACGCCCGTATCCGTTCCGGCGCCATCCCCTGCCGCGTCACCGAGATCACCGTATCCGTTATCCTGATCGGCATCCGCAGGCGCTTCTTCCGTTTGATCGTCTGCGTTATCGTCATAAAATTTCACCTGACGGACCTGCCTCATCAGATCAATATCCGGCAGTTCCCCGGTCGAATAGTAATCATAGTACTCGTCTCCCAGCGAATAGCCGAAACTGGTAAGTATCGTATTTCCCGCCAAAAGCTGGAGGCTGCCCCCGCCCTCCGCCGGGAGTTCCCCTTCTCCCAGTTTCTGGCTCTCCATGACCTCCTTACTCACTCCGACCAGCATCGCATAACCGCTGTATTTTCCCTGTTCCATGTTCACATCAAACGTCAGCGAAGGGGAAACACTTTGGACATATTCCATCTGCTCAAACATGGAGAGATTCGCATCGGTGAGCAGTGTATCCACATCCGTTTTTTCATTCCCAGACATCATATCACCCGAAGACCGGACGCGGATCTGCGTGGCGGAACCCATGCTCGAATATTCTTCCATCATCATCTGCTTCATACCGACAGCAAGAGAGATCATCGCCACTACCGACGCCGTTCCGATCAGCACGCCCAGCACGGTTAAAAACGTGCGGAGTTTCCGCCGCCACAGATTTCCAAAACTCATCGTCATTACATCATAGAAGCTCATCGTCGATCAACTCCTCTTCCTTCTTCAAACGTTTCTTTTTCAATACGCGATGTACGATCACCCCAGCTATGATCAACACGACAACGACCGGGATCACTAGGAACAGCGGGGAAATTCCTCCCCCTACTTCTTCTTCCCCCATCATTTCCATATCGTCTTCCATGTCCATCTCATCCATCTCGTCCTGGACAAAAATAGCCACGTTCTCTTCATACGTACTGCTCTCACCGGACGAATTTTCATACGAGATCACAATCACACACTCCCCGTCACTGTCTTCCGGCGTCGCCTCCACGCCTGTCAGCGGCACATTGGCGTAGCCGCTCGCGCCGGCAGCGATATTTCCCACAAAAGTTTCTTCACTCTCGACGCCATCCCCCTTGCATTGAACGGTAACATTGTTTAATGAACCGGCGCCCATATTGTTGATAGAAAATGCCAGGTCGCCCTCACCGCCTACGGACAGTACGTCCGGCGGGGTCATTTCAGTCAGGCTGATGCGGTCTTTGAGCGTCACCGGAATAGACACATTGTCCTGTGAATCAAAGGCGTTCGCTTTTCCATCCTCGTATTCGGCCTTGATCGTCATCGGGTAGGAACGCGATCCCAAGCTGGCCGACGCTTTCATTTTAAAAGAAATCGTGACGGTCCCCTTTGCTCCGATGCGGTCCACATACGCGGTACTGGCCCCGCTGACTGGCAGAAACTCGCCATTCGCTGTAGACAGCGAAAATTTTACATTTTTTACTGCCTGGCTGGCGTTATTTTTTATATGAAGCTTTAGTTGAAACTTGCTATTCGGTGTGATCTTTTTCACGTCCGTGTCATACCCCGTAACCATCACGCGGGGGGTGGACTTTTTGTCATTTCCGGTCTGCTCCGCCTGTTTCTTTCCCTTCAGTTTCACCTGGATCGTTTTATCTGCCGTTACCGATGTCTTTCCCTTCAGATATGTAATTTTAAATGTGATTCCCTGATAACCGGCAGCAGCATCTTCTTTTACGCGGAACGTATAGCGGCATTTCAATTTTTTTGTTCCCTTTGAATGTGTAACCCGGTACGCGTCCGTCGTGCTCTCAAACGGGAACCCCTCCCCGATCACCGGTACAACATCTGTAATCTTATATTTGGAACTATATGCGGTAAATGCCACACGGCAATTTCCACCGTAGCTTCCATGCGGCGTACCGCTCATTTTCAGGGAAACATCCCCGTCCAATGCCGGATCGTCAGAAGAACCAGCCTCGCCGCCGCTTTTCTTTCCCGTAAGTTTTACACTGACATCCTTATTCACATAGTATTCACTGTCGTACACCGCCGTACTTCCATCTGTCGCGCGCCTGCTGTATACAACAGTAAAACCAGTCAGATAATAACCCGTTTCCAACGTATCCTTCGCCCGGAACCGGTAAGAACAATGAACGGAATTCCCGCTTCCCGTCGTCACACGGTATGCCTCATCCTCCATCGCGAACGGAAATCCCTCATTCAAAACCGGATATACCCGCTCGATCCTCTCAACTTCATAATTCTTTTTCCTATTTTTATTCCCAGCTGCCGTAAATGAAATCTCCACTCTCCCACCTGCTTTGGCGCCGTTTACTTTCACACCGGATATACTGATATCCGACGATGCGCCCGCAAGCATCTCCCCATTCTGCTCCCCTTCATCTGCACCGCCGTTTCCCGGCATGTCTTCTGAGGAAATAGTCCCAGACCCATTTCCCTCCTCCTGTACCGGCGCTGCGGCCGCACTGTGGTAAATCCCGAAAACAGCCAACACACACAATACAAGTGCTGCTGTTTTTCTCCATTTTTTCATTCTCGTACTCATATTTCGAGCCTCCTATCTAAGCTTCTATTATCTTTCCATCCCTGATCCTGATCTGGCGGTCAGCCAGCGCTGCCAGTTCCGGGTCGTGTGTCACCATCACGAGCGTTTTCTTTCTCTCGTTCAAAACATGACGCATAAGGTCCATCATCTCCGCCGATGTGGCAGAATCCAGATTTCCCGTCGGTTCGTCAGCAAAAACGATACTCGGGTTCAAGACGAGCGCCCTCGCCACGCCGACTCGCTGCTGCTGACCGCCCGACATCTGATTTGGTTTGTGCCGGCGGAATTTTTTAAGTCCTACGAGCTCGATCATTTTTTCCGCCCGCTTCATCCGAATTTTTTTGGGAATTCCACGGAACATAAGCGGCAGCGCTACATTTTCCACCGCATTCATCGTACCGATCAGATTAAATGACTGAAATATAAAGCCAACCTTTTCCCTGCGAAAACGTACCAGCCGGTTTTCGTTATAAGTATCGATCCGCTCCCCCGCCACGGTAATGATCCCTTTTGTCGGCTTCTCCAAACCAGCCAGCATATTTAACAATGTCGATTTTCCGGAACCGGACGCCCCGACGATCGCGCAAAACTCTCCTTCAAACACCTGGAAACTAACACCATCCAGCGCACGCACGCGGTTATTTCCGATCGGATAGATTTTATACAGATTTTTGACATCGATCACGCACTTTGAGTGATTTTCCACCTATTTCCCCTCCTCTCTGTGTGATGATCCGTGTTACCTATGATAAAAGATTACATAACTTTATCATCATAACACATCCAGTAGGTATTTTTGTTACTATTTTCTTACAATTTTCCGATTTTTTTCAAACAAGTTACTTCTCTATCATTATAACGATAACTCATGACAAACTGTCCAAAAAACACGGCAGTCTATATGGAAAAACACAGCAGGATATGATATAATTCTTACAAATTTGAATCTGCCGTTTAACGTATATAGTTATTGTTGCAACGATCAATTCGCAACATATATCAAAACTTCCTGTCTATCTATATGCTACAATATTTCTGACAAGGAGGGAATTGATTTGTTTGAGTGGAATGAGACCGTACAGGACATGATCAACTGGATCGAAGAGCATCTAACACAAACCCCTTCTCTTTTGGAACTCTCCAGACAGATCGGGTATTCGCCATACTACTGCTCCCGTCGTTTTCATGAAATCACGGGGATGACATTTAAAAGTTATGTCGCTGGCAGGCGGCTTGCTTTAGCCGCACTGGAAATACGGGATACAAAGTCCCGCATTCTCGATATCGCGTTGAAATACGGGTATTCCTCACAGGAAGCACTGACGAGGACTTTTATGAATACGTTCGGATGTACACCGGCTGCATATCGGAAAAATCCTGTCCCCATCGCTCTCTCTAGCTCAATGGTCGTTCTCTTCCCGCAACATTATGTGAATAAAGGAGGGCCTACTATGAATCAGACGATACTGACAGATGCACATATCCGCATGGAGCATATTCCCGCCCATAAATACATCGGGATCTGGGATATCGACGCCACAGACTATTGTAGTTTCTGGAACAGGCACGATTGTGACACGGTCTGCGGGACGATCGACAGCATGAGCCATGTCTCCCACCCGGTCGTAACCTGCCACACAGCCGGATGGTTTTACGAAAATGGCCGAAAAGGCTATTTCTACGGGTTTGGCGTGCCGGTTGACTATCAGGGGGTGATCCCGGACGGGTTTGAGATCAGGGAACTTCCCGCGAGTGATTATTTCGTTTTCTATCACCCGGCTTTTGACTATTTAAAGGATTGCGGGGAGGTGATGGAACGGGTGGAAAAACTGGCATGGAATTTCGATCCCCAAACACGGGGTTACGAGTGGAATGAGGATTTGTGCAACGACTATCAGCGGCATTTCCCGGAAGAACTCGGTTATCATGTGCTGCGGCCGGCACGGAAAAAGAAACCTTAACTTTGTTATAAATATAGGAAATACGTGCTTTTTGCCACCGGGTAAAGAGAATCCACGTCAGGCTTTCCATCGTCAGGTCCAGACGGAAGTACCAAAACACTTCCGCCAGAAGATGGGAAGGCTGGCGTTTTTTCATAATAATACAAATATGTGTTTGCTTTCGAAGGAGTTAGGAAAAAAGGAGGATACCATGAAAAAACAATCGCTGTTCAAACAATTCTTCACCTATGTTTCACTCAATATATGCGGCATGATCGGCCTGTCCTGCTACATCCTTGCCGATACGTTTTTTGTCTCAAACGGACTGGGCACGAACGGACTGACAGCGCTTAACCTCGCCATCCCCGTATACAGCATCGTACACGGCTGCGGACTGATGCTCGGCATGGGAGGCGCGATGAAATATTCGATCTTTCGCGGACAGGCAGACAGTGAGAACGCCAGCCGGACATTTTCATCTGTTCTCGTTTTTACCTGTATTCTCGCTTTTCTGTTCGTGCTGGCCGGACTTTTCCTTTCCCGTCCTCTCACAGCACTGCTCGGCGCTGACAATGACGTGTTTTCGATGACCCATACTTACCTGATGGTAATTTTACTTTTTGCCCCGGCATTCATGCTGAACGACGTTTTTACCTGTTTTGTCAGAAACGACGGAAACCCTTCACTCTCGATGGCCGCCATGCTCACCGGCAGTTTCTCCAATATTATCCTCGACTACGTTTTTATCTTCCCGATGAACATGGGGATCCTGGGAGCCGTGCTCGCGACCGGGATCGCCCCTTTGATCAGCATGTCCATTTTATCCGTACACGGCATTCGGAAGAAACATCACTTTCACTGGATACGGCACCGTATTTCTGTGCGGCTGACGGCAAACATCCTCTCGCTCGGCATTCCGTCACTTGTCACTGAAACCTCATCCGCCATCGTCATGATCGCCTTTAATTCGATCCTCCTTTCCCTGTGCGGCAATACAGGGGTGGCGGCCTACGGTGTGATCGCCAATCTGTCACTCGTCGTATCTTCCATCTGTACGGGCATCGCGCAGGGAACACAGCCGATCACGAGCCGCGCCTATGGCCGCGGTGACAAACGAACGATAAAAAGAGCGCTGCAATATGCTTTCTGCTATTCACTGGCCGTTTCCGCACTGATATATCTGCTGTTTTTCTTCGGTGCGGAGGCGCTCACATCCGCCTTTAACAGGGAAAGGAATGTATCACTGCAGCAGATTTCGGTGCCTGGACTAAAAATCTACTTTACCGCCATTCCGTTTGCCGGGTTTAATATAATCCTCTCCACCCATTTTACCGCGACTGAAAAAGCGCTCCCGGCACAGGTTATTTCCCTGGCGAGAGCACTCTTTGTCATCCTTCCGGCAGCATTTGTTTTATCGTCCGCTTTCGGTGTAACTGGGGTGTGGCTGTCATATCCGGTAACGGAGGTTGTAGTATGTATCGTCGGGATTTTCCTGATACGGAGAAAAATCGAACATTTTTTCGATTTTTGTTGACAAATTTCCCATTCCGTTTATAATTAAGAATATAGAGAAAATCAGAAAAAAACGAAATGGAGGTATGGCAAATGGCAGTTCAGATTTTAGAAGTAAAAAAGGAAAGTTGTCCGGCCGCGCGGCTGATCGGTAAAAAGTATGAAGGTGTTCCAAACTGGGACGAATGGTGGAACAATAACTGGTTTGAAAAACTAGAGGTAAACCCCTGCCTCCCCTTTAACGGTGATGCGTATATCGGTGCGGTACATATCGTGAATGGAATGCCGGAACGCTGGATCGGTATGCTGTTTCCCCCGGATACAGAAGCTCCAGACGGGTTTGAATCTATCGACATTGAACCACTGGATTATGCCGTATGTTATTTATCTGACAAAGAGAATAGCGGGGAGTTCTTTTCCATGGATACGCACAATATGTGCCTGGAAAAACTGAAGGAACTTCATATGGAACGGAAGGAAGATGATTGGTGTTTCGAACGCTGCAACTGCCCAAGATTTACAACGCCGGATGAAAATGGACATGTAATTTTGGATTATGGCATTTCAGTCATGTGACATCAAAAGCAAAAAAGCCGACATGCCGTTCACGCTTGCATGATAAGGCACTTCTCTACCAAAAGAAGTGACATCACACATGAATAGATCCTTATTAAATCTCACACTTCTTCTGATAACAGGCCTGTGCGTGACAGCATGCGGCAGTTCACTATAAACCGTCAGATTTTTTCCTATATCTGGCCTCTATTCTGATATATGCGATCATCATTCCCAGGATCAAAAGAATGACTGCAAATACGATCAGGATAGAAAAGGGCGAATTTTGCTGTAAGAACATGAAAGGTATCCCGATCACCTCAAAGATACCAGCCGCCATAAACCATAAAATCCCTACCGCCCGGTTATACCGCCCTGTCTCTTCGACTTCGGGCGGTTTTACAAACGTAAAAAAACCTACGGCCTCCTTCGATCTGCGGCAGCTGATCCCAATTCCTAAAAACACAAGGGAAACGATACTCCATAGAACAAAAGCAACGATCATATCTTCACCGTAATCCGCATAAATTTTTTCTTCCCCCGCTTCAAAACGATCCCGTCCGCTCCGATCCGCTCCTTCGCAATCTGCATTCTGACGTCATCCACCTTTTCACCGTCGATCGACACACCGCCCTGCTGCACATTCCGCCTCGCCTCGCCATTTGACGGCGCCAGTCCTGCTTTTACGAGAAGATTGAGGATTCCGATGCTGCCCTCCTCAAAATCGGCATCTTCCAGACATACCTCCGGCATCTGCGCGGCACTTCCGCTCGCGAACAGCGCGCGCGCGCCCTCCTGCGCTTTCTCTGCTTCTTCGTCTCCGTGAACCATTTTCGTCAATTCGAATGCGAGGATCTCCTTCGCCTGATTGAGCTGGCTGCCCTCCCACTGATCCATCTCCTCAATCTGTTCCAGCGGCAAAAACGTCAGCATGCGCAGACATTTCAGCACATCGCCATCGGCCACATTCCGCCAGTACTGGTAAAAATCGAACGGACTCGTCTTTTCCGGATCGAGCCAGACGGCACCGGACTGGGTTTTCCCCATTTTCTTGCCCTCGGAATTCAGCAGAAGATTGATGGTCATCGCATACGCGTCCTTTCCGAGTTTGCGGCGGATCAGTTCGGTGCCGCCGAGCATGTTGCTCCACTGGTCATCACCGCCAAACTGCATATTGCAGCCATATTTTTGGAACAGGGAGTAAAAATCAAAACTCTGCATGATCATGTAATTAAATTCCAAAAACGTAAGTCCCTTTTCCATACGCTGCTTATAGCATTCCGCCGCCAGCATCCGGTTGACGGAAAAATGCGGGCCGATCTCCCGCAGGACATCCATGTAATTTAAGTCCATCAGCCAGTCGGCGTTGTTTACCACGATCGCTTTTCCATCCGAAAAATCAATAAAACGGCTCATCTGCTTTTTGAAACACGCCACATTGTGGTCGATCATTTCCTTCGTCATCATCTGGCGCATATCCGTCCGGCCGGAAGGATCCCCGACCATCGCCGTCCCTCCCCCAATCAGGGCGATCGGCTTATTTCCTGCCATCTGCAGCCGCTTCATCAGACAGAGAGCCATGAAATGCCCGACATGGAGGCTGTCCGCCGTCGGGTCAAATCCGATGTAAAACACCGCTTTCCCTGCATTTACCAGTTCCCTGATCTCTTCTTCATCCGTTACCTGCGCGATCAGTCCGCGGGCAACCAATTCTTCATATACTTTCATCCTAATCCTCGTTTCTGCGCTGCTTTTTGCGCATAAAGTAACTTTGTGTCAAGCAGCGCGCAGACACAAATTGCCGTGTGGATCTTATTTACATACACATGCTCTCGTCCTGGGAAGAAAACAAAAAAGTCCTTCTGCAAATGATCTTCTCACTTGCAAAAGGACGAACCTTTTTTCCCCGGTGACTCACATCAGGCCGGGCTTGGCAGGATACTATCATATCCCTGTACGATAACGGGTACACCACCGTCCAAACCTACCAAAA
Organism: uncultured Eubacterium sp.; assembly: GCA_910579145.1. GTDB lineage: Bacteria > Bacillota > Clostridia > Lachnospirales > Lachnospiraceae > Eubacterium_F. The sequence continues at coordinate 38,116 of CAJTTQ010000004.1, forward strand.
CATAAGCCTGCATCTCATGTTCCTTCAGCCGGATACTCCAAGATGTATTCATGACAGGATTCCCTTGCGCCTCTCAGCTGCCGGCTGCTCTCTGTAAGTTTCCTCTGTCACTACTTCTTCTTTTCTTCGCATTTGACTTTTTCATCATAGCAGACTGCTTTTCGTTTGTCAACGATTTTTTCTCCGTTTCCACGATATGCCGCCGCGCAAAATACACACTCCACCCCAGTTCTTTCCTTTTCCGCACTGGATACATCGTCCATCAATCCAAAAGGATCTCCCGCCAAAACTTTTCCTTACACGCAGATGACAGATCATCATCGTCAGAGAAGGCGCTCATGATCTTATCCACATTGTTAAACTGACTTTCGTCCGTAAACCTGATCGACCACTCACACTGCCCGGTCGCCATGTTCAGGCACCGGATCCCCTGCGAATCATAAACTATCATATACAGCACATCTTCTTTATCGGGACTATCTGACGGATATGTACATGTTACATACTGCGCCAAAAGCAGACCTGCACCTTCTTCTTCCTCGTCATCCTTTTCCCTGTCTTTAAGATGATCTTTGACATTGCAAATGAGATATTCCATAACATCGTCTGCGTCTTTGTCCGTAACTTTGCCGGTAGTTTCATCCTTGGATTTTTCTTCCTTCTCCTCCGTCTCTAAGCCTGCCGCCTCGCGTAACGCTTCCTGAACGGCATCGAAACGTTTTAAGATCTTATCCCACTCTTTTTCGGTATAAGTACCTGCCCCAATCGGAATACTCGGCTCCATCGTACCATTTTTTACCTTGACGTAAAATTCCTCCTTTCTGTCTCGTATCAGCTCCGAAAAAGTGTCCGTCAGGCGTTTCTTTTTTACAGGAGTTCCTGTCCCGCCATCCGCTGTAACAGTACGACCTCGCGCGATATCCGCGCCGCCTCCTGTCACTCCTGAAATACCCATGTCTCTCCTTTCCGCAGTCCTTCTTCATACAGATCCACGCTGTACTGGCTGTCCGGACCGCCCGCTCTCCTCAAAAGGTCCAAGCGGTTATTCTTTATTTTTGCCAAAAGAAAACGACTGTTTTCAAAGCATTTCCATCCTTTGAAAACAGCCGCTGTCCCTAGCTGTTTATTATATCGTCATATTTCACACATTTATTAACCTTAATCAATCACTTTCACCGACTCGATCTTCGGCTGTTCTTCTGCCTTCACCGTTCCGTTATCATCCGTGACCGGCGTATCTTCGCAGATCTTGTCGACGATCTCCATTCCCTCCGTCACCTTGCCAAACGCCGCATACTGGCCGTCTAAACTCGGCGCGTCCGCGTGCATGATAAAGAACTGGGAACTGGCGCTGTCATAATTCTGGGAACGCGCCATCGAGATCACGCCCCGGACATGTGATATACCGTTTTCTACCCCGTTTGCAGAGAACTCTCCTTTGATCGTCTCATCCGAACCACCGGTCCCGTTTCCCGACGGATCACCGCCCTGAATCATAAAGCCGGAGATGATCCGATGGAATGTCAGGCCGTCATAAAAACCATCTTTCGCCAACTTGATAAAATTGGATACCGAAATAGGCGCTGTATCGGCATCGAGTTCCACCTTGATCGTCCCATAATCTTTCACCTGGATCTCCACATGATGTTTGCCGCTGTCAACAGACCCGCTGGAAGTTCCGCCGCAGCCAGCCAGAACAAATACCATCAAGGCAGCCGCAAATAAAAAACTGAGTTTCTTTTTCATGTACAAAATCCTCCGCTAGTCATCGATATCTTTTTCAAATTCGAGAATCTTTCCCGTCTTCGCATCAATCTTTACATCATACTCATACATTCCCTGTACGAGTTCAATTTCATACACTTTGATCCCATCGTCCGTGTCCCGCTTCGCTTTCACGATCGTGGCACCCGGTGCTTTTTTCTGCGCGATCGATTTCGCCTTCTCCAATCCGATGTCCTTGCCGTCCGCTCCTGACGATCCACCAGAAGCCAAAAGCTTCCACTCGTACTCTAATAATTTTCCCGACTTGGCATCATATACCAGCTTATAACTCTTACTCTTGTTACTCAGTTTTACCTTGTACTCCGCCCTTCCGTCATCATATGTTAAAGCCGTGCCGAGTACCGTCGCCTTTTTCACTTTATTCCTTGCCTTTTTCTGAATGGCCTTTTTAGAAATATTTTTCTTATTCTGGTCCTGAATGGGCGGGTTATTGATCTCCCAGTCATATTGGAGCAATTTCCCATCCGATGCGCGGTACTCAAAATTATGCTCTTTGCCAGCCTTCAGAAGTTCTACCTCGTAGACCCGGACCCCATCCTCATAATCCGCCCCCACTTTGATCACCGTAGCCGAAGGAACTTTTTTAAGAGCTGCTTTTTTCGCCTGTTCCACACTTGTCATCTTTTTCGCTTCTACTGTATCCGTGCCGGATAAAATAGAAAAAACAAAAAAGAACATGCAGCAAACCATTACACTCTGAATCGTCTTTTTCATCCGTTCTCATCCTTTCTCCATTTCATAAAAATGATTGCTTTTTACAATTATAAAGTCTATTACTTCTTTTTGTCAATCATTTGTCAAGTTTTTAGGCTTTTTTATAAAAGATTTCTCACGAAAAATCCTGACAAAGACACTGGATCATTTCCCCTCAATGAGCTCACTCGGAATCCGAAATGCCGCATACGGCGAAAACATCTGCAATTCCTGTATATCGCTGCGGTTTCCATAACAGAGATAGCACCCGCACACACCCCTTGTACAGATTTTGGGAGCCAGTCCCGCTAACCCGTCTGTATACAGATTTCCCATTTTGGTATGACAATTGATACACGGCCGGACGATCCCGTCTCCCTGCACCAAAACTGCGTCCCCACAGGCACTGGCATCCACCGGGATATGGCGCAGTTCCAAGGGGAACAAAGGATCCAGCTCCGACCACGCCTGCCTCTCCCCCGCCGTATACGGCCTGCCGAGGCCATCCATCTTATTGATCCAAAAATAGACCGAACCATCAAGCCGCGACCGGAGTTCGCGAAACAGTTCCAACTGCCCCGGCACACCAACTGCCCCGACGCAAAATGACACACCCGCCTCCCGCAGCCGGCCGCATTGCCGCAAAAACGCATCCACCGACGTCATCTCCGGATGGAAGGTTCCCCAAAGCCGCAGCTTTTCTAGGTTACCGCCACATTCACGGAACCAATCGAACATATCCCTCACCGGAAAACTAAAATTACTCTGGGCTCCCACGGCCTGTATATCAGGCATCGCGCTCAGTTCCGCCATCCCCTGCCAGTAATACGTATGGATGAGCGCTTCCCCGTACGGTACGATCTGGACCGTTCCCTGAAATGCTTCCTGCGCCATCTTCCTGACAAAGAGGAACAACTGCTGCCTGTCACGCTCCTTTTGCCGCCCGCTCTCCCTGTTTTTCGAAAACGGGCAGTAGGAACAATCATAGTTGCAAAATGCCAAACTCCCCCGGTAATAAATATGCTTCATCCATCTCCCTCCGCACGCGGCGGCACATTTTCCCCAGAGGACATACTTTTCTCAGAGGGCATATCTCTCCCAGATGAGCCGGAAATGAGCATCGGCCCCAGATGATCTGACAGCGAAAAACCCTCTTCGGTCAGCCGGATCACCCCCTCCTTCTCAAAGGCATGACCCCTCGCGATCCACTCACGTAAAACCGGAAAATCCGCTTCCAAATCCCTTGAAAAATAAGCCGCGTAATCTTCCTTTGAAATGCCGCAGTCAAACAATACGTTTTTGATCACAAACCGCCGCCGCTGTTCCTCCTCCGAAAGAAGATAACCATGCCTGATCTCCCGATAATCGAGCTCATCCATGTACTGCCGCAGATTTGCCATGCACTCACTGTGCCGCACCGCATAAGGCGTGCAGAAATGAAGATGGTCGATGTAACTCCGTCCGCCGCATCCGATGGAAACCGTATTTCCAAACCCGCAGCTGGCAGACCTCCCTCCCCCGTTCCCACAGTCATCGCCCATATCCTCCGTGGCTCCGCCTGTTGCGTTACCAGCGTTGCTGCCAGCGTAGTCCTCTCTCACAAACCGTCTCATCGAATAAGGAATATAACCGTGTTCCCTTAAATACTGGCGGATTCCCAGATACATCCCATATGTGTCCGCAGGGCGCCTAACCCCTTTTTTATATAAATAAGTATCCGGTTTAATATACAGTGGGTACACGAACAATTCCTCCGGTCCGAACGAAATCGCCCGGTCTGCTGATTTAAGCAGGCTCTCCCATGTCTGCCCCGGAATGCCGTAGATCAGATCCAGATTTACACACGCAAATCCCACGCCCCGGATCCGTTCCAACGCGCGCTCAACCTGTTCCGGCGTGTGGTTCCGGTGGATTGCTTTCAGCTCCTCCCCATAGAAACTCTGCACTCCCATACTGATCCTCGTCACATGATGCTCTTTTAATAGCAGCAGTTTCTCCTCCGTCGTCTGTCCCGGCGACGTCTCTACGATCACGGGATGTCCCTGTTCCTCAAACCCCATCGCATCCGAAGCGATGCGAAACACCCGTTCCAGCAGTCTCTCCGGCAGAAGAAGCGGCGTCCCGCCCCCGAGCGTCAGATCCGCAAAAACCGTCCGCGCGTGTAAGGCAGACGACCACTGCGCCGCCTGCCGCTCCATGGCTCCCACATATTGTTCCATCAAATCCTCTCCCTGTCCGGCGACGGAAAATAGATTGCAGTAACCACATTTACTCTGGCAGAAAGGGATGTGGATATATAAACTATTCTCGCGTCCAGACAGCCGCCCCGCGTAATCCTCCCACCGGATCCCCGTAAGAGGACCATATGCCGTCTTATGGGGATAACTGTACATGTATTGTATATAAGGATCCATCCTAGCCCTCATTTCAACTCTTTTGACCTTTTGCAAAAGGCGCCATCATAAGAAAAAATGTTTATACGGAACCGTATTTACGATTGGATGATTAAAACCGTGATACCAGTATCCATCCTCCCCATAACATGTTCCGTGGTCGGAACAGCATATGACAAATACGTCCCCCTTTTTTCCAAACGCCTCAAATAACCGCCCGAGTTCATGATCCACATAGCGCAGCGCCGCCCGGTGCGTCTCTATGTCATCACGCCGCTTCCCCTCTTCATAAAAATAATTCGGATAGTGAAGGGCGGAAATGTTCAGATACAGAAAAATAAGCGGCTCCGCTGACAGTGTTTCCAGCTTGCGCACCGCAAAATCGACCTGATTTTTTGCCGACTCCTTTACCTTGCAGCCAAAAGAGGGGTTCCAGTAACTGTGCCGGAAGTAGGCCGGCATCACTTTTCCCACATCCGTGCGCTTGTCAAAAAAACTCAGGCCGCCGATACAATACGTATCGTACCCTGCCCGCCCAAGTCCCTCCACGAACGTCGCGCCCTCAAACGAATAGGCCCCCTCGGGGGCTTTGCGCCCCATGCCGATATCTTCGGAGAAAAACAATGTTTCCCGCTTCTTCATATCGCGCACGCCGTCATCGATCGGTAAAAATCCCGCGAACATCGCCTGATGGGACGGATACGTAAAATTACCAGACGCCTGGCATTTGCGCCATTTGCCATAGCGGTTCAGTACCGGCGTCCCCCCGCGCTCCTGTTCCTCAATCGCCGCGTCATACCGCAGGGAATCGAGGCAGACAAATAAAAAATGGCATTTGCCCACGATCTCATTCATATCGACCTGTTCCATAATTTCCTCATTTCCCCGACCTGCTGCTTATAGATCGTATTCTCCGCGTAAATATCCTGATAGATCAGATCTCCCTGTCCATTGATCTCAATGATGCGCGGCCGCAGCGTCCCTTTCTCCAAAAGAATATCGATCCCCGCCGACAAAAGTCCGGGGAACAGTTTCATGGCATCCCGGCAAAGACAACGAATCTCCATGACGACCTGCTCTGCAAGTCCCAGTTTCCGCCAGTCCAAAGGCGCATTGTTCAGATGGAGGTTCGTGATCGGCCCGCTTGACTGTCTGGCGACGATAAACGCCATTTCCCCGAACTGCCATACGACACGCAGATCAACACTTTTTCCCTGATACGACGCTTTCGGATGCCATCGCTCGACGATCACACCGAGGGACAAAACGGACCGCAAAAGGGCCGCGATCTCCTCCCTCTCATCCAGCCGGTATATCTTTTTTGTATTGACCAGCTCCCCGCCAAGCACCCGGCACGATGTATACGCCGCTTCCCGGCCGCTCCCCGGAAACTTCCGGTAGGCGACGACACCGGCCGCGCCGGAGCTGTACGATGGCTTAATAAAAACAGAGGATGCCTGACATCGGCACATCATCTCCTCCAGACGTTCCACTGCGCCATCTGCCCTTCCCGGCTCCTCTGCTTTTAAAACCTCTTCCGAGATCATCTCTGTCACGGCGGTTCCGTGTTCGGTCAGTTTTTTCTTGCAATTAAATTTATCCAAAACGCTCTCGATGCCCGCAGGCGTATTTAAAAATACACACCCCCGGTTTTCCAGTCCGCGGAGCCGGGAACGGTATGCCGACACCTGCCCGTTCATCTGCAAAAGATCTGACGTCGTGTACGAGGGCGGGTCGATCTTCACGACTCCGCCGCTCAGGTCGGCACGCTCTGCTTCCGTCCAGTCGATAAATTCTACTGGCACTTGGCACTCACCTGCCGCCTTTTCAAAAAATTCCTTCCGTTTGGAACCTTTCGTTCCTAACAGGTACAACTTCTCTGTCATTTCCACTATTCCGTCAGCATCGGATAACGATAAATCTCTCCATCGTACTCATCATCTTCCTGCTGGTCGTCCACATCCACATCTGCCTGCAGTTCCTGTAGTTTTTCCATCATCTCATCCGACATATAATGATAACTCAGATCCACTTCTTTGATGTTATCGTATTGGGGGACCTCATTGAGGATCCATTGTCCGCCCTTATCGGTCATCGTCCCGCAGGAGAGATCAAGCTTATGTATCTGCTTCATATAGCGGCTCTTCACTACTGTCTCCGCGATCTCATCCTGAATCTCACTGTCTAAGAGGCCGAGTTCTTCCAGTTTTGGAAAATCCGACTGTTCCAGCATGGCCGTGATATCCTCGATCCCACCGTCAAATCCGTAATCCTCAATCCCCATATAAAGCGACAAACGCTTCAGCGCCGGCAGTTTTGCCGCCCCGATACTCGCCAGCACATCCTTGGGAAGTCCGCCGCAGATGATCTCCAGGCTTTTCAGATTTTCATGCTTCATACTGCCCAGAGAAAGATTCGTACTGCCTTTGATCGTCAGCTCCTCGAGCTGCGGCATCGCCGCCCACAGTTTGCTGTAATCGGCCTGCTCGATCCACGAGACTTCACACTCTTCAAAATCCATATCCCCGATATACAGACTTTTAATCCCGGCAAACTGATCTCCATGTTCCACCATGCCGTCGATGATCGGCTGCGCACTGTTCTCCCAGGATTCCCCCCAGCAGCCGATCACGAGTTTGTCAAGCTGCGCAAGTTCTGGATCCGCCAGAATATCGTCGATCATCGTTTTTGAATTTTTATTACTCTCGCTATAATCTTCCCATGTGTAAAAATACTTTTTGCTCTTCATCCTTACCTCCTCGTATTATGCACGCGTCTCCCGCGCTATTTTTTTCGCTTTCTTTTCCACCACCTTGCGCGGCACCATGACCTGACGTCCGCAGCCCATGCACCGCAGCCGGAAATCCATACCTACACGCAGGATCTCCCAGCGGTTTTCGCCGCAGGGGTGAGGTTTTTTCATCTCCACTAACTGCCCAACTTCAAATTCCATTATTTTAGCCTCAACTCTTTACCTTATCGCTATCAAAGGAACATTTTCAATATCATCACGACCCAGAACCCCAGTCCGAACAGCAGCAGGCAAAACTGGAAAATATGGTCTGCTTTGTCTATATTCCCCTGCATACTCTCCTTTTTCTTCCGATCTGCCTCTACCGTCCCGTCTATGATATCCCGGATCCTGTCTTTTATACTGTATTCTGCCGACATCGTACCATCCTTTCCCGCCGCTCCAAAGCTCGCAGCTTCCTTCCTTTTAAATAGTAACACAAACTGACCGGCAATACAAGAACATTCCTTCGCGGACATACCCCAGCCGATCTATCCTGTCGGATCTTACAAATGCAGCACCCTGTCTTTGATCTCCTGCGTGCGCCCCTGGTTCCAGAACTGCGTACCGATATACCCACATGTACGGCGGGCGACAAACAATTTTGACTGATCCGTGTTTCCACAGTTCGGACACTCCCACACAAGCTTGCCGTACTCATCCTCTTTGATCACGACTTCGCCGGAATATCCACATTGTTCACAAAAATCACTCTTCGTATTCAGTTCGGCGTACATGATATTTTCGTAAATATGCCGCATCACCGAGAGAACGGCGGGAATGTTGTCCTGCATGTTCGGAACCTCGACATAGCTGATGGCGCCGCCGGGCGACAGCTTTTGAAACTCCGATTCAAAACTGAGCTTGCTGAACGCGTCGATCTCCTCGGTCACATGGATATGATAACTATTGGTAATGTAGTTTTTATCCGTCACGCCCTGGATCACCCCAAACCGTCTCTGCAGGCATTTGGCAAACTTATATGTCGTGGACTCCATCGGCGTCCCGTATACCGAGTAACTGATGCGTTCGGCCGCTTTCCACTCGGCGCATTTATCATTCAGGCGTTTCATGACTGCCAGCGCAAACTCCCGGCCTTCCGGGTCCGTATGCGACTTCCCGGTCATGCGCATACACATCTCATACAAGCCGGCATAGCCGAGCGAGATCGTAGAATATCCGTCGTAGAGGAGCTTATCGATCTTCTCGCCTTTTTTCAGCCTCGCCAGTGCCCCGTGCTGCCACAGGATCGGCGCCACATCCGAAGTCGTTCCGAGAAGGCGCTCATGACGGCAGCGCAGCGCGCGGTGGCACAATTCCAGCCGCTCGTCGAGAATCTTCCAGAATTTATCCTCATCGCCATAAGAGGAACACGCCACATCCACCAGGTTGATCGTCACGACGCCCTGATTGAACCGGCCGTAATATTTATGGCTTCCGTCCGGATTCCGCTGCCCGTCTTCCACAGTCAAAAACGAGCGGCATCCCATGCACGTATACACATCCCCCTGTTTCAGTTCACGCATGACTTTGGCGGAAATATAGTCCGGCACCATGCGTTTGGCGGTACAGGCGGCCGCCAGTTCCGTCAGGTAGTAAAACTCCGAGCCTTCCTCCATATTGTCCTCGTCGAGTACGTAAATGAGCTTCGGAAACGCCGGCGTGATCCACACGCCTTTTTCATTCTTCACGCCCTCGATCCGCTGGCGGAGCACCTCTTCGATCAAAAGCGCCAGATCGTGCCGGGTCTGCCCCTCCACCTCGTCCAGATAAAGGAACATCGTGACAAACGGAGCCTGTCCGTTACAGGTCATCAGCGTGATGAGCTGGTACTGGATCGTCTGGATCCCTCTCTTGATCTCATCGGCCAGCCGTTTTTTCACGATCTTTTCCAGCCTGTCGTCCTCGTCAACAAGCCCGAGCCCGACATACTCCTCGCGGACTTCCTCCCGGATCTTCTTTCTGCTTATGTCCACGAACGGCGCCAGATGCGCCAGGGAAAATGACTGGCCGCCGTACTGGTTACTGGCTACCTGCGCCACGATCTGGGTCGTCACGTTGCACGCCGTATAGAACGAATGCGGCTTTTCGATCAGCGTATCACTGATGACCGTACCATTCTGCAGCATATCCTCCAGATTCACCAGATCGCAGTTATGTTCCTTCTGCGCGTAATAATCCGAATCATGAAAATGTATGATCCCCTCTTTATGTGCATCCACCACCTCTTTCGGCAGAAGCAGGCGCATGGACAGATCCTTGCTGACCTGGCCCGCCATATAGTCGCGCTGCGTCGAGTTGATCCCGGCGTCCTTATTGGAATTTTCCTGATGGATCTCCTCATTGCTGCACTCGATGAGGGAAAGGATCTCGCTGTCCGTCGTGTTCGCCTTGCGGGCGATCTCCCGCTGGTAGCGGTATCTCACATACTTTTGGGCGATCTCATACCCGCCCTCTTTCATGATGCCGATCTCTACCATATCCTGGATATTTTCCACATTTACCGAAAACGGCGACGCCTCGATCTGCGCGCTCACCTGGTTCGTAATGTCTGCCACCTGCAGTAACGTCAGCCTTTTGTGTTCCTCGACTTCGAGATTTGCCTTTTGGATCGCGTTACTTATTTTTTCCGGATCAAATTCTACCTCTTCCCCGTTCCGCTTGATCACCCTTGTTTTCACCATGTCTCACATACTCTCCTCACTTGATATAGTGCACCTTTTTATAATCGGTACTATATGTTGTGTTCTAATCATATCACTTGTCCTGCCGTATGTAAAGAATAATTTCTAAAAAATTTTTTAAACAGATTTTCCCCATTTTTTTCTTGCATTCTTCCGCTTGCCGTGCTATAATGTAACTCCGTGATGTAAAAAATCATATTCCTTGTTCTCCCCTGAGCAGAGTCTACCCAAAGTCTTTTAAGGGAGAGCCAGAGACCAAAAGGAGGTGCAGGCAACTATGAATAAGTATGAATTAGCTTTAGTTGTTAGTGCAAAAGTTGATGACGAAGTAAGAAATGCCACGGTCGAAAAAGCCAAAGAGTACATCACTACATTTGGCGGTACGATTACAAACGTCGATGAATGGGGCAAAAAAAGACTTGCCTATGAAATTCAGAAGATGAGTGAAGGCTTTTATTACTTTATTCAGTTTGATTCCGAGCCGGATACGCCGGGCGAGATCGAACAGCGGCTTCGCATTATGGACAACGTGATTCGATACTTATGCGTAAAACAGGAAGCATAAGAAAAGGAGGAATCCTTCCATGAATAAAGTAATTTTTATGGGTAATTTGACAAGAGATCCTGAGATACGGTATTCTCAGGGAGAAAATTCGTTGGCAATTGCTCGGTTTAGTATCGCTGTAAACCGCCGGTTCACCCGCCAGGGGGAAACGGACGTCGATTTCTTTAACTGTACCGCGTTCGGCAAACAGGCTGAATTTGTTGAGAAATATTTCAAACAGGGTTCGCGCATGCTGCTCACCGGCCGCGTGCAGAACGATAACTATACGAATAAGAATGGTGAAAAAGTATATAGTGTGCAGATCATCGCCGAGGAAATTGAATTCGCCGAGAGGAAGAGTACCGCGGACGCAAATGCGGCTGCTTCCCGGGGAAATAGCGGATTCGGCGGCGGAGCACCGGAACCTGCCTTAGCGGCAGATGACGACTTCATGAACATTCCAGACGGCATAGAGGACGGTTTACCATTTAACTAAATCCGAATGATTGCATCAAAAGGAGGCAATTCAAATGGCTTATAACAAGGGAAATGGCTCAGATTCTCCGGCGAGAAGAAGAGGCCCTCGCAGAAGGAAAAAAGTTTGCGCGTTTTGTTCTGACAAAGAACATGATTATATTGACTACAAAGACACGAACAAGCTGAAACGCTACATGTCTGAGAGAGGAAAGATCCTTCCGAGAAGGATCACCGGCACATGCGCAAAGCATCAGCGCGCGCTCACGGCAGCGATCAAACGTGCCCGCCACGTTGCATTGATGCCGTACACACTTGACTGATAAAACTAAAAAACAACAGATACGGACTGGCTGCCAGACATCTTTTTTGTCTGCCAGCCAGTCCTTTTTCGTCTTTTTCGATACATCCCCCACTCTCCGGCTCCTCATTTTCAAAAAAGCAAGCTTCCCTTTTCTTCGTATCCGTGGTATAATGTTTGTATATATCGTAATTTTGCCTGATTTCGGATACAGGATAGGAGGAAGCCTTTGAACGAGAAAAAAATCCAGGAAACGATGCGTTCCTATTTGCGCTGGCCGCTCATGCTGTCTTTGCTGCTGGTCGCCGTAAATCTTCATATGTATACGTTAGACGTCAAAATCGGAATCCTGATGACGATATACGTGATCTTATATATTATCATTGCCCTCCTTTTATTTTTTTATAAAAGAAAGGCTCTTTTGGGAGATCTGGTACAATACGCGATCCGGTTTAACCGCACCGTAAACCGGATCGCAAACAGCCTGGACCTGCCGATCGCCATTACGGACTGGACCGGAACCTGCCTGTGGTGCAACTGGCAGTTTACCAAACTGTTCTGCACCGGTATGACCCGTCGGAAATTTACGATCGAATCCGCGATCCCAAACCTTTCCGTCAAGACGTTTCCAAAAACGGCCGACGAAAATTCGGAGATCCATTTTCATACCGAAGAAAAATATTACAAAGCGGTCATCCAAAAAGTGAACATGGTAGACGCGGAACAGGAGACAAAGGAAGAAACTGCATCACCGTTTGTCCAAAGCGATAACTTTTATGTCTTTTATCTCTATGACGAGACGGAGATCGTGCGCTATATTAAGGAAAACAATGAACAGCGGCTCGATGTGGGCCTGCTCTACATCGACAACTACGATGAATCACTAGAACCGGTAGATGAGGTGCGCCGCGCCCTTTTGTCCGCCCTGATCGACCGGAAGATCAACAAATACATGCTAAAGATTGATGCCATTACAAAAAAACTGGAGAAGGACAAATATATTTTCCTGTTTAAACACAAATATCTGTCCGAACTGCAGAACAATAAATTTTCCCTGTTGGATGAAATACGGAATGTCAATGTCGGGGAAGATGTCAGCATCACGATCAGTATGGGGATCGGCACACAGGCTGACACGTTCAATAAACGCCAGGAATATGCCCGGAGCGCGATCGACCTCGCGCTTGCCAGGGGCGGCGACCAGGTCGTGATCAAAAACAGGGACAATATATTGTACTACGGCGGAAAGAGCATCCAGCAGGAGAAAAACACCCGGGTAAAAGCGCGTGTCAAAGCACATGCGCTCCGCGAGTCGATCATCGCCGCGGAGCAGATCATCATCATGGGACACCAGCTGCCCGATGTCGACGCGGTCGGAAGCGCGATCGGTATTTACCACATTGCCGCCGCGCTCGGCAGACCGGCTCATATCGTCGTAAACAAAGTAACGTCTTCCTTGCGGCCCATGCTCACGATGCTCAAAGCACATGATGAATACAAATCGGACTTATTCATTACCGGCGAGACCGCGCGCTCCCTTATGACAGACAATACGCTGCTCGTCGTCGTAGACGTGAACCACCCCTCCTATACGGATGAACCCGGTCTCGTAGAACTCGCGTCTTCCCTTGTCGTGCTGGATCATCACCGTCAGGCTGGCGAGTCGTTCCAAAACCCTACCCTCTCCTACGTGGAACCATTTGCGTCCTCCACATGTGAAATGGTGGCGGAAATCCTTCAGTACGTCGGCGAAGAGGTAAAACTGAAGTCTTATGAAGCCGACGCCCTGTACTCCGGCATTATGGTCGATACGAACAATTTTATGAACAAGCCCGGCGTGCGCACGTTTGAAGCCGTTGCGTTCCTTCGCCGTTCTGGTGCCGACATTACCCGCATCCGTAAATTATTCCGTACCGACCTGAATGAATATAAGGTAAAGGCAGAAGCAATCCAAAATACGGAAATTTTCCTGGACCACTACGCGATCGCCCTCTGTAATGCCAACGACTGTGAATCGCCAACGATCGTCGGCGCCAAGATCGCCAACGAACTGCTGGACATTGACGGCATTAAGGCCACGTTTGTGCTCACGGAATTTGACGGAAGGATCTATATCAGCGCCCGCTCCATCGACGAACTGAACGTCCAGGTCGTGATGGAAAAACTGGGCGGCGGCAGGGCATTTGGCTCCGTTTCTACAAAAGAGATCTCCGCCGCCGCCAAAGAACAGCTCGGTTACGACCTCGACAAAAAGAAGATGCACCTGAATGATCCGATCAAAAGCATCGGAACGTTTCATGTGCCAGTCAAACTTCATCCTAAAGTAACGGCTGAACTTAAAGTAATCGTCAAAGAACAGTCTTGACCGACGCACACCAAACTTGTGTGATGCGCAATAAAGCAGCGCAGAAATGAGAGAAAACATGGAAGAACAGATCATAAAGCGAATCCTCCCCCACAGCGCGGAAGCGGAACAATCAGTGATCGGCGCGATCCTGCTCGATGCGGACGCCATCATTACGGTTTCCGAACTTCTGCTGCCGGAGGATTTTTATACGCTTCAATTTAAAACTCTATATAACGGAATGCTGTCCCTGTATCAGGAGGGAAAACCGATTGATCCCGTCACGCTGCAAAATAAGCTGCGTGAACAGGAAGTGCCGGAAGAGATGTGCAGCGTGGAATTTATCAGCAACATCCTCTCCTCGGTCCCGACGTCTGCCAATGTAAAATACTACGCAGAGATCGTAAAGGATAAGGCCGTGTTGAGAAGGCTGATCCGCGTTTCCGAATCGATCTCCAATGACTGCTATCAGGACACCGAAGACCTGAACGTTTTGTTGGACAATACGGAACGGCAGATCTTTGACGTCGTGCAAAACCGTTCTACAAGTGATTTTGTCCCGATCAAACAGATCGCTCTTGAGACGCTGGAGAGCATTCAGAACGCGGCAAAAACTGTCGGCGCCGTCACGGGCATCTCCACCGGATTTTATGATCTGGACTCCCGCACGGCAGGACTGCAGAAATCTGACCTCATACTGATCGCCGCCCGTCCTTCGATGGGAAAAACGGCCTTTGTGCTAAACATCGCGGAAACCGTTGCCATGCGCCATAACACGTCGACCGCCATTTTCAGTTTGGAAATGTCCCGGATCCAGCTCGCTAAGCGGCTGATCTCGATGAATTCCAAAGTTGACTCCCAGCATATGCGCGTCGGGAACCTGGCCGACGAGGAGTGGGGAAAAATTACCGAAAGTACGATCCTTCTCGGGGAATCACCGCTCGTCATTGATGACACGCCCGGCATTACCATTGCGGAACTCCGCTCCAAATGCCGGAAAATGAAAATCGAAAACGATCTCGGACTTGTCATCATCGACTATCTGCAGCTGATGTCGGGCAGCGGCGGCCGGCGCAATGAATCCCGCCAGCAGGAGATTTCTGACATTTCGCGCTCCCTGAAAGCACTTGCCAGGGAGATCGACTGTCCGGTCATCGCCCTGTCCCAGCTCAGCCGCGCGGTTGAGGGCCGCGAGGACAAGCGCCCGATGCTGTCCGACCTGCGTGAATCCGGCGCGATCGAACAGGATGCCGATGTCGTGATGTTTATTTACCGGGATGAATATTATCATAAAGATTCAGAAGATAAAGGCATAGCGGAAATCATCATCGGCAAACAGAGAAACGGCCCCACCTGTACGGTAAAACTAAAATGGCTCTCCGAATTTACGAAATTTGCAAATTTGGAAACCAATTAGGCGTTTTTTCATGTTTCATGTCGCAATAACAGAGAAGCTGTCAACCGTTTTTTCAAAAAAAGCAGTTAGGATACTTGAACTTCGTTCCCCTTTTGTTATACTGAAGTCAACTTTAGCTTCACCGAAGCATTAGGAAAGGACGGAATATAGTTATGAAAGAACCTGTACAGCTTTGCTACACGATTTCAGAGGCAGCCAAACTGATGAATGTCGAACCTCATGTGCTGCGCTACTGGGAGGACGAGCTTAACCTGAATATTGCCCGCAATTCTATGGGCCACCGCATATACACGGACGACGACCTGAAAATCTTCAAATCAATCCAGAACCTGAAAGCAAGCCACATATCGCTGAAAGATATAAAGGAGCAGCTTCCCCCTTCAGCTTCCGCCCCTTCTGCGGCGGTCTACCATGCCGGAAGCGGTTCCGTGAAAACTTCCAATCCGAATGGCAATGCCGATAAAATGACACAATTTAAGTCTATACTAACTAACATCATAAAAGATGCCATGAGCGAAAATTCCAAAGAAATGAGCGATGACATCAGTTCCAGGGTTTCGGATAATGTCCGCAAGGAGATTGATTTCCTCGTCAGGCAAAGGGATGAAGAAGAAGAAGCCCGTTTTAAGCAGCTGGATGAGACGATACGAACATTTCAAAAAGCGCGCCAGGAGGCCGCCAGTGCAAAGGTGAGCGAAAAAAAGGAAAAGAAGAGAAATCTTTTTTCGAAGCGGAGACAAAAAGCAAAGTAAAAATTCCCATATTATTTTTCGCTTAGGACTTGCATTCCCTTTATGGAAATGTTATAATGTCTTTATAATATCGCTATACATATTTGTGGATTTTCACAAACATGGCAGCAAAAATTAAAAGGAGGAAGAATGTTTATGTTCTCAAAAATTTCAAAGAAAATTGTAGCAGTAACATTGGCCTCAGCTGTAGTCGTTACTTCCGCAGCAGTTGCATCACCATCTGACGCATCGGCTGCTAAGAAGCCAAAACTGAATAAAAAGTCAGTGCGTCTTGCAGCCGGCAAAACTGTAAACTTGAAAGCAAATGCCAAGGCTAAATGGTCTACGAGCAATAAAGCGGTCGCTTCCATTAAGGCAAAAGGCAAAAAATGTACGGTAACAGGTGTTGCAAAAGGAACCGCGACGATCACCGCTAAAGTTGGCAGTGCATCCGCTACATGCAAAGTAAAAGTTAGTGCGCCAAAATCCGGTACAGTCATCTATGATCTTGCAAAAGAGACGGGATCAGATTCCAGTACAGGTGAATCTTTTGCAGCTCCGGTTAAGTGCCCTTATAGTGAATTTAAGTATAATTCATTTAGAATGTGGCTCTGCCGTGCCATATTCTATGATCCGGCAAACGGCGGTGTTGACTACAGAGGAAAGAAGATCAACATCTCTATCACAATTAAGAACTCCGGTAAAAACGACCTCGCTGAGTTAGGTTTCTGCTTTAACTACACAAAGGGTGGAAGCGATGGAAGCTATCCATTCGTTTACCACGTAATTGATTCCAAGCTTCGTTCTTCGATTGCTAAAAAGGCTGGTAAGAAATGGAGCCTTGCATCTGTGAAGAAAGATTCTTCTCACAAACGTGCAAAAGTAGTAGAAGGCAAGATCAAAAAAGGTAAAACATATACCTACAACTTCTCTTTCACCATTCCGAAGGATGCTATGAACGGTGACAAGGATCCGGATACAAACATCAACTATCCGATCATGTTCTACATCCCGAACCTGAAAGATAACTGCCCATATCAGAACGGAGACCAGATCACCGTATTGAAAGCTAAGTTCACACTTGCTTAATCTGATCGGCATTTGAGAATCGGATGAAATAAAAAGAGTGCCGCACCAGCGATCTTACATTGCTAGTGCAGGCACTCTTTCTTTTGCCCTTATCTTTTTTCTTTTCCCTTTATTTTTTCTTATGCCTTTTGCCGTCCTTATCCGTAAAGCTGTCTTCTAACTGCTGTAACAGTTTCTTCTGCTCTTTGCTGACCGTCGTAGGCACATCCACCACAAGATCCACATAATGATTTCCGCGAAGCTTTTTATTTCGCAGAGATGGAACTCCCTTACTGCGGAGCCTTACCCTTGTTCCCGTCTGGGTTCCGGGCTTAACAGTATATGCCACCTCTCCGTCGATCGTGCTGACGACGATCTCTCCACCCAGTACTGCTTTGGGATACGAGATTTTTACCGTCGAATAGATATCGTAGTTTCGCCGCTCAAACATAGCGTTCGGTTCTACATACACCTCGACCAAAAGATCTCCCCTGGCGCCGCCATTCGTACCGGGTTCCCCCTTTCCACGGATGCGGACGCTCTGTCCGTGGTCGATACCGGCCGGGATCGACACCTGGATTTTCTTTCTGCTTGATTTATAACCGCTCCCGCCGCAGTCACTGCACCTTTCCTTAATGACTTTACCGGTTCCGTGGCAATTCGAACATGAAACGACATTCTGAACCATACCAAATAGAGATTTCTGGGTATGGACCACCTGTCCTTTCCCTCCACATACTGTACATGTTTCCGGTGTCGTACCCGGTTTGGCCCCCGTCCCGTGACAGGTCGCACATTCATCTTTCAGATTCAGGTCCAGCTCTTTATCCACGCCAAAACATGCTTCCTCGAGAGTAATCCTTACCTGGGCACGGATGTTAGCACCTCTTGTCGGCGCATTGGGGTCCCTCCTTCGGCTTCCTCCGCCAAACAGGTCACCAAAAATATCTCCGAAAATATCTCCCATATCCATGCCTGAAAAATCAAACCCGCCGGCACCGCCGCCGCCATTTTCAAAGGCCGCATGGCCAAACTGGTCATACTGTCTCCTCTTATCCGCGTCACTCAATACGGCATATGCCTCCGAAGCTTCTTTAAATTTCTTCTCCGCCTCTTTATCTCCCGGATTTGTATCAGGATGATATTTCTTCGCTAATTTTCGATATGCCTTCTTTAACTCAGCGTCACTGGCACCTTTACTTACGCCCAGAACCTCATAATAATCACGCTTGTCAGCCATCTTCTCTCCTCCTCATGCACGTCACTGTCACATCATGTGCCCTTTCGCACTTTATCCTCCCGTTTCATAAAGCGACATTGACTCGTACCATAAAAAGTACGAGTCGTATTTCTAAATGCCGCTTTAATAGCTTATTCTAAAAACAATTACAGTTCACGGAAATCCCCGTCCACAACATCTTCTCCGCTGTTATCCGGTTCCGCGCCGCCGGCTGCTCCCATGTCAGGGCCTGCTCCCTGCGCGCCGCCAGCTGCCTGCTGTGCCTGCTCATATACTTTCGCGAACACCTGCTGGGCACTTGTCATCAGCGCTTCTTTCGCCGCTTTCAGCTCATCAATATCCGCGTCGGACATGGATTCTGCCTGCGTTCTCTCGAGGATTGCCTTCACCTTATCAATCTCCGCCTGCACTTTTTCCTTCTCGGCTGCATCCACGCCTTCACCAACATCATTCAGTGCCTTTTCGGTCTGGAATACCATGCTGTCCGCTTCGTTGCGAACATCAATGCCCTCTTTCCGTTTTTTATCCTGCGCCTCAAATTCAGCCGCTTCTTTTACCGCCTTGTCGATCTCATCATCCGACAAGTTCGAGCCGGCCGTGATCGTAATGTGCTGTTCCTTTCCTGTTCCCAAGTCCTTTGCCGATACATTTACGATACCGTTCGCGTCGATATCAAATGTAACTTCGATCTGAGGCACGCCGCGCATAGCCGGTGGAATACCGTCCAGCCGGAACTGTCCCAGTGATTTATTGTCACGGGCGAACTGTCTCTCACCCTGTACGACGTTGATATCTACAGCCGTCTGGTTATCCGCTGCCGTCGAGAAGATCTGGCTCTTCTTCGTCGGGATCGTCGTATTTCTCTCGATCAGCTTCGTCGCTACACCGCCCATTGTCTCGATGGCAAGGGAGAGCGGCGTGACATCCAGAAGAAGGATATCTCCGGCGCCGGTATCTCCGGCAAGCTTTCCTCCCTGGATCGAAGCGCCGAGCGCAACGCACTCATCCGGATTCAGTGATTTGTTCGGCTCGTGTCCGGTCAACTGTTTCACCTTATCCTGTACGGCCGGAATACGTGTAGATCCGCCGACGAGAAGAACTTTGCCGAGCTCCGAAGCCGTGATCCCGGCATCCTTCAACGCGTTCGTTACCGGCGTAGCTGTTCTCTCCACAAGATCAGCCGTCAGCTCGTCAAATTTCGCCCTTGTCAGGTTCATATCAAAGTGTTTCGGCCCCTCTGCCGTAGCTGTGATAAACGGAAGGTTGATATTGGTCGTCGTGGCTGCCGAGAGTTCCTTTTTCGCCTTTTCTGCCGCTTCTTTCAGACGCTGCATCGCCATTTTATCTGCGGAAAGATCGATTCCCTCCGCATTCTTGAACTCACTCACCATGTAATCACAGAGTTTATTATCAAAGTCATCCCCGCCGAGTCTGTTATCTCCCGATGTCGCAAGCACTTCGATGACGCCGTCACCGATTTCTATGATTGATACGTCGAACGTTCCGCCTCCGAGGTCATATACCATGATCTTCTGCTCACCGTCGTTATCAAGTCCATACGCAAGCGCTGCTGCTGTCGGCTCGTTGATGATCCGCTTTACATCCAGACCTGCTATCTTACCGGCATCTTTTGTCGCCTGACGCTGCGCGTCGTTAAAATAAGCCGGTACCGTGATGACTGCTTCCGTCACCGTCTCTCCTCCGAGATAATTCTCCGCGTCACTCTTCAGCTTTTGAAGGATCATCGCCGAAATCTCCTGCGGGGAATATTTCTTATCATCGACAGCGGCACGATAATCCGTACCCATATGCCTTTTGATCGATGAAATCGTATTATCTGCATTTGTAACAGCCTGACGCTTCGCCGGCTCGCCAATCAGACGCTCACCGTTTTTCGTAAAAGCAACGACAGACGGAGTCGTTCTCGCTCCCTCCGCGTTCGCGATCACAACAGGCTTACCGCCCTCCATAACTGCCACACAACTGTTTGTCGTACCCAAGTCGATACCAATGATCTTACTCATAACAATCTCTCCTTCTTAATAATGAAATTAATCTATATAAAAGTTTACAAACTTACCCAATGAAAGTCCCATGCTGGTCAGTCCTAATTAACTACTTTCACCATACTATGCCTAACCACGCTTTCTTTGTACATGTAACCCTTCTGCAGTTCCTCGGAGACCATGTTCGCTTCCATCGAATCGTCTTCCTCGTGCATCACCGCGTTATGCAGGTTTGGGTCAAACTCCTTGCCGACCGCCTCGATCGGCACGACGCCCATTTCCTCCAGGGCCGTACAAAATTGTTTGTATATGGCCTCCATCCCTTTGACAAAACCATTGTCTTTATCCTCGTCGGTAACGGCGTCGAGTCCTCTCTCAAAGTTATCGACAACCGGAAGGATTTTCTCTACTACCGATTTGGCGCCTATCTCAAACATCGCTGTCTTCTCTTTTTCCGAACGGTTCCGGAAATTTTCGAACTCTGCCATATTCCTGAGAAGCCGGTCGTTCAGCTCTTCGATTTTCTCATCCTTCTTATCTTTTTTGGCCCGTCCCGACAGCTTCTTATTTTTCTTACCGGACTCTTTCTTTTCTTCCGCTTTTTCTTCGTTTCCTTCTGTTTCTTCCCTCTCTTCGTCCTGTTCTTTCAAATCTTCCTTAGACGTATCCGCCTGTTCTTCCTCCGTTGCCGTTGCCTGTGTATCCGGAGCGGCATCCTCTGCCTGTTTCGCTTCATTTTCCACCTCTTCGGCGGATGCTAGTTCTTTTTCTTCTGCCACCTTTTAAACCACCTTTCCAAATTCTACCTGCACGGGTTACAACTTCTGACTCCCTACGTCTTTGACTTAAATATATCATCCAGCTGCTGCATGCAGTTTTCCAGAGTCCCGACTACTTTTTCATAATCCATGCGTTTCGGGCCGACGATACCGATCTTTCCATACACGCCTTCCTTGATCTGATACGTCGCGGTCACGACGGAACAATTTTTCATCGCCTCGACAGGGGATTCATCCCCGATATACACCTGGATGCCGTGTTCTTCAGGATTCGCCTCATCGTTTACCCAAGCCTCCAGCCTCTGTTTTTCCTCAAATGTCGTAAGCAGTTCCGCCATCTTCTCCTTATCGCTGAGTTCCGGGTATTTCAAAATATTCGTAGCGCCCGACGTGTAAATCTCCGATGTCTCTTCATCACTCATCGCTTCGGCGATACAGTCGAGTATACTCGAAGCGAGATCACCGTACTCACCGGCTTTTTCTTTGATCTCCTGCATGATCGCCATATTGATCTCTGTCACATCCAGGCCATTCAGCGCTGCGTTGATAATGAAATTCAGCTGTGAGATGACATTATCATCGATCGGGCCTGCCAGATTGATAAATTTATTATTGACGTGGTTATTGTCCAAAACGACGATCACCAGTATCTGCATATCCGAAATCGGATTCAGCTGGATAAACTTTATTTTTTTATGCGCGTACTTCGGTTTGGAAACCATCGTCGTATAATTTGTGTTTTCCGCCAATAACTTTGCCACCTGCTGCAGAAGCAGATCGATCTTATCCGCCTTCTCGATCAGGACGCCTTTCATATCTTCCACTTCTTTTTCTTTGTTCCCCAGTACCGTATCCACATACATCCGATACGCCTTATCCGAAGGGATCCTTCCGGCAGATGTGTGAGGCTGCAGGATATATCCCATCTCCTCCAGATCCGCCATCTCATTCCGTATCGTCGCGGAACTGAGGTTCAGATCCGTGTACTTTGAAACGGTGCGCGATCCGACAGGTTCTCCGCTTTCCATATAATTATGGATGATGGCTTCTAATATTTTCTGCTTTCGTTCATCAAGCTGCATATCACCACTTCCTTTGTTAGCACTCCATGACAATGAGTGCTAATTCTTGGCTAAATTAAAGATAACACCCTTGCTTCAGTTTGTCAAGGGTGTTTTTCATATTTATTATAGATTTTACCATTTTTTTTATTCAGAGCCAGTCCGAACACAGTGCTCGTACCGAACACAATGATCGTACCAATCATAATGTTCGCTACGATCATAGAACTTTGAATCCGAGACTTTCCATGACAGCTGGCAGCGGACTGCACGACTGGAACCACATCACGATCTTATCTCCCTTTGCCGACTGCACGATTTCCTGACACCATTCGTATTCCTGAAGGCTTCCCAGCACTGCCAGGATCGACCATGAGATAAAAAATCCGACGATCAGTCCGGCCACCGCTCCGCCGAACCGATCGAGACCACCGATCAGCGGGACATCCCGGACTCCTTTTATAAAACTTCCTATGATATTAAATACGATAATGCTGATGACAAATGCAATGACATAACCGATGCCCTCTTTGACCGCCACCTCGCTCGGAAGCTGTTTGGCAATTACCGGAGCGATCCCGATCGCCGCCGCGATGATAACGATATTTTTAATCACACTGTAAATGCCATAGATCAACCCCCGGCCGGCTCCGATAAATACGCATCCGATAACCGCCGCGACTAAGATCAGCGCAAGCATCTGCCCCTGTAAAGCACTTGACATAAATATCCCCCTTTTCCTCTGCAAAATAAAATACTCAACCTGAGATTTTTATCCTCTGAATGGTCGCTTCGTCGATGAAATAGTAACGGTCATCACCAGATGCGGGTAGAAAATAATCATACCCCTTTCCAAAGTCAAACGTGAATTTTTCACTTCCATTCTTTCTTATTATATGACAGCTCTGCGCGTCGGTGAATACGATTTCCCCGCCTGACATGACAAGATCCGAGTATTTGCAGGAAATCTTCTCCGCCAGTTCTTCCTTTCCCCTGAAATTATATAGATACATCTTCTGATCATCTGTACTGCCCGCCGTTCCGGTTATGACAAGAATATTCTCATCGTCATAATCCGCGCTCTTGATCTCCTCATCAAAGACCTTTTCAAAAATTTCTGCCGGCTTTTTCATGTTCTCAAACAGGGAAAAACCATCTTCAAAAAAAATCGCCGCCTTGTCGTCCGAGACAAAACCAATTCGGGAAATCATTTTTGTCTCGTAAGATTTTCCTCCCACAAGTGTATTCTGATCCTGTCCCACCTCTGTAAAATTGTAAAAACAGACTTTATTCTCCATCGTGCCATTCTGAACGACGATATACGCGATCACCAGGCTGTTCCCATCGGGTGATATGTCAAAATCGAGCGGAAATCCATCATCCAGCACATTTGTCGGTATCTCTACCTCGAGCTGCTCCGCTGTGTTGTACGGATCGTAAATACTGATCACATCGGAATCTTCATCCTGCAGCAGGACTGCCGCTTTCCCGTCCTCACAGATCTTAGCTTTCCCGATCGGCAATGTCGTCTCGATACCAACCCCCTGGTCTTTTCCATTGTATACGTAAAACATTTTGGCACCTATGTCAGCAACCAGAACATAGTTCCCACGGACATCGACCACTGGCTGCTCCATCTCATATCCGCCGTTCCACAACGTCTCCCCGGAATCATCCAGCCGTGAAATCCCGTCCCGACTGTACTTGAGCAGATCTCCATGAAACGGCAGGTAGGATACACCATTGCTGTCCTTCCTCGCCTGCTCGCTCACGACGTCATAACCGGAAAAAGAACGATGCGCATAATAATAAGAGAAACAAACGATCACGACAATTCCGATCAGAACACCGGCACCGACCAGACCAAAAAACAAAATCGTTTTATTCCTTTTCTTTTTACGTCTCCTGTTTTCCTCTTCTACGCTGTTCTCAAAAATGCTGCTCAACTTCGTTCACCCCGGTTCCCTGAATGGTTCATTGTCGTCAGTATAACATAAGGCGACATTTTTTTCAAGCACCCAGTAAAGCGCGTACCCACCCAAGTGTACACTCACCAGAGTGTGTACTCACTGAAGTTTACCTTTTAGCGAAGTGCCGCGCTTCCACCTGATACCGTCCTCGTCGTCACACTTCCCGGACTGACATGTTCTGCCGCCGGATCCACCCCGTCCCCGGAAGCGTTCTTTAGCTCAGCCCCATCCGCGGAGGCCTCCTGTGCTCCAGCGCTCTGCCCGCTCACGGCTCCTTTTGTTACGACACCGCCGCCGAGCGTCTCGACATCGGTCTTATTCTCTTCCTTTCCGCCCTTGACCGCTTCCTGCAGTCCGGCTTGGAGTCCCGAGATCTGATCCCGCAGTTCCGAAAATCCATTGCGGTTGTTCAGCGCCACGGCGCCCAGCAAAAGCCCCAGCACGAGCACGAGGCTCGCGAGTCCGAACGTCACCTTCCCCTCCGCTTCTTTTTCTTTTTTCTTCTCTTCGTTCTCTTTGATCACACCCCGGATATTGCGGATCACGCGGTCATCTTCCTGCTCTACGATATGTACAAAACGGTTTGTTTCCTCCATCATATAATTTCTCATCTCAGCATTTTTTTCATAATAGATATAGTAGCCGCCCTGTTTTTGAAAAGCCGAATTTTCATATAAATAGAAGTCATCCTGGCTGCCGTCCTCTTCATATACATATAAAAGCCTGTCCCCTTCCGAAAAATTCCTGCGGTGGATCTCCAGCAGGCCATCCGGGATACTGTCCTTTGCTTTTTCGTTGGAATAGAACCATCCCACCACATCGAGATCGGTAAAATTTTCCTTGATATCCGTATAAATGCCTGTCCACATCTCCTGTGAAAAGGTATCGCTGTTTCTCATATGAAAATCTTTGACCGACACCATCCCTGAAACGAGAAAAACTTTTTCCCGCGCGTGGTAAAAACGGTGTCCCAAAAGCACGCCGCCGATCTCCGTATTTCTTCGTTCCCTCACGAGCCTTCTCGCGAAAGACATCACGTAATCTTCGACATAAATCTTTGTTTTTCCTTTTGTATCGCCTATCTGCCGTACGCTTTTCGGTGCACTCCAGTCCATACTCTAACCTCTTTTCTAATCAATTTTGACACCTGAGCCATTATTTTCATTATAAGGCATGGAAAACGAATTTTTTGTCAGTTTATGCTGTCTCCGGCATAAAACGTTCGCCCGATCCAGACGCGAATCGACATTTTCACCTTCCACAAATATTTTATTTTAGATGAGTATTTTTCGCTGAACTGCCAATACTTTTCTTAGAACAAAAAGAAATGAAATGAGGTAGAACATGATACATTATTTCAATCCCACCGATGAATGCGCGTTGCGTGACTTTTCCAAAACGCTGACTATATTGATGCGAAAACATGATATATCAAATAGAGAAACTGTGATCGTCTGCATCGGCTCCGACCGCGCTACGGGGGACTCCCTCGGGCCGATCGTCGGGCATCTTCTTGCCATGCATCAAAAAAACTTCCATCTTTATGGCACGCTGGAAAATCCTGTCCATGCCAAAAATTTGGAAGATGCGTTGGAATTTATACGTTCTCATCATAAAAATCCGATCATTATCGCCGTGGATGCCTCATTGGGCATCGCCGAACACGTCGGATACATCACCGTCGGAGAGGGTTCTCTTTCCCCGGGGGTCGGCGTTTCCAAAAAACTGCCGTCCGTTGGCGACCTATTTATTACCGGTATCGTTAACCTCTCCGGTTTCGGCGGACAAATGCTTTTGCAGACGACGAGGCTCAATCTCGTCATGCACCTGGCCGACTTCATTTACAAAGGACTGGGGCGCTGCCTGGCTTCCGAATGCAGATCCTCCTACACGGAAACCGCGTCAGAGCTCCGTCCGGCCCTTTAGCGCCCGGTAAAGAGTCACTTCGTCGATGTATTCCAAGTCCCCGCCCACGGGAACACCGCTCGCGATACGGGTCACTTTGATGCCCGCCGGTTTTAACAGCTTGCTTATATACATGGCCGTCGCCTCCCCCTCCAGCGAAGAATTGGTGGCAATGATCACCTCGTCCACTTCCCCCTGAAGCCGCTGCATCAGCTCCTTGAGCCTGATATCAGACGGGGTTATGCCAAGGCTCGGATTGATCGCACCGTGAAGTACGTGATACACGCCCTCATACTGCCCCGTCTTCTCATACGCGATCAGATCTCTCGTATCTTCAACTACCATGATCGTTTTCTTATCCCGTTTGGGATTCCCGCAGATCGGACAGATCTCGCTGTCTGTCAGCGTAAAACACTCCTTGCAGTACGTGACATTCTTTCTCGCCGTTAAGATCACGGAAGAAAGTCTCTCCACGCGCTCTTTGGGCATATTTAATATATGAAACGCCAGACGCTGTGCCGACTTGGCCCCGATGCTCGGCAGCTGTGACAACTCCTCGATGAGATTTTGAATGGATTCAGCATAATAATTCATTAGAACGGGAATCCTCCGCCCAGGTTCAGGCCGCCCGTCAGTGCCTCCATCGCTTTGGCATTGTCTTCTTCCATCTTGCGAAGGGCTTCATTGGTCGCCGCTACGATCAAATCCTCGAGCATCTCGATGTCATCGGGATCCACTACTTCTTCAGAGAGTTTCACGGAAAGAACCTCTTTTCTCCCGGATACTTTGACGGTAACCGCACCGCCGCCGGCCGTCGCCTCAAATTCTTTCTCCTCCATCTCTTTTTGCTGCTCTTCCATCTGACGCTGCATCCTCTGTGCCTGTTTCATCAGATTGTTCATATTCCCAGGCATTCCGCCCTGAAATCCTCCACGTTTCGCCATTTCTACCTTTCCTTTCTATTCCATCATCTCGATTTTAATATCCTGGTCACCGAACATCCCCCGGAGTTCCGGGAGCGAGTCGTATTCCTGCCGGTCTTTGATAAACCGGTACTCGATATCCACCTGCTTGCCAGTCACCTGCTCCGCTGCATGCGTCAGTGCCGCCTTCCGCTCTTCCTTCCCCGCAAAATACGAGTAACACGTATCCTGTGCGAACGCGATCACCAGGCTTCCTTTGTCATCTACTGTCAGCGTCGCCTGCGAGAGCATCGTCTTATCCTCACGGCTCAGCTGGTTCACTACCTGATACCAGTTTGCGGCCAGTTCTTTTACCTCTTCGGGGACAGCTTTTGGCAGCTGCTTTTTCGCACCCCCGTCTCCTCCCGGCGAGTTAGCGCCGTGAGCGGGATCCGATGGGAGAGAATCTCCCTGCATAACGCCGTCCCCGGCAGCCAGCGCCACCACCCCGCGGCGGATCTGCTCTTCGATATTATGCAGCCGGTTTACGACAGACTCATAATCGTTCTCCATCTGCGGCCGGCAGAGCTTAATGAGTGCCACCTCAAAAAGTACCCGCTTCTGTGTCGCGTACTTCATCTGGTTTTGGACTTCAGACAGGACGCGGATGTAACGGAACACCATCTCCATTTCCATGCTCTCGCCGATCCCCATAAGTATGCTCAGGTTTTCCTCTGACATATCAATGATATGCCCCGGCTGTTTTGTACTCTTTACAATCAGTATATTTCGCAGATACCAAATAAATTCATCACAAAATCTCGTGAGGTCTTTTCCCTCCGCGATGATCCCATCGATCATCTCCATCATGGCGGCCACATCATTTTGCGCCAGTTTAACCGCAAACGAGGCGTAGACATCATTGTCCACAGCTCCCAGAACATTCAGTACCTTTTCATACGTCAGTGTTTCGCCAAAATAAAAAGAAATGCACTGCTCCAACAGGCTGAGACCATCCCGCAGCGCGCCGTCCGCCAGTTTCGCGATGTACTGCAGCGCCCTCTCCTCCGCCTGAATGCCCTCCCTGTCTAACAGTTCCTGAAGTCTCGCCGCGATCGTATCTACCGAGATACGTTTGAAGTCATACCTTTGACAGCGGGACATGATCGTCAGCGGTATTTTATGCACCTCTGTCGTCGCCAGGATAAAGATCAGATAGGACGGCGGCTCCTCCAATGTTTTCAGGAGCGCGTTAAACGCGCTGGTGGAAAGCATGTGTACCTCATCGATGATATAGACCTTATATTTCCCCTGCGGCGGCGAGTACTGTACCTCTTCGATCACCTGGCGGATGTCGTCGACCTTATTATTGGAAGCGGCATCCATTTCCACGACATTCATGGACGAGCCGGACGCGATCGAACGGCACATCTCACACTCCCCGCAGGGGCCCTTTTCACTTGGATTCTCACAATTCACGGCTTTGGCAAATACTTTTGCCACCGTCGTCTTTCCCGTTCCCCTCGTTCCGCAAAAAAGATAGGCATGTCCGATATGATCCGCCTTTATTTGGTTTTTCAACGTCGTCACAATGTGTTCCTGACCTTTGACATCCTCAAAATCTTCCGGTCTGAACTTTCGATATAACGCCTGATAGGACATGCCGTTCCTCCTTAATCCCCGAAACAGATGCCGAGGTTTTTCGCTTCTTTAATGATAGAAGAATTCGGGTCAACCATTTTCAGTTTACCGGCAACCTCACTCAGAGGAACCGGTACGATCTCATCCCCTTTGAATCCTACCATATACCCATATTTTTCTTTCTTGATGAGCCGTGCGGCCGCGGCGCCCAAACGGCTGGAGATCACGCGGTCATACGCGCAGGGACTTCCTCCGCGCTGCGTGTGCCCCGGCACAGTGATACGGATCTCCTGTCCGGTCTTTTCCTGTATTTCCGCGCCAATCTTGTAGGAAACACTCGGATACGGAGTGTTTTTCAGCTTTTCTTTCAATTCTTTTTTGGATAATGCCGCATCTTCTTTTGAAATCGCTCCCTCGGCCACAGCCAGAATTGAAAAGCGCTTTCCCGCCTCCGTCCTCCGCTCGATCGCCCCGATCACCGAGTCGATATCATACGGGATCTCCGGGAGCAGGATCACATCCGCGCCGCCTGCGATCCCCGCATGCAGCGTGAGCCAGCCAACTTTATGCCCCATGACTTCCACGATAAACACACGACCGTGCGAATACGCCGTCGTATGGATCCGGTCGATGCAGTCCGTCGCGATATCCACCGCGCTCTGGAAACCAAATGTCATATCCGTTCCCCAGATGTCATTGTCGATCGTCTTCGGAAGGCCCACGACGTTTAGTCCCTCTTCGCTGAGCAGGTTCGCCGTCTTCTGCGTGCCGTTTCCGCCCAAAATGACAAGACAGTCCAGTTTCAGTTTCTGATAGGTGTTCTTCATCGCCAAAACCTTGTCCATGCCGTTTTCATCCGGCTTCCTCATCTGTTTGAACGGCTGTCTGGAAGATCCAAGAATCGTCCCGCCCTCTGTGAGTATACCCGAAAAATCAGACGGTTTCATCTTTACATACTTTTCATACATCAATCCTTTGTATCCTTCCAGGATACCGATGATCTCCACATCCTCATCCGACTCATACAGCGTCTTTGCCACACCGCGCATCGTCGCGTTCAATGCCTGGCAGTCTCCTCCGCTCGTCAAAAAAGCTACTCGTTTCATATGCACCTTCCTTTCTAATGTTTATATACGACTTTGTCGCGCCCTGTTTCTTTTCCCTCATAAAGCGCCTGGTCAGCCTTCTTTATGATGTCATCAATATTTGCCTGGGTATCGCCGTCCGTCACACCAAACGTCATCGTAACGTTCAGCACCCGGTCCTCATACACAGATTCCATTGTTTTGATTTCATCCGCGATCTGGTTCACAAAACGTTCGACATCCTCTATCTTTTCGCCGGACAAAACGAGCAAAAATTCCTCGCCGCCCCACCGGACCGCATACCCATGATTTCCTACCCTTTGCTTTAATGTACGTGAAACCTCACGGAGTACCATATCGCCGCAGTCATGCCCGTAACTGTCATTAAATTTCTTAAAGAAATCTATATCACCGATCGACACATAGTATGGGCATCCCGTCTTTTTCGCTTCTTTTTGCGCCTCCCGCAGCCAGATCTCCCCGTAATGACGGTTATACAACCCCGTCAGGGAATCCCTCTCGATCAGCTCCCGAAGCGCCGACTGCATCTGAACCGCGGATTTTCCAATCCGCCCAAGTTCATCTTTCCTGCCCATGACTTCGACACCGAGCTCCGTCGTCAGATCGCCGCCTTCTACTTTTACAAAAAATTCGCCGAGCTGCCACATGCACTTGATCAGTCTGTTTGCGTACGCCCATATGACAAATACAACAATAGCTACACACACAAACATGGCAATAATGACCGGCATGACACCTACCAGTACACTGCTTCTCACATATTTGACTTCCTTGCCCGCAAACAACATGCCAGTACAGTTTCCCTGCGTATCATAGAGCGGCCGGTAATACGAAAAATAACGGCTGTTATTGATATTGGTATTTTCATAAAACATTTCCGCGCGCCCGTGAAACACATCCTCGGTTACTTCCTGATTGGCTTTTGTTCCTACGATCGGATTGCCCGAATCAGACCGGATCGTCGTGGCGACCCTCTCGTCACAATAAAATATCGTGACGTCCACATCGAACATTCTTTTGTAGCCTTCTAGTATTTCCTCCGCGTCCCTGACCGGTCGTTCTCCTTTATACAGTTCTGCGTCGTCCCCCTTGCGATAATCCCCCGGATATTCCCTCTCATACGTATACACAGCTGAACGGGCGACATCTTTTAGCTGCGTTTTTACTTCCTGATGCACCCGCGCAGTCAAGTGATACGAACTATAAGCAATGATCAAAACTCCGAGTAAAGTAAGAGGCAGCACCGTAATCCGGAGAAGCGATGTGCGTAATCCTGATTTCGATTTCACCTTCATTAATATTATATCCCCATTTATCTGTTACTTACTTTGAATATATTCATCAATCGCCTTCGCCGCTGATTTTCCTGCCCCCATCGCGAGAATTACGGTAGCGGCTCCGGTCACAGCGTCTCCGCCGGCGTAAACGCCTTCTCTGGTCGTCTCGCCTTTTTCATCCTTCGTGATCAGACAGCCGTGGTTATTGGCATCCAGTCCTGGCGTCGTAGAACGGATCAGCGGATTCGGACTCGTACCGATCGACATGATCACGGAATCCACATCAAGGACAAACTCACTTCCCTCTTTTACGATCGGACGGCGGCGGCCGCTCTCATCCGGCTCACCGAGCTCCATCTGGACACATTTCATGCCGCACACCATGCCCTCTTCGTCTCCGAGTATCTCCACCGGATTGTGCAGCGTTTTGAAAATGATGCCCTCTTCTTCCGCGTGCTCCACTTCTTCTTTTCTTGCCGGGAGTTCTTCCATCCCACGGCGGTAAACGATGTACACTTCCTCAGCTCCTAGGCGTTTTGCGCTCCGCGCGGCGTCCATCGCCACATTCCCGCCGCCGACAACCGCCACTTTCTTTGCGTGCTGGATCGGCGTTTTGCTGTCATCCTGATATGCTTTCATCAAGTTGATACGGGTGAGGAATTCATTGGCTGAATATACGCCCTTCAGGCTCTCTCCCGGAATGTTCATAAATCTCGGGAGTCCTGCGCCGGAACCGACAAATACGGCCTCATTTCCCAGCTCAAACAGTTCATCGATCGTCAGCACTTTGCCGATGACCATGTTCGTCTCCACATCGACCCCGATCGCTTTCAGGTTATCGATCTCTTTCTGTACGATCGCCTTCGGAAGACGGAATTCCGGTATACCATACACAAGAACACCCCCGGCAAGGTGAAGTGCCTCATAGATCGTCACTTTATACCCCATCTTGGCCAGGTCTCCTGCCACAGTAAGACCACTCGGCCCCGCGCCGATGACTGCTACTTTATGCCCGTTCTGTTCCGGCATCACTGGCTGTTCGTCACAGTGCTCCCTGTGATAGTCCGCCACGAAGCGCTCCAGACGGCCGATGCCGACCGGCTCCCCTTTGATGCCGCGGACACACTGGCCCTCGCACTGGCTCTCCTGTGGACAGACACGGCCGCACACGGCGGGGAGGGAGGTTGACCTCGAAAGAATTTCAAACGCGCCATCCATATCTTCATTTGCCACCCGCTCAATAAACGCCGGAATGTCGATTTGAACCGGGCAGGCGCTCACACAGGGCTTCTTCGGGCAGTTGAGACATCTTCTCGCCTCATTGACCGCCATATCATACGTATATCCCAAAGCCACTTCGTCAAAGTTTTTATTTCTCACGTCCGGGTCCTGTACCGGCATCGGACATTTATTCAGATCCATATTACGTTCCGCCATTTTACTTAGCCTCCTTTAATAAATTGCAGGCCGCTTCTCGGGCATGTGTCTCAAATTCTTTATACATCGTTCCCCGGTGCATCGCCTCATCAAAATCCACTTGGTGGCCGTCAAAGTCCGGCCCGTCCACGCAGGCAAATTTCGTCTCCCCGCCTACGGTCAGTCGGCAGCCTCCGCACATGCCTGTTCCATCTATCATGATCGGATTCATGCTTACCATCGTTTTTATATCATATTTTTTTGTCGTCAGACAAACGAACTTCATCATAATGAGCGGCCCGATCGCAATGACCTCGTCGTACTCATTCCCCTCCTGGATCAGCTTCTCCAGCGCATCCGTCACGAGTCCTTTTTCCCCGTAACTGCCGTCGTCCGTCATCATGACAAACGTATCACTGGCATTCTTAAATTCATCTTCCAAAATGACAAGGTCCTGGTTGCGGAAGCCCACGATCGAATGAACCTCTGCCCCCATCTCATGCAGCTTTTTCGCAACCGGATACGCGATCGCGCAGCCGACGCCTCCGCCGACAACCGCCACTTTTTTCAAGCCTTCCGTATGTGTCGGAACCCCGAGCGGGCCGACAAAGTCATGAAT
Source organism: uncultured Eubacterium sp. (assembly GCA_910579145.1). Lineage (GTDB taxonomy): Bacteria > Bacillota > Clostridia > Lachnospirales > Lachnospiraceae > Eubacterium_F. The sequence goes on from CAJTTQ010000004.1 coordinate 71,263, forward strand.
GCTTTCCCCCTCATTCAGCGTATCCAGTTCCATCGTGGAACCGCCGACGATCTGATAAATGATCGTCACCGTACCAGCTTCCCGGTCAAAATCGGAGATCGTCAGCGGGATCCTCTCGCTGTCTTCCTTCGCCCGAAAAATAATAAACTGCCCCGGCTCAGCCTTTTTTGCTATAAGAGGAGCCTCAACCACCATTTTCGTAACGGTCGGGTTCAGGGACTTCTTTTCTACAATTCGAAACATATTTTACCTCATTTCTGCGCATAATGATATTGTGTCCCTGTACAAGGACACAAAACCGCGTCTTTTTTTCTGTTGAAACGTGTCAAAACCTCATGACATAATTCCGTCTCCCCCTCTCCAGACAATACCGCAATCATGTGGAGAGAAGAAAGCGTCCCGTAGTTTCCTTCGCATTTCATCATATCACATTTTCGATTCTTATTCAAGAAGTTCATGTAAGGTATTTTCTAATATCTCGCAAGCTTCACCTACAAGGTTCACGCAAGGCCGTTTTTTGTAATACTGTTCCGTCCGCGGCTCCGGCTCCGCGCCGCTTTGGTAGCCTTCTCCGACCGGTGTGCTTTTCTGGTCAAGCTTCAGCAGTTCCCGGCAGATGATGCTTCCATTCCGTTTCTCAAATTCCTCTGCCAGTTTTTGGACTACTTCATAATTTTGTTTTTTCTGGTTTACATCTTTCGGGTCGGACGAACCGGTCAGGATGCCCGCCACCATCGACATTCCTGATACCGTGCCGCACACATGGCGGAGCCTCGCCAGTCCTCCGCCGAAGGAAGACGCGTATTTCGCCGCCTGGTCCCAGTCCAGTCCGAGCAGATCCGCATACGCAAGTACGACAGACTGCGAACAATTGTATCCCTGTTTAAATAATTCCATTGCCTTCTCTTTTCTCGATTCCATGTTACGCCTCTTTTCTGATGATCATATTTGCCGACGATACCCGATTCGGCTTTTTCTTTCTTAATTGTAGCACAGGCGCCCTTTTGGTGTCAAAAACCGTATTGACAAATCTCCCCATTCGCAATAAACTTAATGGTAGTATAGAAACTATTTTCAGAAAGGGAGGAACAGACACGATGGCTGATTGTAACCACGATTGTTCAAACTGCAGTTCAGGCTGCGACGGAGCGCAGTCTCCGGACCCAAAATCTTTTATAGAAAATCCACATCCAGATAGCAATATAAAGAGCGTGATCGGAATCATGAGCGGCAAAGGCGGCGTCGGCAAATCTATGGTAACCGACTTAATGGCGGTGGCATATCGCAGGAAGGGCCACCGGTGCGGGATCATGGACGCCGATATTACCGGCCCTTCCATTCCGAAAGCGTTCGGCGTGACCGAAAAGGCGACGGGAAATGCCACGACGATCTTTCCGGTGAAATCCAAAACCGGCATTGACATCATTTCCATCAATCTTCTTTTGGAAAATGAGACTGACCCGGTCATCTGGCGCGGGCCGGTGATCGCCGGCACGGTCAAACAGTTCTGGACGGATGTTTTATGGGAAGACATCGACTGTCTTTTCGTAGATATGCCGCCGGGAACCGGCGATGTTCCGCTGACTGTATTCCAGTCCCTGCCGCTTGACGGCATTATCGTCGTAACGACCCCGCAGGATCTCGTTTCCATGATCGTCGGAAAAGCAGTGAAAATGGCGGAAATGATGAACATACCCGTCCTTGGTATCGTAGAAAACATGAGTTACGTGGAGTGCCCGGACTGCGGCAAAAAATTGTCCGTCTTCGGCGAAAGCCGCGTAAAAGAAACTGCCGCCAAGTATGAACTTCCTATTTTAAGCCAGCTTCCCATCGATCCAAAACTGACAGAAGCGATCGACGCCGGCGCGATCGAAGAGTTCTCCTTTGATTACATGGACGACGCGGTTCAGATCATCGAAAACATGAACATGACTGCGCCGAATCACGGAGGCTGAACATGGACACACCAACTTGCTACATTTTCGGCGCCGGGGAATTTTCTCCCTGTGAGATCACGTTGACAAAAGACGACCTGGTCATCGCCGCCGACGGCGGATATGACCATCTGGTCCGTCTCGGACTGCGGGCAGACGTGGCCCTTGGCGATTTCGACTCCGTGACCTCGCACGAAATTTGGGACGATACGATCTGTGAGAAAAAAACATACCCGCCTGAAAAAGACGACACCGATATGATGCTCGCCATCCGGTTCGGGCTTACAAAAGGCTACGAACAGTTTGCTATCTTTGGCGGACTTGGCGGAAGGCTTGACCACACGGTCGCAAACATTCAGGCACTATCGTTCCTTGCCGCCAGCCATGCGCAGGGCATTTTATATCACGAGGATTATGCGTTGACCGTGATCCAGAACAGCAGCTTTACGCTGTCAAAAGATGTATCGGGTTATGTTTCCGTTTTCTCCCTGAGCGATACGAGCGAAAATGTGACGATCAAGGGGTTAAAATACGAAGTGGAGGGTGTAACCTTGTCGAACACCGTTCCACTCGGCGTAAGTAATGAAGCCGTAGGAAAAAAGGGGATGATCAGTGTCGAACGTGGAATTCTGCTGATCCTTTGGCACATCACGGCATCAAAATAAAAAAAGAAAGAGGGTAAATTATGCAGTACGAAATTAAAGGAACACCACTTCCTGTGGTAGAATGCACACTGGATGCGGGAGAAAGTATCATTTGTGAGTCTGGAGCCATGAGCTGGATGACAGATAACATGCAGATGGAGACATCCGGCGGCGGTATCGGAAAGATGTTTTCAAAGGCGCTGTCCGGCGAGAATATGTTCCAAAACCGTTACACCGCGCAGGGGAAGCCTGGCTCGATCGCGTTCGCTTCGAGTTTTCCGGGAGACATCATCGCTGTGGAGATCCGCCCGGGACAGGAGGTCATCTGTCAGAAGTCCGCGTTCCTGGCATCGACTTCTGGAGTGGAACTTTCCATCTTCTTCCAGAAGAAACTTGGATCCGGCTTTTTTGGCGGCGAGGGCTTTATCATGCAGAAGCTGTCCGGAAACGGCACGGCCTTCCTCGAAATCGACGGCTCTGTCGTCACGAAAGAACTGGCTGCCGGCGAAAAGATCACGATCGATACCGGATATCTCGCGATGATGGACGGCACCTGTTCGGTGGACATCGTTACCGTAAAAGGACTCAAAAATAAGCTTCTCGGCGGCGAAGGCTTCTTCAATACAGTTGTGACCGGCCCTGGCAGGGTATCTCTCCAGACGATGCCTGCCGTTCAGGTAGCAAGTGTATTGAGTCCATTCATTTCTACCGGGAATTAAAGAGACATCGATATCTTTTGACATTGACGATGAGTAAAAAAACCGCCCCTCTGCTCTTTTCTGAGTTTCGGGGCGGTTGAAACTTTCAAGTTCGAATATTTTTTCTCTTTCCGGATACACTAATCTTATCAGTTCCGCAGTAAACAAATAATTTTACGCAATCTGTGCAGAAACGAGGTTCATATGGAAAAAAAAGATGTTTTTACCAACTGCCACCGAACGACAGGCAGGCACAATCAGTCAAACAACATTCCCGGAGCTTCGGATGATTCCGATCAGGATTCCTCCACTTCAAAATATACCGTAAAAGAGGATCAGAGGGAACGAAAAGATGGACCCGGCGGTGACTGA
>CAJTTQ010000005.1:0-15980 GCA_910579145.1 uncultured Eubacterium sp.
GGATATCCTTGAGGAGGTAACGGCAGACAGCGGTTACTGCAGTGAGAAAAATCTCCTGTACTTAAAGGGAAATAAAATATCCGGTTACATCAAGTTACAGGATCATGAAAAGCGGAAAACACGTGCATACAAAGAAGATATCGGAAAATATTACAACATGAAAACACAGGTGTCCGGGGATGAACTTTATTATGTCTGCCATGACGGAAGAGAACTGCATCATATCCGCACAGAGACCAAAACAAAGGATGGTTATACACAGACCTTTGAGGTGTATGGATGTGCAGACTGCAGCGGCTGTGAACACAAAGCGAAATGCTTGTATAAATATAATGCTGAAAAAGATGCCGGGAAAAATAAAGTCATGAAGATCAATGAGCAGTGGGAAACATTGAAAGAAGAATCCCATGCAAACATCCAGAGTGAGAAAGGAATCCGAAACCGTCAGATCCGTTCCATACAGACAGAGGGACATTTCGGGGACATCAAAGAAAACGACAGCTTCCGGCGGTTCAACTACCGGACATCAGAGAAGGTGTATAAAGAATTCATGCTGTACGCCATTGGCCGGAACATAAATAAATATCATCGTTTTCTTCATGATAAGATCCAAAAATTTGAAGGAAAAACGGAAGAAAAGGCTGCTTAGAAAAAGCGCACTTTCAAAAATGCAGTCAGGGGGTTTTTGCGCCCTAAAATACATACGGAAAAGAAAAAAACGAATCTCCCGCAGAAGGTCAGATATTAAAAACACTGATTTCTGCGGGAGATTCTTATTTTAAGATTCAAAGCTTAAAAATCGGTATTAACCGACAGCCCCTTTTGTTTGCCCAGCATGGGCGAGTTCTAACGGGTGAAAGTCCCGAGTGCGCGTAGGCAACAACGAAGCACATAGCCGAACGGCAAGGGTGTCCGCCGTGTGACGGAATCTGAAAGAAGCTGTAAGCAAACCTTTGACCTGACGGAAAGAAACCGCATATAAGGCTCGGAAATGCGGATAAGGTGACAAGAGACACTGAAGTCCAAAAGTTGCTGGAAGTACGAGTAAATGTGGCAGGTACATGGAGGGAAATATCGCCCGCGTATGTGCATATGGAAGTATTGGAAAACGCCAAAGAACAGAGCAAAGCATCTAATGAAGCTGGATGTACCCCGCTGGGCGGCATATAAGATTGCATACTCGGGAGCGGAGGGCCTGAATGGGATCAGCAAGAGCACAAGGGGATGCGGATTACTGCCCCCCTTCCACATTGACATTTCCCCCACATTATGTTACGTTATACACATACCATTTTTTTATTTCAAACAAACAACTTACCATAAAAGAATTACCCGAAAGTTACAAAGCTAACACGTAATATTTCATTGCGGGGCAGAATGTGAGGAGAACATGAAGATCATTATTGTTGGGTGCGGGAAAGTCGGCAGGACGCTGGCGGAGGAATTGAACAAAGACGACAATGAAGTTACCGTGATCGACCGCAGCTATGCAGTCGTAGAGGAATTATCGAACCAATTCGACGTAATGGGCGTAGCAGGAAACGGAGCGAGCTACAAAACCCAGATGGAAGCAGGCATTGAAAAAGCAGACCTTCTGATCGCCGTAACCGCTTCGGACGAGTTAAACCTTTTGTGCTGTCTGATCGCGAAACGTGCCGGTAACTGCCAGACGATCGCCAGGGTGAGAAACCCGGAGTACAGCGCGGAAATTGATTTTGTAAAAGAAACGCTCGGACTGGCGATGACGATAAATCCGGAATTTGCGGTAGCGCAGGAGATCGCAAAAGTACTGCGGTTTCCATCTGCCATCAAGATCGATTCATTTGGCAAGGGTCGCGTGGAGATGCTGAAATTCCGCGTTCCGCCGGAATCAAATTTAAGTGATATGCTGGTGATGAGCATTGCCCCCAAACTAAAGGCCGACGTCCTCGTCTGCGCCGTGGAGCGGGGAGGAAATATTTTCATTCCCAAAGGGGATTTTCGTCTTCATGAAAAAGACGTGGTATCAATTCTGGCCGACGCCAAAAAAGCGAGCGACTTCTTTAAAAAGATCGGCATCGAGACGCACCAGGTCAAAGATACGATGATCGTCGGCGGCGGGGATACGTCGTATTATCTGGCAAAGCTGCTTTTGCCGATGGGTATTGACGTGAAGCTGGTGGAGCGGGATGAGCGGCGGTGTGACGTGTTATCTGAACTTTTGCCAAAGGCGCAGATCATTCACGCGGACGGTGCGGAACAGAGTGTTCTCATAGAAGAAGGAGTGGCCCAGGCGGAGGCGTTTGTGGCGCTGACGAATATTGATGAGGAAAACGTTATGCTGTCTTTATTTGCCCGCAGCCAGGGAAAAGGCAAGGTGGCGACGAAGATCAACCGCATGGATTTTGACCAGATCATCCGTGAACTTGATCTGGATACGACCGTATATCCGAAAAAAATTACGGCACAGCACATCCTGCAGTTTGTGCGAGGGAAAAAGAACTCGATCGGCTGTAATGTCGAAACGATGTACCGTATACTTGATGATAAAGCGGAGGCGCTGGAATTTATCGTGAAACAGGACTCGGAATTGTCCGGTATTCCGCTGGAGGAACTGCAGATCAAAGAAAATACGATCGTTGCCTGTATCATCCGCGGAAGGAACATCATCATTCCCCGTGGTAAGGACACGATGCGGGTCGGGGATTCGGTCGTCATCGTGACGACGACACTCGGACTGAAAGATATCCGCGATGTGATCCATGTCAGGAAGCAGTAGGGGGGAAGTAAGAAATGAATTACAGGGTTGTCATTTACATGCTCGGCTGGCTGCTGGATTTTGAGGGGATCTTTCTCATGCTGCCGTGTCTGGTGGGAGCCATTTACCGGGAAGAGGATGCGGTATTTTTCGCTGTGTCCGCGTTGATCTGTCTTGTGACGGGTTTTATTATAACTAGATTTAAGCCGCAGAATAAATCGATGTATGCCAGAGAGGGATTTATTATCGTGGCTCTAAGCTGGTTTTTGCTCAGTATATTCGGCGCGCTGCCGTTTGTGATGTCAGGCGCCATACCTTCCTATGTTGATGCGCTGTTTGAAACCGCGTCGGGATTTACGACGACAGGGGCGACGATCCTCGGGGATGTGGAGAGCCTCTCAAAGTGTATCAATTTTTGGAGAACATTTACCCACTGGATCGGCGGTATGGGGGTTCTCGTCTTTATGATGGCAGTCGTACCGCTTGCCGACGGCAGGAATATGTATCTGATGAAAGCGGAAAGTCCGGGCCCTACCGTAGGTAAACTGGTGCCCCGCATCAAATCGACCGCCAAGATCCTCTACGGCATGTACCTCGTACTCTCGGTCGTAGAATTTCTCTTTCTGCTGGCGGGACGGATGAGTGTTTACGACGCCCTCACCACTACGTTTGGTACGGCGGGTACGGGTGGATTCGGCATCTATAATGACAGTCTGGCCGGTTTTTCCCCGTACATACAGATCGTCGTGACGGTATTTATGATAGCTTTTGGAGTTAATTTTACATTTTATTATTTGCTCATTTTGGGAAAACGCTGGAAAGAGGCGTTTCAGATGTCAGAAGTCCGCGCGTACCTGGGCGTGATCCTGGTGGCGGTGGCATTCATCACCATCAATATCCGGGGCATGTTCGGCAGTATAGGTGAGGCGCTGCGGCACGCGGCCTTTCAGGTGGGATCCATCATTACGACGACAGGGTTTTCGACGGTGGATTTTGACCAGTGGCCGGAATTTTCCAAAACGATCCTGCTCTTACTTATGTTTATTGGCGCCTGCGCGGGCAGTACCGGCGGCGGTATGAAGGTTTCCCGTATGATCATATGGGCAAAGACCTTTTTTAAAGAACTAAAAATCATGATCCATCCTCGGAATGTGTATAAGATCTCCGTTGGCGGACGAAAAGTGGAGCATGAGGTCGTGCGTTCCGTCAATGTGTTTTTAGTGGCGTATCTCATCGTTTTTGCCGTGTCCGTGCTATTGATCAGTTTGGACGGGTTTGATTTTGTGACGAATTTTTCTGCCGTGGCCGCCACGATCAATAACATCGGCCCCGGTTTGAAGGATGTCGGGCCAATGGCGAATTTCTCGCTGTTTGCGCCGGCATCAAAACTTGTTTTAATTTTTGACATGATAGCGGGAAGACTGGAATTGTTTCCGATCCTGCTCTTGTTTTCACCTAGCACGTGGAAAAAATAAATACGTGTCACCATCTGGACATGTTAGAAAGTGTATTTGAAATGTCTCATAATAATCAGAAAAAAATTGCGATCATCAATGATATATCAGGATTTGGCAGGTGTTCCGTCGCGGTATCCCTGCCGGTCATTTCCCACATGAAAGTACAGGGGTGCGTGGTTCCGACCTCTGTTTTTTCAAACCATACCGGTTTTCCGTCGTTTTTTTGCGATGATTACACGGACCGGATGCCGGCGTATATTGAGGAGTGGAAAAAACTGGGACTGCGGTTTGAGGGGATCACCAGCGGTTTTCTTGGTTCCGCGGCGCAGATTGAGATCGTTACGGATTTTATCCGGGCGTTTCGCGACGAGCGGACAAAAGTGGTGATCGATCCGGTCATGGGGGAGAACGGAAGGGCGTATCCGACGTACACGGCAGACATGTGCGAGCGCATGAAGCACCTCGTTCAGTTTGCGGATATTTTAACGCCGAATGTCACGGAAGCGTGTATGCTGGCCGGCCTGCCGTATAAAGGCTCCGGCTGGACCGGCGGGGAACTGCGGCGGATCGTCGAGCGGCTGCGGGGACTGGGGGCGGGAAAGATCGTGATCTCCGGGCTGGAAACGGGTCATTATGTCTCGAACGCGGTCAGTGAGCGGCCGGGAGAACTAAAGATCCTGCGCCAGAAACGGGTCGGCAAAGTGCGCTCGGGCACGGGCGATATTTTTTCCGCCATCATCGCGGCAGACTGTGTCAACGGCGTGGATTTTGAACAGTCGGTCAAAAAGGCGGCGGCCTTTGTGAAGGATTGTATCCTGGTAACGGAAGAAATGGACATTCCAGAGACGGACGGCGTCTGTTTTGAGGAAGTTCTCTATAAATTAAAATAAAATATAACTTTTGGAGGTAGCAGAAATGAGGAAGGTTGAAGGACTGATCAACACAAAAAGAAAGCAGGGGAACATAAACAAAGAAATTTACGGACATTTTTCCGAGCATTTGGGCCGCTGCATTTATGAGGGGATCTTCGTCGGCGAAGATTCGGACATACCAAATACAAAGGGGATGCGTAACGACGTGGTAGAGGCTTTGAAAAATCTGGACATTCCGGTACTGCGCTGGCCGGGCGGATGTTTTGCCGACGAGTATCACTGGATGGACGGCATCGGGCCGAAAGAGAGCCGGAAATGTATGGTAAATACGAACTGGGGCGGTGTTGTGGAGGATAATAGTTTTGGCACGCACGAGTTTTTTGAACTGTGCAGCCAGATCGGCTGTGAGCCGTATATTAACGGGAATGTCGGAAGCGGAACCGTACAGGAAATGTCCGAGTGGATCGAGTACATGACGTTTGACGGCGAATCCCCGATGGCGAACAAGCGTGCACAAAACGGCAGAAAAGAGCCGTGGAAGCTGAAATATTTCGGTGTCGGCAACGAGAACTGGGGCTGCGGCGGAAATATGACACCTGAATATTATGCGAATACATATCGCAGATTCCAGACATTTTGCAAAAACTACGGCGACAATAAATTGTACAAGATCGCCTGCGGCCCAAACGCGGACGACTATGAGTGGACGGACAAACTGATGAGCATCATCGGCAGTAACTTTGCGGACGCCATCAGTATGCACTATTACACCGTTCCATGCGGCTGGGAGAAAAAGGATACGGCGACCGGTTTTGATGAGAAACGGTACTACGAGACGATCGAGTCCACACTTCGCATCGAGGAAATGATCGACCGCCATCTGGAGATCATGAGCAAATATGATCCGGAACATAAGGTGAAACTCGTCGTTGATGAATGGGGTACGTGGTATCAGGTAGAAGAGGGAACGAACCCGGGATTTTTGTACCAGCAGAATACGATGCGCGACGCGATGGTTGCCGCGCTGAATTTGAACATTTTCAACCGCCGCTGCGACCGCATCGACATGGCAAATATCGCGCAGGTAGTCAATGTGCTTCAGGCAGTCGTTCTGACAGAGGGCGCGAAGATCGTAAAAACGCCGACCTATTATGTGTTTGAAATGTACAAGCGCCATCAGGGGGCGACGCTCGTTGACTGTTATCTCGATGTACCGAAGGAAGAATGCGAAGGCTATACGGTGCCGCTCGTCTCATCGTCGGCCTCGGTCAATGAGGCAGGAGAGCTGACTGTAACGCTTGCCAATGTATCTCTTTCCGAAGAAATTGAGTGCCAGATGGACGTCGTAGGCAGCTACGGCGCTGTTACCGGCACGATGCTGACCGGAAACATGGGCGATTTTAACACGTTCGAAAAGGACGATGTAGTAAAGCCGCAGGCATTTACAGGAGCAAGCCTGGCAGACGGCGCGCTGACGGCAAAACTTCCACCTTGCAGTGTCGTAACCCTTGTTCTGAAATAGGGACGGCGCGATGGGAAAACAGATCCGATTTTGTCCGCGGTGCGAGTGGACAAAAGAAATGATGGAAAAAGAGCTGTTAAAGCTGGAGCAATACATCGAACATATCCCCGAAGAAGACAGGGTTTCTGACGAAGAGTACGAGAGGCGGCTCCTTCTCTGCGACAGCTGCCAGGAACTGCGGGGAGGCTTATGTGGGCAGTGCGGCTGTTACGTCGCGGTCCGCGCCGCGAAAAAGGCCGGATACTGCCCGCATATCAAGGCGAAGTGGTAAAAATAAGTGATTGAAAAACGGGTGGTAATGGTGTAGAATATAAGTACCAGATTTTACACAAGATTAGGAGTTCAGAAAGGAGAGGATTGCGTGTACAAAGATAGAAAAATCAGGAAACGGCTGATTGCCTTTTTCTGTACGGCAGCGCTAATGTGCTCCGTTTGTTCCGCGGTAGCTTACAGCTATTTTTCATCGGCGGAAGAAGGCGGCGACCACTATCAGGATGCCAGCAGCATCCAGTTAGGGGAACCTGTTTTAAACAAAGCGGAAGATGAGGTTGAGTTTTCGCTGGAAAACCTGACAGATGCGGATAAGGATGTCGTGGTCCAGATCGATCATTACAAGGATCAGGCGTTTGTCAACAGGGATGAATATAAGCTGACGCTGCCATCGGGAACTGAGCAGACGAATCTGTCCCTTCCCGCACAGCCGGGAAGCCGGTTTACACTGGCGGACAGCACGGGCAGCGTTTATAAAGACAAAAAGGAACTCGGTACATATGACTGGGTAGGCACCTGGGCGAGTTCGCAGCTGGAGGCGGTCAGTGAAAACGCGCCGCCGAAGCCGGGGTTGAGCGGAAATACATTTCGTCAGTTTATCCGTCCTTCCACGGGCGGAGAAAAGATCCGGCTGAAATTCTCGAATAAAGTCGGCAAGACGCCGGTGGAGTTGAAATCCGTGCACATCGCGAACCAGGTCAATGCGGCCCGTTCGGACATCGACCCGGCGACGGATACGGTCGTGACATTTAACGGGAGCGAGAGCGTGTCGATCCCGGCGGGCGACATGGTCGTTTCGGATCCGATCGACTATAAAGTCGATCCACTGCAGCTGATCGCGGTATCCACCTATTTCGGCGAGGTGCCGGCAAATATCACGAGCCATACGGGGGCGCGGTGCAACAATCATTTTGCCGAAGGAAACCGTGTCAGCGACGAGACACTCGGAAACGACCTCAACCGCCGAAGGGTGAGTTGGTATTTCCTCGAGGGAATGGATGTCATGTCGCCGGAGAGGAATGAAGCGGTTGTCTGCTTTGGCGACTCGATCACAGATGGTTACGGAACGAATCCCAACAAATATCAGCGGTGGACCGATGCGTTTGCCGAGAAACTGCTGGAGAATGAGTCCACGTCCCACTTGTCTGTACTGAATCAGGGAATTGGCGGAAATTCCATCTTTGGCGGACTGGGGCAGGCGGCGAAAGACCGTTTTGACCACGATGTGCTGGAGCAGCCGGGGGCAAAATACCTCGTGATGCTCATGGGGATCAACGATATCGGCTATGCGACAGATGAGTCCCTGACGGCGCGCATGATCGAGCAGTATGAGATCATGATCGACAAAGCGCATGAAAAAGGGATGAAGGTATACATGTGTACGATCCTTCCATTCAAAGGAAATAATTATTATTCGGATAACGAAGGCCCTCTCCGTGAGAAGATCCGTCTGGCCGTCAATGAATGGATCCTCACAAAGTCGGAAGCGGACGAGGTGATCGACTTATCAGCGGCGTTCACGGATCCGGAAGATCCGGAAAAGATGGTCGAGGAATTCAGTAATGACTGGCTTCACCCGAATGCAGCCGGGTACAGAGAGATCGGCCGGATCGTGTACGAAGCGATGATGAAAGGGGAGGGATTCGATGCGAAATAGAGCAGGTAGAAAAATACTGGCGGCGGGGATGGCTGTGATCCTGACGGCATGGCTGTTTTCCAACAGTTCCTCGACCACTTCCCAAGCGGCAAAAAAAGTCAAAAGTGTGACGATAACGAACCCGCAGACGAGCAGCCTCTATCTGAAAAAGGGCGAAAAATTTCAGGTAAAGACGAAAGTAGCGCCGGCCAGCGCGAAAAATAAGAAATTAACGTTTACGTCTTCCAATAAAAAAGTCGCCGCCGTTTCCGCAAAAGGAAAGGTCACGGCGAAGAAAAACGGCAAGGCGAAGATTACCGCGGCCGCGAAAGATAAGAGCGGCCGGAAGGCGGCTATCACGGTACAGGTCGTGAAGAATTTTAAAAAAGCCTCCGGTGTGAGCCTGGATCAGAAAAACGTGGTGCTGAATATAAACGGCAATGGAACAAATTCGATGGCCCTGACCGCCTCGGTCACGCCGAAAAAGGCAACTGTGAAAAAAGTGGTTTACAAAACGTCCGATGCGGCAGTGGCAGGTGTGTCCGCCAAAGGTGTCGTGACGGCGAAAAAGGAAGGCACCGTAAAGATTACGGCGCACGCGGCAGACGGGCGCGGGGCAAAAGCGGTATGTACGGTTACTGTGAAAAGGCAGTCGGCACAGCCGATGCCATTGATCGTACCATCCCCGGCTCCTTCCGTGGCACCGCCGGTATCGACACCGGCTGTTCCTACCGGAACACCAGGTGATGGAAAACAGAGAGCGATCTTTCAGTCGTCCAACAATTTCCGCAGTTATGCGGTCGTAACCTATTCCCTGCCGGAGGAGGTAAAGGCAGAGGATATTTCCGAGATCTCGCTCGGTATGGATTCCGATAAACCGGTATCGGTGCGTCTGTATGCCGGTGCGAAACGGAAAACGGCGGCAGAGCTGACGGGAGCGGAGACCGGGGTTACTGATACGGTAACAGGAACGCAGGACGTTACCGTAGACGGCGTCCAGGGTACGGTAACATTACATCAGTTAGAGATACAAGAGACGTCCTCCACGCGGTTTGCCGTGCCGGCAGGAATCGGAAATTCATGTTCCCTTTCACTGGATGAGCAGGCAAAGAGCAGGCTGGCGGAGGGAGACGGTAAAGAACGGCAGATCGTGATATATCCGCACGCCGTATGCCCGAACATTACCATTTATGATCTGGTGATCACGACGGTTTCGGGAAACCGTTACACCATTCCGTTGGATGAGACCACGGTCCGGGCAGCAGAGGGAGGTAAAGTCTCCTTTTTGTAAAGCATAGCTTTAAGTATTGCTTTTTATGAAGCATCGGATATGCGCGAAGCTTAATCAGAAAAGAGGTATTGTATGAGGGGAAAAGGTAAAAAACTGCTGGCAGTCATGGCCGCCGCAGCCATGACCGTGTGCACTGTAGTTCCAGCGGCACCGGCAGAGGCGGCAAGTGGAGCAAAAGTAAAAAGTATTGAGTTTTCGAAGCCGGCCGTGCAGACGCTGGCACTCAAAAAGGGCGAGACATTCCGCTTAAAGGCAAATGTGAGCCCGAAAAAAGCAAAAGCAAATATCACGTATTCTTCTAGTCGGAACAAAGTGGTACAGGTCACGAAGAAAGGTGTTTTAAAGGCGAAGAAAGCCGGAAAAGCAACGATCACGGCGTTAAGTACTACGAAGCCGAAGAAGAAAGCGTCGATTCAGGTAACTGTTTATAAAAAGCTTACGAAAGTGAAAAAAGTTTCGGTTGACAAGACAAGCGCGGTTCTGAGCGAGGGACAAAACCTGACGTTGAAGGCGTCTGTTTCACCCGCGAAAGCGACCGTGAAAAAGATCACATACGAGACTTCGAAAAAGTCGGTTGCCACCGTGAGCAAAAAAGGAGTTGTGACGGCGAAGAAGGCTGGTACGGCTCAGATTACGGCTTACGCGCAGGATGGACGGGGAGCAAAAGCCGTCTGCCGCGTAACGGTTCAGGAAAAGGGAAGTGTCACGCTTCCGACCGGAGCTGCCACCCCGGCTGCCCCCGGGGTTACACCGGCCGCGCCTGGGGCCTCGGCAGTATCAACCCCGACCCCGACACCGCGTCCGCCGCTCGATCAGTTCGTCGTAGCTTCCGCGGATCGTTCGGTTCCGGTTTATGTGGATGAAAAAGGGGACGACTACGACGGGTTAAGCCTGATCGCGGATTCATTTGCCGAAGATGTGGCGATGGTTGCGCAGAGCGGCAAGGCATCCGAAGTCGTAAATAAGTCGCAGGACCTGAAGGGGACAGCGATCATCGTCGGTTCGATCGGCAATAACGACGTCATCGATTCCCTGATTTCCGCGGGAAAACTTGATGTGTCGGATGTCTCGGGCAAATGGGAGACTTACAAGATTAAATTCGTCGATGATCCGGCTGCCGGTGTGGAGAAAGCGATCGTTGTCGCGGGAAGCGATAAGCGCGGAGCTATTTACGGACTCTATCACATCTCTGAGGCGATGGGTGTTTCCCCCTGGGTGTTCTGGGGAGACGCCGTACCGGAGAAAAAGGACGAGATCGTTCTTTCGAACTGGGATCTCGAGATGACCTCGAAGGAGCCGTCCGTCAAATACCGCGGTATCTTCCTGAACGACGAGGCGCCGTCGCTGAGCGGATGGGTGAAGGAAAAATTTGGCGATTACAACGAAGATTTTTATGACCTTGTATACGAGGTGATCCTCCGGTGTAAAGGAAATTACCTGTGGCCGGCGATGTGGGGAAATGAGTTCAGTGAGGACGGAAAATCTTCTCCGATCGCGAACGCCGAGCTGGCGGATAAGTACGGGATCGTGATGGGAACCTCCCACCATGAACCGCTGTGCCGCGCCGGCAACGAGTGGGGCCAGAAATGGCGGGAATACTCAAAGCGCGCGTACTGGGATTTCAATAAGAACGAAGAAGGGATCACAAACTTCTGGAGAGACGGCGTCAAAAGGAACATGGCGTATGAAAATGTCTATACGCTCGGCATGCGCGGCGAGGCCGATTCCGCTCTGGGAGGCAGCGTGGAGGACAATATCGATCTGCTCAAGCGGGTCATTACGACGCAGAAGAACATTCTGGCAGAGTACGACCGCAGTGACGCGCCGCAGGTTCTCACCGTTTACAAAGAAGTGGAAAACTTCTGGCACGGCACGAACGAGACCCCGGGACTGAAAAAATGGGATCAGCTCGATGACGTTGTCATCATGCTCTGTGAGGACAATAACGGAAACATGCGTACACTGCCGACGACGAAGGAAGAGCAGCAGCGCGCGGGCGGCTGGGGCATGTACTACCACTTTGACTATCACGGCGGCCCGACCTCATACGAGTGGGTCAATACGAAAGAATTGAACAAAGTGTGGGAACAGATGACGATGGCGTACGAGCACGGCATCGATGATATTTGGATCGTCAATGTCGGCGATTTGAAGCCGATGGAGATGAACATTTCCTATTTCCTCGACATGGCGTATGACTATGAGACATGGGGAAAGAATGGCAGGAATAAAACCGGCGATTACATGAAACAGTGGGTGGGCCAGCAGTTTGGCTCCGCGCTCGACGAAAAACAGACCGAGGAAGTCGCATCCCTGTTAAAGGAGTATACATGGATCAACGGGTCCTGTAATCCGGAAACGCTGAAAAATTATACGTATCATGTGACCAACTACAATGAGGCCGTACGTGTCCTCAACCGGGCACAGAAGCTGATGGATGACGCCGAGCACTATAAATCGGTGATTCCTGACAAGCTGCAGGCAGCGTATTTTGAGCTCGTGTACTATCCGGCGGTGGCGTCGGCCAATGTGGCAAAAATGCAGATCCTGAGCGGTCTGAACGAGTACTTCTTTGAGAAAGGAAGTGCCGCCGCGAACTGGTACGCCGACCAGCTGGAGGAATCGGTGAAACTGGACGAAACGCTCCAGTACACATATAATAACGAAATGCCGGGCGTCGGCGACAAGTGGAAAAACATGATGAGTTCGCCGCATGTCGGTTATGTCACCTGGGATTCGAAAGGCTGGTCTTATCCGAAAGCAAAGAGGGTAGACTCCCTTGCGGATCAGGCACAGATGATCGTGACGCTGCAGAATCAGGAGGCGGCCTTTACCGAGGGAGAGTGTGCGCTCGATTCCTTTACGAACATCAATAAGGAGACGTATACCGTAACGGTTTCCAATGGCGGCAGTCCGTCCTTTGATTACACAGTGAAAGCGAGCGCGGACTGGATCCAGGTTTCGAAAGCTTCCGGCACCGTAGAGCTTCAGGATACGTTTACCATTTCGGTGGACTGGAGTAAGGTGAGCGCGGATGCGGACGGAACGGTGACGGTGGCCGGAACAGGCGGCACAGTTACGATCCAGGTCAAGGCGAAAGTGGTTGATGTTTCTTCGCTGGATCCGCATACGTACGTATATGCCAACGGGTACGCGTCCATCCTTGCCGGCGGTTTCGTGAACAGCGGGGCAGGGGAAGGCGGTATTGCCTGCGGCGTGATCGACAATTACGGCAAGATGGGGCAGGCGGTCAAAGCATTCCCCAGCAATTTCTGCTTTAAGGATGATCCGGGAAAAGCGCCATTTGTCGAGTATAAAGTGTACGTCGCTCAGGACGATGTGTATAACTGTACCGTTTACGCGGCGCCATCTAACAACATCGACCGCGATGATGTGGCGATCCGCTACGGACTTTCCGTCAACGGCGGGGAAACGGATGTCGTCAATATGCTGAACAGCGATTTTGCCGCAGGAGAGTACAGCGGTTCATGGACGACAGATGTATCTGGCAACGGCCGGAAAAAATCGACGCAGATCCAGCTCAAACCGGGGATCAATACCATTCGCATCTATGCGATCGATCCGACGTTTGTCATGCAGAAACTCGTGATCTCGGAGGAAGAAGTACTGGCTTCGCATCTTGGGCCGGAAGAAAGTTACTATGTAGGAAAATAAAGGATGCGGATTCTGGATATATCAAATACATTACTGCATACATCATTGAAAAAGCGTACTTTTATTTGGTATCATAAAGTTACAAAATGTACTATCAATCAAAAATCTTAGGAGGTATTTATATGTTTCACAAGAAGAAATGGGCGAAATTGACAGCTGCCGGGCTTGTCTTTTCGCTGGCAGCTACGCTGGCAGTAGGTCCTGCGGCTGAAGTGGACGCCCTCACACCCCCACCACCGTATAAATGGGAGGATACGTATACATACGCATATGAAGGCTCGGTGGTCGCGTATAAAGACGGAGAAAAGCATAAGGATGCAGAGATCACGAAGTATGAGACGGAGGACAGCGATCCATTTACACCGGAGAACGAGCAGGCATGGGATACAAAAGAACTGGTGTTGAAGCAGGGAGTATCCTATACGACGAACACAAAGGATGAGGGAGTCAAGGTTCATCCGATCACGAGTATGCTCACAAACTGGAATCTGTGCGCAGACCCAACGGCGATCGATAATAGCGACGTCGACGGAAAGCTGTACGTTTATGGCACGACGGAGGCAGTAGAGTATGACAAAAACGGACTGATCAAGCAGAACGGCTATAACAACCATTCCCTGACGATCATGTCCACGAAGGATATGGTGAACTGGACGGATGAAGGTTTTATCGATCAGACGAACCTGACGAATGAGCCAGAAGATTCAGAGAATAAGGTGAAATGCGGATGGGCGCAGAAATCGTGGGCGCCATCGGGTCTGAAAATCGACGGCGATGGAGACGGGGAAGACGAGTATTATCTCTTCTACACGAATAGTGGAGCGGTCGGCTACGTTCAGGGAGATTCCCCGACAGGCCCTTGGAAAGATGATTTGGGTAAAGTTTTATTTAATCAGTCAACACCGAACTGTAAAGGTGTTGTATGGTGTTTTGATCCAGCTGTACTCGTAGATGACAAGGGCGATGCTTATGTGTACTTCGGCGGCGGACTTCCAGGTGGGGATAATCCGACTCAAGAGCAAAAAGCACATCCGAGAACAGGGCGTGTATGTAAAATTAAATTTGAAGAAGGTACGGGAAAGGTTCTGTTAGACGGCGAGCCACAGGAAATGGATGCGTTCTATCTGTTTGAGGATAGTGAAATCAACCAGTTTAATGGCAAGTACTTTTATTCGTATTGTACTAACTTCAAGGTATCTGGTTCTTTAAAAGTACCGGGAGCGCTTGCACCGATTGGATCCGGACAGATTGCATGCTACGTATCGAAGGATCCGATGAACATCACATTCAATCCGGAAGAGCAGGAGAGCACGGATGACCTGAAATACCTGGGTTCGATTTTGAACAATCCAAGTACGATTTATGGTAAATCCTACAATAACCATCACCACATGCTTTCGTTCAAAGGCAAAGAATACATGACATACCACTCGACAGCGCTTGAGAACATGCTGTATCATACGGCGAAGGACTACCGCTGCCTGCATGTGGCTCCGATGACCGTAGACAAAGAGACAGATGAGATCAAGATCGAGCCGAATTACGAAGGCGTAGAGCAGGTAGAGGACTTCAATCCATACGAAACCATCAATGCAACGACGACATCTTACAGCGCAGGCGTAAAATCCGCGAAATCCGATGCCGTAAGGGCGATGGTCCTCGATAAGATCAACACAGGTGACTGGACAAAGATCAGCGGCGTGAACTTCGGTGATAATGGCGCAGCTAAAGTGTCAGCACAGATCGCGTCAAACACGGATTACGGCGCAGTGGAAGTATTTGTTGATGATCCGACGAACATGGCAAAAAAATTGGCATCCTTAGATCTGAGGATAACGGGTGACGAGAATTATGAGACATTCGAGACAGACATTGTGGGAAATCTGACGGGCAAACATGATCTGTATTTCGTATTCCGTGGAAACGGATATAAAGTAGCTTCCTGGCAGTTCACAGAGAAGGAGGCAGCACCGGCTACATCGGCGCCGCAGACACCGGCTACAACAGCACCGCAGACACCAGCTACACCGGCACCAGTACCGCCTGCCACTGTGACACCTGCTCCGAAGAATGACGAAGAAGTTACTGTTTCCAAACCGGCGATCAAGTCTGTAAAAAATGTAAAAGGAAAGAAAGCAGACGTTACGCTGAAAAAGAAAGTAAACGGAGCGAACGGATATGAGATCCGGTATTCGCTGAAAAAGAATATGAAATCCGCGAAAAAAGTGACGATCAAAAAGGCAAAAACCTTGAAAGTTACTCTTAAAAAGCTAAAGAAGAAGACTTACTATGTTCAGGCAAGGGCTTATAAGACTGTGGACGGTAAAAAGTACTACAGCGGCTGGAGCAGTAAGAAGTCAGTGAAGATTAAGAAGTAATCATGTAACAAAATCATTATGATACCTATCTATTGTGGCTATGCCTTTTGGCATAGCCGCAATTGCTTTTTAAAGAAAAGTTCAAGGTTATTTCAAGGTTTATGTTTTATACTTAGACGTGTGCAGTCATTAGCGAGAGGAG
>CAJTTQ010000005.1:15990-69244 GCA_910579145.1 uncultured Eubacterium sp.
TCTGTTATGAATAAAAAAATTAGAAAAGCGGCATTGTTTATGTCGGTCATTATGTTTGTGTACTCTGTTCTGAGTATAACGACTGTTGTAGATGCTGCAACCGGCGATTCCAAAAGGACCAAACGATATACGATCAGTAAAACATCAGGAACCTATGTCTCGGCAGTGAACGTATCTTTAAAGGCGAAGAAAGGCTATAAGATTTATTACAGTACAACGGGTAAATTAAAAAAGAGCAATGTGATCGGAAGTGGAAAGAAGAAAGTATTTTATATCAAAAAAACTTCTACCCTTTCTATGTATGTAGTGAAAAGATCCGAAAAAATAACGACATCAAAACTTAAAAAAATTTATAAAAAGAAAACAAGTAAATATTTTGTACAATACAAGTATGTGATCAGGAAAGGGGAGGAACTCTCCACTCCGGTGCCGGCTGGCACAACGAAGCCAGCCGACACCTTCTTCGAAAGTTTCCTGCCCGCCACAGCAGAGCCTCCAGCCAGCACAAATACCCCAGTGATTGGCACGGCAGAACCAGGAGCGGTAAAAACAGAAAGTCCGGTTCAGGAAACACATCCGGGGTCAGGCGGCGGAAATGGCAATAAGGAGAGAGAACAGGAGAGGGTTCAAATCCAGACTAAGATAAACGAATGGTCAGAACCGCTATATACACAAATAGAACCAGAAGAAACTTTGGCGCCGGCCACGGTGGGGGAAGCTACCCCGGCGATACGATTTACAAAAAACGGAATAGAGTGCGAACAGGTAGGAGATGGAGCTGTTACGTATAAAAATGGCGCCACATGTTCCTCATTGACGATCAACGAAGCGGGTACTTATATACTGACCGGCGGGACATCGGATGAACCAATCGAGAATGTAACTATTTCCGTGGAAAAAAACATATCAGGGGCGATTGATCTGATCTGGGATAACTTACATATTGATAATACTAATCTAGAGGCAGATGAACCCGTAGTTTCCGTGGGAAAATCAACAACGTCACTGAATATCACGTTAAAAGGCTCTTCGGTTCTGAAGGGAAGCGGCAGCTGCGAAGAAGCACCGGCTTCGGCGATCATAAATGCCAGTGATGCCGCTGCGGTGATCACTTTTTCCGCCTATGCGGGAGAAGAGAATACGGCATCGCTTACGGTTGTAGACCCCATGCCATCAGATACGGAGTTTGCGTCCAATGACCCGAGTGACGGTATTTTTTCAAAGGGGAAACTGGTGATAAACAGCGGGATATACAATGTTACCGTAAACGGAGACTGCTTAAAGGGCACAGGAATGGATGGAACAGGTGGAATTGTTGTAAACGGAGGCGTATTTACCCTCTGTTCCCATCATAGCAATGCCATGAAATCAAAAAACGGAAATATCGTGATCAATGGCGGGGAGATAAAAAGTACATACACAAAAGACGATGCGATCAACGCGAAAAATTACAATGTGATCATAAAGGATAGCAAAATCGGAATCGATCACTGCTTCGGAGACGGGATCCAGGGGGAATATGTCGGGATTTCCGGCGCGAAAACAGATATATCGATCAAGACGTATTTTGAAAACGCAGGCATTAATTATTATGATACCTCGCGCGGCAGCGGAAATTATAATTCGATGTCTACGAGCAACACGACAAAGACAGAGACGGTTCATGTGGATACGGGAAGCCATAAGGGAATAAAAGGTGGAACAAAGGCTTGCAGCTATAGTTACACGTCGGTAGGAGAGTCGAGCCAATATAGCGCCGGAGCGGTTTATACGAAAGAAGCTTCGGGCGGAATCGTCATAACCGGAGGAAACATACGCATTGATACTTCGAATACAGGCATCAAGTATAATGGTGATATGGGCGGCAGTTTCAGGCCGGGGCAGGAAAACGGAAGCAGTTTGGGTCTGACAGCGGCAAATCGTGACGGCCAGTACATCATCGGCTCGCCGGATGATGCGGTTCATAGCAATAATACGTGCGTGATCGCCGGCGGATCCCTGGAACTGGTATCTTCTGATGACGGGGTTACGGCAGCGCGGGATCTCATGCTCCTGAATGGCTGTGATATTACGATCCGCCAGTGTTATGAGGGGATGGAGGCCGGAACGATCATTATGGGGGCTTCGGACCATTCACAAGAAGATCCGCGCGTAATAATTTATTCAAATGATGATGGCATCAATGCGTCATCAAAAACGTTAACGTATTTATATGCGGATGAATCCGAAGAGAAGTATACGAAAAAATCCGTATCGTCTTCCGATAATTCCTTTAATATCTTATCCGGGTATTTGAACATCATGATCGCGGATGATGAGACACATAGCTTCACGTTAGGAACCGAACAAGGGGATCAGGTGACGGGAACCTATTCGGCAGATGGTGACGGGATCGACTGCAACGGGTCATTCTATGCACATGGCGGGACGGTCGTTATTTTTGGGACGATGGCAAATGACAATTCACCGGTCGATACAGATAAGACCTATTATATCGGCAGCGGTGTAACGCTTTTGGCAGTCGGGAGCAGCGGGATGATCGAGTCACCGACCGAAACTGGTCAGGCTGTCATCAGCAATCTTTCATCCGGCGGGCCGGGCCAGACATTTCCAGGACAGGGAGGCGGATTTGCAGGCTTCCCCGGAGGAGCATCAGGGAGTGCGTCGTACGGCGCGGATACACCGTTTGCCATCATGGATGCCAGCCAGAACGTAGTGCTTTCCATGAAGCCGGTCAAGACATACAGTTATGTTTTGTATTCATCGCCGGAACTGTCAGCTGGTTCGTCCTATACGTTATACAGCGGGGGAGAAGTAAGCGGCTCAAAGCTGAATGCCGACAGCGGAGCCTATGATTACCGTTATTCGGGATATGATATATCAGGTGCTGATACGGTTGGGACGGTAACGGCAAAATAAATAGGAGGAAGAATCTTTCTTTTGCGAGGGGCGTAAGTCTGTGATAGATAGCTTACGCCTTTTTTTGTGGTTCGGGTAAAAAAATGAGCACAAATACGGATGGCAAAAAATTTCACCCTTGAAAAATATCGCATGTTGGTTTACAATCGAATTACGTAGATCTCGGCGCGCAAGGAGTAAGTAGATGAAAAATATTATATTAGTAGTGGACGATGATAAGACAAACCTGACACTTGCACAAAAGATATTATTATCCCAATACCGCATTGCTGCCACGAATTCCGGAAAGGCGGCATTGAAATATCTGGAACATAACCATCCGGACCTGATCCTGTTGGACATCAATATGCCGGAAATGGATGGCTTTGAAGTGATGGAACAAATTCGCAGCGACGCGCGCACGGCGGATATTCCCATCATCTTTCTGACCGCGGATGATAAAGCAGATACCGAGATCCGGTGTTTTCAGATGGGAGCGGTGGATTTTGTCCGCAAACCCTTTATACCGGACGTGCTTATGAGCAGGGTCAGTAAGACGATCGAACTGGAGCGGTACCGGAATGACCTGGAGAAGATGGTGGAGGAGCAGTCGGATAAGATCACAGAAAGTGCCAGGCGGATCAGCGCGATTCAGGATTCGGTCATTGTCGGCATGGCAAATCTGATCGAGAGCCGGGACGGCAGTACCGGAAAGCATGTGAAAAATACACAGATCTACGTGAAAATGATTGCCGATGAGTTACATAAGCGCGGGTTGTTTCCCGGCGAGCTGACGGAAGAATTTATAGAAAATATCCGCAAAGCGGCACCGCTTCATGATGTGGGGAAGATCAAAGTTCCCGATGCCGTGCTGCAAAAACCCGGGAAACTGACAGAGGAAGAATTTGAGACGATGAAGACGCATACGGTCCACAGCCGCAAGATCATCGATACGATCATCGGTGATGTCGAGGACGGGGAGTATGTAAAGGTGGTCGGGGATATCGCGATGTACCATCATGAACGATGGGATGGGACAGGGTATCCGACGGGGCTTACGGGAGAGGATATCCCGCTGGCGGCCCGGATCATGGCTGTGGCAGATGTGTTTGACGCCCTTTATGAGGAAAGGGTGTATAAGCCGCCGGTCCGCCCGATCGAGCGGATCCTGCAGATCATGATGGAAGGCAGGGGGACACAATTCGACCCGGTCATCATCGATGTTTTTATGGAAATGGTGCCGAAGATCAAAGAGATGCTTGATATATCCGAAAGAAAGGGACGGTAGAACGCTTTGGAAAACAGAAATTATAATGACGAAAAAGTTCTGAAAATGCTGGAACGGACCGTGTTAGTCATCTTTTCCGGTTATTCTGTTGTCTTACTCGTTGTTTCCTGTTTGCTGGGGTGGAGTGTTTACGTGCGGGAACTTATCGCCTTGTCGCTTATCGTGAGCTGGGCGGCGTGTATCAGGCGGTTTCAGACATATGATAACCGTGCGGTGCTGATTTCCGTGCTGTCGTGGATGAATTTTGTGATCTATGCGCTCCACACGGATAATTTTATAACGATCATCCCTGTTATGGCGGGACTAATCATTTTACTCAGTATCTTTTGCGCGCCCCGCATCGTCTATCTGGGGATGTTTGTTTCAAATGGGCTGTTTCTTTATCACGGACTGCTGGCAAGGACGATCCCGCTCGATAACGCGGATGATGTGTTCCGCCTTGTCCTGCATGTGCTGGCGGTGTACACGGCATCTTTTACCGCGTGGCTGACGATACGGATCCGCATGCAGATCAGTGAAAAATTATATGAAAACATCGGCAGATTGGAACGTGCCGAGCAGAGCAAAGACGACTTTATGGTAAATATCTCACATGAGATCCGCACGCCGATCAATGCGGTATGCGGCATGAGCGAGGCGATCCTTCAGGAGGATATCCCGGTCAGTGTGAGAAAAGATGTGATTGATATCCAGACAGCGGGGCGGAATCTTTTGTCCACGGTCAGTAACATTCTTGATTATTCCGAATTGGAGAGCGGGGATCTGGAACTGGCAGAAGAGAGTTATAACATCACATCGACGATAACCGATATTATCAATATGGCGCTGACGTTAGAAAATGGAAAGAAACTGGAATTTGTCGTGGACTGCGATGCGGACCTGCCGAGTAATCTGGTGGGCGACGAGCAGAAGATCCGGCGTATTGTCGTAAATTTACTGGAAAATGCGATCAAATTTACAAAAGAGGGCGGCGTTGTCCTTCGGATCATGAGCCGGAAAGAAGAATACGGGATCAATCTGGTCGTCAGTGTGAAAGATTCCGGCATCGGGATCAAACCGGCAGATCTCGAACACGTATTTACGAGGTTCCAACAGGTGGATTCCAAACGGAACAGGGAGGAAGGCGGATCGGGTATCGGCCTTGCCATTACGAAAGCGCTTGTTCAGAAAATGGGCGGATTTATATCCGTAACGAGTGAACCAGGTGTCGGGAGTGAGTTCCGTTTTACGATCCCGCAGAAAGTACTCGACGATACGCCGATCGTATCGATTAAAAACAGGCAGCAGGTATTTGCCGCATGTTATATCAATATGAGTAAATATGACTATTCGGTCGTGCGGGAAGGATATGAGAACTGTATCCTCCATATCGCGGAGCAGTTTGGCATCATGTTCCGCACATGCAAAAGTCTTTCTGAATTGAAACGGCGCCTGGAGCGTGAAAAGTACACCCATATATTCATAAGCTGGGATGAGTACAGTGAAGATAAAAACTTTTTTGAGAAGCTGGCACAGAGCTACAGTGTCGTACTGATACTGGATTACGGCCAGGAAGTGCGGGCGGGAAGTAATATGCTGCGCATCTATAAGCCGTTTACCGTGCTGTCCATCGCGGCGGTATTCAATGGAAGGAAAGTGATCCAGAGGGATGAACAGCATACGGATCTTCGCCACCGGTTTATCGCACCGGACGCAAAAGTGCTCGTCGTGGACGACAATGCCATGAACTTAAAAGTCATGGCGCGGCTTCTTTTGCCATACCAGATCAAGGTAACGATGGCCGGAAGCGGCCGGGAGGCGCTGGAGAAACTGGATACGATGGAATTTGACTGTGTATTTCTCGATCATATGATGCCGGAAATGGACGGTGTGGAAACATTACATAAAATACGCCAGAAACCGGGTTCGTATTTCCAGTCGCTCTCGATCATCGCCTTTACGGCAAATGCCATCGGAGGCGCCAGGGAAATGTTTTTGGCGGAAGGGTTTAATGACTTTATTGCCAAGCCGATCGAACTCAGTGTGCTCGAGCGTATGCTGCGCCGCTACATCCCGGTACCGAAGCAGATCAGGCTGGATGCCGCAGAGGAAGCGAAAGGGCCCGATGTGCCGGAAGGTATGTCGGAGGGAGTCATTTTGGCACAGCGGGAGGAAAGTGTGGTGCAGGAGGATTTGGGTGCGGCACAGGCGGAGCGGGAAAGCGTCCTGGCAGAACAAGTAGAACAAAAGGCGGAACAGCTGGCTTGTCTGGCTGGAGCGGGTATCAACATCGAACAGGGCCTAACCTTCTGCGGTGATGAGGAGGGATTCCGGGAGATCGTTGCCATGTACCACGCGGAGGGGCCGAAGAGAAAGTATTCCCTGCAGCACTTTTTTGAAGAAGAGGACTGGAAAAATTATGTCATAGCAGTCCATGCGTTAAAGAGTAATTCCAAAGGCATCGGGGCGGAGAAAGTCGCGGCGCTGGCGTTGAATCTGGAAATGGCGGGAAAGGAAGACCATATCGACTATATCCTGGAGCATCATGAAGAACTTTTAGAAATGCACGACGCCCTGTTAGACGTTATTGGCGCAAACGCCTTTATCTATCCAGAAGGGACGGGAGAAAGCGGGGAGCCATCTGCCGGCCAGCCGGAACACGAAGCGGACCAGGAAGGCGGGCTGGTGTCGATGCCATTTGACCAACTGCTCTTACAGCTGGAAGAACAGCTGGAAGGTTTCGAGAGCGAGGGGATAAATAACCTTTTGGACGCCCTGCAAAAAAGTGAGCCGCCACAGGGAGCCTCGCAGGAGACTTCGCCTGCGAAACTGGCAGAACAAATACGGGAAAAAGTAGATGATTTTGATTTTCTAGGAGCATCGGACATACTCAGCTCATGGAAAGATGCGCGGAAAGGTTAGGTGCCGTATGATGAAAAGAAAATTGCAATCAATACAGCAGGCATTGTTTGGCAGCGATCTCGATCTTTGGGAAAAGACGGTCCGTATCGTATTGGTCCTCGTCTTTTTTACTTCGTGTATCGGATTATTCCGCTTTTTGCGCGGAATGGACTGGCGTATGTTTTACGCAAGGCTGGGTATGGTTTTCGTGTCAGGTATCTCATTGAAACTGGCGATCAAGGACCATAAATTAAAACAGGCATCGTGGCTGCTCGTTGTGGCGTCGAATGTATTCCTGTATCCGGTCATATTTGTCCTGGCCGGCGGTATCGGCTCGGGGACACCGCTCTGTTTTGTGATGGGATTTGTATGTGTATTCCTGTTTTTTAAGGGAAAAGAATTTGCCGCGGCGTTTTTTCTCTCTGTGGCGGGATGCGTGGCTGCTTTTGTGATCGCTTACCGCGATCCCCAGCTCGCAGGCGTCGGACAGGAACGCTTATTGAGCCATATGGATACGTTTGGCACCATTATGATCACAAGCTGTTTTGTCGGTATCATGAACCGGCTGCAGACGATGACATACGACAGGGAAAAGAGAAGGGCGGAGAGACAGAAAGAGGAGCTCGAGCAGATGGCCCGCTCCAAAGATAATTTTTTCGCCAATATGAGCCATGAGATCCGTACGCCGATCAACACGATCATCGGATTGAACGAAATGACGCTGCGGGAGGATATTTCAGAGGAAATCGCGGAGAATGCCATTAACATACAAAATGCCAGTAAGATGCTGCTGACGACGATCAATGACATCCTCGATCTTTCGAAACTGGAATCCGGGAAAATGGAGATCATGCCGACACAGTACGAGTTCAGCGGGATGTTAAGTGACCTCGTAAATCTCATATGGATCCGGGCGCATCAGAAAGAACTTGAATTTAAGGTGGACATTGACCCGAATATCCCTTCGATGTTATATGGGGACGAGGTGCGGATCAAGCAGGTGATCACGAATATGCTGACCAATGCGGTCAAATATACGGATGCGGGTTCTATTACGCTGTCCGCGCAGGCAGAACGCCTGTCACCGGTTACGATCCTGCTCCGCATTTCAGTCAAAGATACGGGAAAGGGGATCCGCAAGGAAAGTCTTGACGATCTGTTCCGCTCCTTTAAGCGCGTGGACGAGACGGTGAACCGGAATATCGAGGGAACCGGGCTCGGACTCAGCATTTCCAAACAGCTGCTTGATATGATGGGGGGACGGATCTATGTGGACAGCGTGTACCATAAGGGATCCACATTTACGATAGAATTGCAGCAGGATATCGTAAATTCACGGCCGATCGGTGTCATTGACTTTGCCGCCCAGAAACAGATCAAAAACCGTGCCGCTTATAGGCAGAAATTTGTAGCGCCGGATGCCAGGGTACTCGTCGTAGACGACAACGACATGAACCGCATGGTGGCAGTGAAACTGCTGAGGGCCACAAAAGTCCGGGTGGATACGGTGGGAAGCGGACGGGAGTGCCTGAATAAAACGGCGGCACAAGGGTATCATGTCATTTTGATGGATCATATGATGCCGGAAATGGACGGGGAAGAAACGCTTCACGCGATCCGGGCCCAGACGAAAGGGTATTGTCAGAAAACGCCTGTGATCGCGCTGACGGCTAATGTCATGGCAAATGCGGACCGGATCTATCAGGAAATGGGATTTGACGGATATCTGGCAAAGCCGATCAACACCTCTCTATTAGAGGCGGCGCTCATGAAGTACCTTCCGCCGGATCTGATCGAATTTACTGCCAGTGAAAATGAAATATCGGATGCCGGGGGATTTGGCGGGATCAATCAGGTAAAAAGCGCGAGAAAGCGGAAAATCGCGGTGACGGCCGATTGTATATGCGATCTTCCCGAACATCTGCTCAGTAAATACCAGATCCGTCTGATGTACTGCTACGTACATACAAAGGAAGGCCGTTTTTGTGATATTTCCGAGGTATCTTCTGACAGCCTGCTGGAATACTTAAAGATAGAGGGAAACTACGCGCACTCCTCCACGGCGCCCCCTTCGGAATACGAATATTTCTTTGCCGATACACTGGGGACGGCGGAACAGGTCATACATATTACGGCTACAACAGATCTGAGCGGCGCGTACCCGTACGCGCTTCAGGCAAGTAAAAGTTTTGATAATGTGACCGTCATAGATTCCGGCCATATCAGCAGCGGCCACGGCCTCATGGTCTTATATGCGGCGAAAATGGCGGAAGAGGGACGGAGCGTAAAGGAAATAAAGAGCGCGCTGGAGAAATTTAGCGGTCTTGTGTGCTCGAACTTTCTTGTGCCGAGTACGGAAGCGCTGCACCGCAACGGAAAAGTGAGCAGTGTCGTCCATAAGATCAGCAATGCCCTGAAACTGCATCCGGTTTTGTACATGTCCCATAACAAATTAAAGGTATGGCGGATCGAGGTCGGAA
The DNA here is from genome assembly GCA_910579145.1 of uncultured Eubacterium sp. Classification (GTDB taxonomy): domain Bacteria; phylum Bacillota; class Clostridia; order Lachnospirales; family Lachnospiraceae; genus Eubacterium_F. Next base: position 25,537 of record CAJTTQ010000005.1, read on the forward strand.
ATATGCAGCGGGTCAACCGGAAATATGTGAAAAGGCTTTTGCGGCGGAGCGCCCAGATCGATACGCGCGTTTTATTTCTGACGTATGCGGGCTGCAGTGTCCGTCAGTTGGATGAAATAGTGGAAGAGGTACAAAAGTATGTCGACTTTCAGAATATTATCGTGCAGAAGGCATCGGCTACCGTTTCCAGCAATTGCGGCGTGGGAACATTTGGCCTTATGTTTATCCGGTCAAATGATCCCCAGTAAATAAATGGTAATATAAATGAAACGTCCCCAGAGTGAAAGGTTCTGGGGAAGAAATGAGGAAAAAAATGAAAGAAAAACTTGAAAAAATCATGCAGGATGCCCTGGCTCAGATCGAGCAGACACAGGGACTTGAAAAACTCAATGACATCCGGGTGGCTTTTCTCGGAAAAAAAGGTGAATTAACGAATGTTCTCAAATCCATGAAGGATGTGGCACCGGAAGACCGGCCAAAAGTCGGACAGCTTGTCAATGATGCGAGAAAGGATATTGAGACGAGGCTGGAGGCGAAAAAAGCGGCGTTTGCGAAGGCGCTCCGCGAGGAAAAAATGAAGGCGGAAGTCATAGACGTTACGCTGCCGGGCAAAAAACCGAGTATGGGACACCGGCACCCGAATACGATTGCTTTGGAAGAGGTTGAAAAAATATTTGTAGGTATGGGCTATGAGGTTGTGGAAGGGCCGGAAGTAGAATATGATTATTATAACTTCGAAGCATTGAACATTCCGGCGAACCATCCGGCGAAGGACGAACAGGATACGTTTTATATCAACGATAAATTCCTGCTGCGCACGCAGACATCTTCCGTACAGGTCCGCGTGATGGAAAAAGGCAGACTGCCGATAAGGATGATCGCGCCCGGCCGGGTGTTCCGTTCCGACGAGGTAGATGCCACCCATTCCCCGTCGTTCCATCAGATCGAGGGACTTGTCATCGACAAGCATATCACGTTTGCGGATTTAAAGGGAACGCTGGCAGAATTCGCGAAGGAGTTATTCGGCGAGGAGACAAAGGTGAAATTCCGGCCCCATCATTTCCCATTTACGGAGCCGAGCGCCGAGATGGATGTGACGTGCTTTAAGTGCGGCGGAAAAGGATGCCGCTTCTGTAAGGGAGAGGGCTGGATCGAGATACTCGGATGCGGTATGGTACATCCCCATGTATTGGAAATGAGTAAGATCGATCCCGATGAGTATACAGGATTTGCGTTTGGTGTCGGACTGGAGCGTATCGCTCTTTTGAAATATGAAATTGACGACATGAGACTTCTTTATGAGAATGATAAGCGCTTTTTAGAACAATTTTAGGAGGGAAACAATGAATACACCATTATCATGGATTAAAGCCTATGTTCCAGAACTGGAATGCACGGAAAAGGAGTACATGGACGCGATGACCCTTTCCGGTACGAAGGTGGAAGGATTTGAAAAATTAGATGCGGATCTGGAAAAGATCGTTGTGGGTAAGATCGAGGAAATCAAAAAACATCCCGATGCGGATAAGCTCGTCGTGTGCCAGGTGGCGGTCGACGGCGAGGGGAACACGGTGCAGATCGTGACCGGGGCGTCGAATGTAAAGGAGGGGCAGAAAGTCCCTGTCGTTCTCGAGGGGGGACGTGTGGCTGGCGGCCATGACGGCTCAAAAACGCCGGGCGGCATTAAGATCAAGAAAGGGAAGCTGCGCGGCGTGGAATCGTTTGGCATGATGTGCTCCATCGAGGAACTGGGATCGTCGAGGGATTTTTACCCCGACGCGCCGGAAGACGGGATCTATATTTTGAGCGACAACCCCGAGTACAAAGAGGCGCCGGTCGGAAGTGACGCCATCGAGCTGCTCGGGCTGCGGGATGCGAACTTTGAGTATGAAGTCACGTCAAACCGCGTGGACTGCTTCGGCGTGATCGGCATCGCGAGGGAGGCAGCGGCGACGTTTCGCAAGCCGTTCTGCCCGCCGGTCGTGACAGAGGTGGGAAATGATGAGAAGACAGAGGATTATATTTCCGTTGACATAGAAAATAAAGAGCTGTGCTCGCGCTACGTGGCGCGTGTCGTAAAGGACATCCGCCTGGCCCCGTCGCCGGAGTGGATGCAGCGGCGCCTGGCGGCCTGCGGGATCCGGCCGATCAATAATATCGTGGATATTACGAATTACGTGATGGAGGAGTATTCGCAGCCGATGCACGCCTACGACCTCGATACGATCGCCGGACGAAAGATCGTGGTGCGCAATGCGAAAGCGGGCGAGACGTTTACGACGTTAGACGGGCAGGAGAGAAATCTGGACGATTCGATCCTCATGATCTGTGATGGCGAGAAAGCGGTCGGTATCGCCGGCATTATGGGGGGAGAAAATTCAAAAATAACCGATGACGTAACGACGATGCTGATCGAGGCGGCTTGTTTTGACGGCACGAATATCCGTCTTTCCGGTAAGAAACTGGGGATGCGTACCGATGCCCAGGCAAAATTTGAAAAAGGACTTGACCCAAACACGACGCGTGAGGCGATGGACCGCGCCTGCCAGCTGATCGAAGAACTCGGCGCCGGTACGGTAGTCGGCGGATGTGTGGACGTCTATCCGAACGAGAGGAAGGAAGAGACCGTCGCGTATGATCCGCATCGCATCAACGATCTTCTCGGCACTGAGATCAGTGAAGACGAAATGGTCTCGTATTTTGAGATGGTCGGACTCCGCGTAGACCGCGGGGACAGGATCGTCCATGTGCCGACGTGGCGGCAGGATGTACACTGTCTGGCCGATCTGGCAGAGGAGGTCGCGCGCTTTTTCGGTTATGATAAGATCCCGGCTACGCTTCCGAGCGGAGAGGCGACGATGGGCAAATTGTCCGACCAGACGGTCATCGAAAATATCGCGAGAAATGTCGTGGAGCAGGCCGGGTTCAGCGAGGGGATGAGTTATTCCTTCGAGAGTCCGAAAGTATTTGATAAACTCCTGATACCGGAGGGGAGCGATCTGAGAAAAACGATCGTGATCTCGAATCCGCTGGGAGAGGACTACAGTATCATGCGGACGACGCCGTTAAACGGCATGCTCACGTCTCTTTCGACGAACTATAACAGGCGGAATAAAGATGTGCGGCTGTATGAACTGGCGAATATCTATCTGCCGAAATCCCTGCCGTTAGAAGAGCTGCCTGACGAGAGGATGCAGCTGACGCTCGGAATGTACGGGGCGGGTGATTTCTTTGATATGAAAGGTGTCGTGGAGGGTATTTTGGATAAACTGGGGATCCGGTCAGACATTTCCTTTACACCGGATGCCGATCGTCCCTATCTCCATCCGGGGCGCAAAGCCGATATCGCTGTGGGAACGGAAACGATCGGCTGTCTCGGTGAGGTGCATCCAGATGTGCTCGACACATACGGGATCGGGACGAAAGCGTATGTGGCTGTACTCGATGTGGAGCGGCTTGCCGAACGTTCGGATTTTGATGTGAAATATAAAGGCGTGGCAAAATTCCCGGCCGTTACGAGGGATATTTCCCTTGTGATGAAAAAGGATGTCCTCGCCGGAAGCGTGGAAGAAGTGATTCGGAAAAACGGGGGAAGCCTGCTGGAGAGCTATCAGTTGTTCGATGTGTACGAGGGCGAACAGCTCGCACAGGATGAGAAATCGCTGGCGTACTCCATTCGTTTCCGCGCGGCTGACCGCACGCTGGAGGACAAGGACGTCACCGAGGTCATGGATAAAATACTGAAGAAAATGGAAGTATTAGGAGTGGCAATCCGAAAAGCATAAAAGGCGAACAGGAGGTTTTGCTGTGAAAAAACTAATTCGCAATATGCTGGCACTTGCTTTTGTCGGTTATATGATCCTGCTTATTTATTTCCTGTTTTTCAGTGAGGAATATGGACGCACGACACAATTTCTGAACTACCAGTATAATTTCACCCCGTTCCGTGAGATTTCCCGGTTTATCAAATACCGGGAGATCCTGGGGGCGGAGGCGTTTATGATCAATATCGTGGGAAACATCGTTGTTTTCATGCCCTTTGGATTTTTCATCCCGGGATTGGAAAAGAGGAAACTGGGTCCGTTTTTAAACTTTTTAAAGATCACAGGATTTGGCTTTTTATTCAGCCTGACGGTGGAGACGGCCCAGCTCGTATCCAAAGTGGGTTGTTTTGATGTAGACGACCTGATCCTGAACACGGTAGGCGTGGCGCTCGGCTGTGTGTGTTACAGCATCTGCCGTTTTCTGCTCACATGGTACCGGAAAAAAAGAACTCGTAAGGAAAGGGAAAGGAAATGAGGATAAAAATACGGATTGGAAAGAGGCGCAAAATTCAGTTTACGGACAAAATACATCCGTTTATCGGCATCGTGTCGATGCTGATCGCCTTTTTATCGCTTATCTTTATCATAGCGCTTTTTGTCTGTTCCAGTATGGAAAAGGGGCAGGGCGGCATCCAGTACGGATATTTGGGAATCGTGAATTTAGTATTATCCTTCGTCGGCTTTGTATTATCCCTGCGATGTTATAAAAAAGAAGAGATCTATATGACATGCCCGGCTATCGGCTCCGTACTAAACGGAATCATAATCATTTTGTATTTGATCCTGTACTTTCTAGGCGCACTATTATAGGGCGCCTTATTTCTTTGGACTGAGCATCTGGATTTTTTTGGATATTTGTATCCTTTGAAAACAGGATTTATACTCTTCGCTGGAGAGTTCTTCGAGATAATTCACCGGAAACCGCTTGTCATACCCTTTGCGGATCAAGGCGGAGGCGGCTTTGTTATAGGCGACAGCCGCTTCGGTTTCGGTGGTGTAACGTCCGACGATGAACTCGCCCCGCAAGTGGATCCTCGTCTCGTAGATCGTCCTGCCCTTGTGCTGTTTGCAAAACACCCCGTGGTAGCGGTTGATGATTTCGATGTTTTCGTAGCGGAAGTCCCGTTTGTCCCCGTTTACAAACAAAAAATCCCGTCCTGCGACGCCGTAATTTTTAATCCCGTATCTCGATAAAATATTGATCTGCATGCCGTAATCGCTGACGAACAGATGACCGCCGCGTCGTATGATCGAATGGGTCGAATAGTAAAATAAATCGTCAATGTCAAACGTATAGTAGTCATCGGGGGAAAAATAGTAATGAAAATAGTTTTTCCGCATATAGATCGGAGTCTTGATGTAAATGCCGTTGTCGCGGAAATTGATGAGCGTCACCCATTTTGGAAAAGGGAGTACCGGGGCGCCTGGTTCCCCGTTTCTATTTTTAGTTGAGGCAGTAAGATAGGAGTCAAGTGAGAACCCGGGGTCGTGAAGAATGTCGTCCGCCTGTGAGTAAGCGCGCGCGGCCGCGTCTTCCGTCGGATAGCTGCCCAGGCTGATGTGTTTGTTCTTGAATGTGATGGAACTGCGGTAATACGGGGTTCCATCTTTTTTGACGGCGGCATAGACCCCTTTTTTCATGATTTTCCTCCATTGGAACTTGTTTTCATGTTTGAAGTATAACAAAAAAAGGAGTTCGGCACAAGACGAAACTTGTTGCTTTAGGGTAAAAGATATGATAAAATGAATAGTAATCAATTTTAGAGAAAGATGCCACTTTGTTTTTAGAAAGGTTCAGGTGAAAGTATGAGGAGAATAAAGAAATTTTTATCATTTGCCTTATCTCTGTCTATGGCGCTGACCCTGTGTATGCCGACTGCTGAATCCAGCGCAAAGGTACGGGAGACCAGTCGGATATCTACGAAGGAATCAGGCGACGCATCGATCGCCGTCCTTGAGCTGAACGCAGGTGGGAGTGAGGAGTCGTTAGGACAGGAGCAGTATACAACGATCCCGGTATCGCAGGAAAAAACGGGGATTTCTTTGGAAGAAGGAGATTCCGTGGTTGGTATAAGAGCTTTGGATGGAAACGGAGAGGTTCTCCGGGCAGGAAAAGATTATACGATTAGATCACAGGAGGGAAACGAACTGGAGCCGACGGAGGAAGGAGATGGCGTGATCGTCCGCGGAAGTGCAGGCATACAGGATGAACTGAAGGTTCTTGACGCGTCAGGGAATGAAGTGACAGATCTTGTTCTCGTAAACAAGCCCGAAGGGATCAATACGGATGATACCGCGCCCCAGATAACAGACATTACCGTGACGCCGGTTAGTAGTGATGCCGCCCTGAGAATGGGTGTAGATGGTTCATTGACCATGTATGGGGGGAAGCAGAAGTATTATTTGTTTGATAAGACGAGAATCCAAATGTTATACAATGTTACGATCACATATAATGATGGAACGACGTATACGAATACCCTGAATCAGGCGGTGTCGGAAGGAAAAGTACGTACGAGCCACACGCAGAGTTTTATAACTCCCTGGGTCGAAGGCGGTACTGCCAATACGCTTTATGTATCAGGCGGCTCGATCGTTGAGAGTGTAAACGTACCCGTAAAAGGACATTTTTATGACTTGTTTGAAGATTGCGGGTTTTTAGAAGAAGAGAAAGCGACGCTGGTTCCTTATATGACGGCTGAACCGAGGAATGGAAGTTTTCGCTTCCGGCCGGATCATGACGGCATGTATTACTTCTATTCGTCCGGTGATGCGGACGCCCTGATCTGGATGTATGATGAATTTGGTAAATCGGTGGCTTATGACGACGACGGCTACGATGAACATAATTTTCTTGTTTCTGTTGAGTTAAAGGCCGGAAAAACATATGTGATTCAAACACAGGTATATGGAAATAAGAATGGTTCCTATGAAATAACCGCGACGAGAAAAGAGCCGGAGGATTTTGGCTATGCCTCCCTGGAGGGTATGGACCTGACCGGTAAATACATCAATGTGGCACTGGTCGTTGATACGACCGGGTCCATGCAGGGTATCATAAACAGCGTGCGGGACGGACTGTCGAAGTTTGTCGATGCGATCGCGGCGACCAACGCAAAGCTCCGCATATCGCTGATCGATTATAAAGATATCGAAGACGACGGGAAGGATACGACCATTTTACATTACTCGCCGGATCTATCGATATGGTTTGAAAATGATGATGTCGAGGTGCTGAAAGCAGAGATTGGCAGACTCGGAGCTTCGGGTGGCGGTGACAGTCCTGAATCCGCGGTGGATGCGCTGGCGAATTTGATCGAGCCGAATGTTATGACATTTAACAGCGCGGCGGCGAAATTCGCGTTCCTCGTAACGGATGCCACCTATAAAGATGACAATACCCATGAACTGGAAAATATGAAGGAACTGATGCACAAACTGGTTGAAAAAGGTGTTGTTACTTCCGTTATAACAGAAAAGGCGAATTATAGTTTCTACCAGAAACTGACGACGGTGACAGACGGGATTCTCATAAATGTACAGAGCGATTTCTTAAATTCGATGGGAAGACTGGCGGCCAGGATCGTAGAGGAAACGGATGAGTACGTGGCCGATCCAGATATTACGCCTGTTCAGGGGATTGAACTGGGAGATGACCTGACAGTACCGGAAGGAAAGATCAAGAATTTCAGGCCGGTATTTACTCCCGCGGACGCATCAGAACAGGGCGTCGTCTGGATGGTAGAGGATCAGGAGATCGCAGAGGTATCTCCGATCACGACCGATGGTATCCTGGTTGTGCGCGGGATAAAAGAAGGAACGACGAAGATCATTGCCCGTTCGCTGGACGGCGGCTATGTGGCTTCGTTTGATCTTACGATTCAAAAGGCGGTCGTGACAGATAATAAGCTGGAGAGCTGTGATATCGATTCGATCCTGGAAGAGCTGGATAAGCCGGGGGATGCGGAAGTAGAAACGCCTGTGACGGATCTGATCTACTACGGTGATTCCGAGCCAAAGGTGGAAGAGGAAAAGCAAAAGGGCATTTACAGCCGCATCATACGTACCGAGAAAAGTATTACGTATGTGTTTGATGATGAATATGGAGATTTTTTATATCAATGGAAATTCGAGGGAGAAAAGATCAGTGATTCGGATATCGCTGTGGATCTCGGAGCAGCGATCGATTCGGAAACTTCGAGTGTAGAACAGGCGGCGATCGAGAGCGAGGGCCTGGATCCGTATACGGTGATTGATTTCTTTCATAGCGGAACACTGCCGGGAACGGCGGCTGTTTCCGTGAAGGTAGGCGATGAGTTCCCAGATGGTTCGTATGAGCTCTATTATTATAACGAAGATACTGGTAAACTGGAGTTATGTAAAGATACGGTCGTCAAAGTTTCAGGAGGAGTTGCCCGGTTTGAAATCACTCATTGTTCTTCTTATGTGATCGGGAAGAAAACGGTTGTGCCGACACCAACGCCGGTAGTGACGCCGCCGGTCATCGTGCCGACAGCGGTTCCAACGCCGGCTGCTCCGACGGTTCAGCCGACATTGGCGCCGACGCAGAAGCCGGAGGTCGTACCGACAGAGACACCGGGGACAGTGGGGACAACGGCACCGACGGAGCCGCCGACACAAAAACCGTCAGACGCGCCAACAGAAAAACCGACTGATGCACCGACGATAAAACCGACGGATGAACCGAAACAGACCATAAAACCGTCGGATATGCCAACACAGAAGCCGTTCGATACGCCAACGATAAAACCGGCGCCAGTACCGACTGTTTCACCGGCGCCGGTGGTCAGTGTTCCGGCAAAAGGTACTCGGATTTCTGACAAAAAAGCAGTCTATACGGTAAGTAAGGCCGGTAAGAGCGGTGGTACCGTAACTTATACGAAACCGGTCAAACGAAATGCCACATCGGTTTCCATTCCCGATACGGTCAGGATCAGCGGCATTACTTATAATGTGACAGCGATTGCCGCGAATGCGTTTAAAAATTGCAAAAATCTCAAGAAGATTACGATCGGTAAACATATATCGAAGATCGGGGCAAAGGCATTTTATAACTGTAACAGATTGGCGAAAATAACGGTAAAGACGAAAAACCTTACTGGCAAAAAAGTCGGCAGCAAGGCGTTCCAGGGTATATATAAGAAAGCGGTCATGAAAGTGCCGAAGAACAAACGGAAAGCTTATAAAAAATTGCTGCGGGCGAGAGGATGCGGCAACAAAGTAAAATTCAAATAACAGAGTTGGAAAAACCAGGAGGTATTTTTAATGTCAAATGAAAAAGTAGAAAAGATTGTAGATCTGGTACCATTGATCAGTCAGCTGTTTGAGCATGATGTGTATATTACGGTTATGGATACCGATGGTGTGATCGAGGGGTATTTTGTTCCAGATGATGTAACACCCAAATTTCACATAGGCGACACATTCCATGACCCAAGCGGCGCGTTTCGCGACGTGATCCGTACCGGGCAGGCAAAACATAATTATCTTCCCAAAGATGTGATGGGAGAAGCGTTTGAGGGAATTCTCGTACCGATCCGGGATGGGAACGAGGTAGTCGGGTGTATCACCTGCACGCATTCAGTGGAAAAGAAAGAGCAGATGGCAGACGTCACTGTGAAATTCCAGGAGTCGATGAATATGATCCATTCCTCGATCAAAACGGTCGTGGATGGGATTGCCGATCTGTCCCAGATGATGGCGGATATGAGTGATATGACCAATAACGTCGAGGGGGATGTGCACAATACGGTTGAAGTTGTGAATAAGATCAGCAGCAATGCCTCCCGTTCGAATATTTTGGCGCTGAATGCTTCGATCGAGGCCGCGCGCAGCGGCGAGAACGGCCGGGGATTCGCTGTTGTCGCTGATCAGATGGGCGAATTGGCAAAAGACAGCGGCAATTCGGCAACAGAGATCAAAGCTACGCTGAATACGATTACCGAACATCTATATTCGATCATCACTTCGATCAAGGAAGCGAATGACGTAGCCAAAGAGCATCTGGAAAATGTCAATGTGATCCAGAATACATTGGAAGAGACTCTTGTACTGGCTGGAAAGCTCGAAGAGGATATTCGGAATCAGTAAAGGATAAGAAAGGGGTTCAAAAGAATGAGTAAGTTTACAAAATGGATGTTATTGGCGGCACTGGCAGTTGTCTTCTGCGGAAGCAGTCTGCTTTACAGTGCGCAGGCAGAAGCGGCGAATCCGTATCTGCCGCATTGGGAGCATATTCCAGACGGGGAACCGAAGCTGTTTGAGGATCCAGATAACCCGGGAAAGTACCGCGCGTATATTTACGGTTCCCATGATATTCGGAAGACCGAGTACTGCGGAGATAATTTAGTCCTGTGGTCCGCGCCGGCGGAGAACCTGAATGACTGGCGCTGCGAGGGCGAGATCTTCCGGCATGAGGTTGACGGAGTGGGGGATATTTTCTACGCGCCGGATGTCGTGGAGAAGAAAGATGCCGCAGGGAATAAAGTCTACTACCTGTATCCGAATAACCGTTCGTCAGGACGCTACGATATGATCGCCAAATCGAATAGTCCGAAAGGCCCATTTGAGGTATGTAACTGGAAAGAGGGCAGTACGACAGAGACAGAAGGTGTTCTTGGCTACGATGCCGCGCTTTTTGTCGATGATGACGGAAGGGTTTATGGATACTGGGGATTTGAGTCTTCGGAGATGGCAGAGCTGGATCCGGAAACGATGTGTACGGTAAAAGAAGGATGTAAAGTCCTCACGGAAGCAGACACCGGCATTGACAATTGCAAGACCGGTGATACATTCCGCTTTTTCGAAGCTTCCTCGATACGAAAAGTAGAAGATAAGTATGTATTCATATACAGCCGTAAAACAAATAACGGTGAATTTGGACTGGGACCATCAAACTGTACGCTGGCCTATGCGTATTCAGATACACCGCTGGGGCCGTGGACATACGGCGGCACGATCATTGACGCGCGTGCTAGGGAAACGGATCAGAACGGCAATGTGATCTCTTCCATGACGACAGGAAATACGCATGGAAGTATTTTGGAAGTAAATGGTCAGTGGTACGTGTTCTATCACCGCTGTATTGATAACAGCCAGACGCGCCGTCAGGGCGTAGTAGAGCCGGTGGATGTACGGGTGACAGAAGACGGTAAGGTGGAGATCAAAGAAGCCGAGGTAACGTCACAGGGATTTGAGATCAACGGTCTGAACCCATATAAAAAGCTGACGGGAGGAAGTGCCTGCTATATAACAGGCGGCGCGCAGATCGCGTCCCATTACGACGAGTGGAATCCGGGCAGTAACGCGTACCGTATCTCAAACGGTTCGATCGTTGGTTATAAGTACTTTAACTTTGACGCGGGAAGGGGTACGCGTACGAAAGATATGCTTGCCGTGTCCTTAGTACCGAAAGGAAAGCCTGCGACGATCCAGGTCATGCTTGACCGCCCGTGGGAAAGCGATGGCGGGAAACTGTTAGGCACGATAGAAGTATCGGAATCGGATGATCCAGGCGGAGTGATAAAGACGATCGATGTGGAAGGATTGAGTTCACTGACTGGAAAACACGCGCTTTATTTCGTGTTTAGTTCTTCGAAAAACGGAGCCGTCTGCGAACTGGAGGCATTCCAGTTTGGTGAGGCAACGGTTACGGATGAAGATGAAGGTCAGGATCCGCCTCCGGTACAGACACCGGACGTAACGCCGACGGCTGCGCCGGGTCAGGATCCGTCCAATACGCCTCCGGCGAGTGCCAGCCAGGCGCCGGCAGGGACACCTGTTCCTTCCAATAGTCCGTCTTCGCCTGTTCCGAGTCCTGTTTCTAAAGTGGTAAAAGGTAAGACTTACACGTGCGGAAGTTACACATATAAGGTAACAAATGTAGAAAAAGGGACGGCTGAAGTAACCGGTGTGAAAAAGAAGACACTGAAATCGATCAAAGTTCCGAATACCGTTACGATCGAAGGTGAAAAATTTCGTGTGACGGCGATCGGAAAATCAGCGTTTAAGGGATGTAAAAAGGCGGTAAAAGCGACGATCGGAAAAAATGTGACCGAGATTGGAAGCCAGGCGTTTGCATCTTGTAAAAAGCTGAAAAGCATAACGATCCAGTCGACGTCGCTGAAAAAAGCAGGAAAAAACGCGTGCAAAGGTATTTCGGCAAAAGCAAAGATAAAAGCGCCGAAAAAGAAACTTGCCGCTTATAAAAAAATGTTTAAGGCGCCAAAAGGAGTGAAGTGGAACTCCTAATATCGGTCTGAATGGAACAGATCTCTGGCAGCCATTGATCTCCGTTCCCTGCCCTGTGAGAAGGAAGTTTGTACTTGTACCTCACAGGAGTAAGGAGCGGAGTTTTTTTGCAAAAATTACCAAGAATCACGAAAATCCGGGATGGTTCATCCATTCTCGCTTTGGGTTTCTGATTGACAACAAGGAAAGCAATGTGGTAAGATACTAAGAAAGAAGCAGACGATAGTGAATGAAAATGGAATAAGAGGAGGACGAAGACATGGCGAAAATTGCGATGAAGACACCGCTTGTAGAGATGGACGGCGATGAGATGACCCGTATTTTGTGGCAGATGATCAAAGAGGAACTTTTGTTGCCGTATATAGAATTAAAGACAGAATATTATGATCTCGGCCTTGCTTATCGAAATGAGACGAACGACAAGGTGACGATGGACTCCGCTGAGGCAACAAAAAAATACGGCGTCGCGGTAAAATGCGCGACGATTACGCCAAATGCGGCGAGAATGACGGAGTACGACCTGAAAGAGATGTGGAAATCACCAAATGGAACGATTCGTGCTGCGCTGGATGGGACGGTGTTCCGTGCTCCGATCCAGGTAAAAGGGATTGAACCGTGTGTGAAAAACTGGACGGCCCCGATCACGCTTGCGCGCCACGCCTATGGTGATGTGTATAAGAATACAGAAATCAAAGTGCCGGGGAAAGGAAAAGCGGAACTGGTCTTTACCGCCGAGGATGGAACACAGATCCGGGAAACGATACATGAGTTTGACGGCCCGGGCATCATTCAGGGAATCCATAATACAGAAAAATCCATTTCGAGTTTTGCCAGGGCATGTTTTAACTACGCGCTGGATATTAAACAGGATCTGTGGTTTGCGACAAAGGATACGATTTCGAAAAAGTATGATCATACATTTAAGGATATTTTTCAGGATATTTATGATAACGAGTACAAAGAGAAGTTTGAGGCGGCAGGCCTCGAGTATTTTTACACGCTCATTGATGATGCCGTAGCGCGTGTCATGAAGGCAGACGGCGGTTTTATCTGGGCATGTAAGAATTACGACGGAGATGTGATGAGCGATATGGTTTCGTCCGCATGCGGATCCCTTGGGATGATGACTTCCGTACTCGTGTCACCCGATGGCGCCTATGAGTACGAGGCCGCGCATGGCACAGTACAGCGCCATTATTATAAACACCTGAACGGGGAGGAGACATCGACGAATTCGGTAGCGACGATCTTTGCCTGGACAGGGGCGCTTCGCAAACGCGGTGAGTTGGACGGCATCCGTGAGCTGATGGACTTTGCAGACCGTCTGGAACAGGCGACGCTGAAAACGATCGAGGAAGGAAAGATGACGGGAGATCTGGCGCGGATCACGAGTCTGGAAAACGTGACCGTGCTGAACAGCCAGGATTTCATCCATGCGATTCGTGAAAAGCTGGAAAAACTTTGAAATGTGGTGAGCCAGTGTGCTAGAATACTATAAACACAAATATTATTTTAATGCGGAACACAGCCCGGACACAAATAATCGTCCACTTTTGGACAATGAAAAGAAACACAGCCATACGTTTCAGATTGTTTTATACGTCGGCGCTTCTGATACGGCCGGGCAGCATTTATTTGGCGATATGGATCACAGTGTGCGGGAGTACCTGAGCCAGTATGAGGGCGGATATCTAAACGATATGCCGCAGTTTAGCGGCAGCGGGACGAATATTGAAGACATCGGCGAGGTGTTCTACGAGGATTTGAAGAAACAGATGAAAGACAGAGGGTTTCGGTTATATCAGCTTGAGATTTCGGAAAATCCGCTCTGTGTGTATATCGTGTCAAACCGGATCATGCTGCATACGCGCTCTGACCGTGAGAGCAGGCAGGGAATCGAAAATATCCTTGCACAAAAGAAGAAGCTTTTGAACATGATGGATTGTGAAGGGGGAATGTAATATGTATGGAAGGATCAGACGCATAACGGCGCTGGCATTGGTTTGTCTGATGGCAGGTATGTGTTGTCTTCCTGTCATGTCCGATGCAAAAAGCAAAGAAACATGGAAAGTAGGAAATGATGAGGTACAGATAGACGGCTATTACGATGACTGGAAGGATTTTCCCGTCACGGATATCACATACCGCGCGGATAATGCGTATTGTATCCACAAGGGGAATATTTACAGTGACGGCGATTTTCTGTATGTACACGTAAGTATGGATAAACTGTACCGCAGCCAGATGTCGTTCCATACATTTGTACTGCGTGTGAACGATAAGGAGACGGCGATCCCGATCCTGGGAGTCCGAAAAGACGGCTCGATCGACTGGGATGTTCCGATCTACGGAGGAATGTCAGAAGGAACCCACACAAACCTCGCTGTTTTTCTCGGATACTATACGCCGTGCGATAGTTCCGTGGCATTTACGGTCTATGATAAAGATCATTCGGTCGAGACGAGAGGGGACGAGATCGAGTTTTGCATCCGTATGAAAGACATTGCCGACTATTTTCAGATCGAGGAGGACAGCATTGATACGATCGCTGTCTACAATCCGAATATCGGAGCGGAGGCGCTCATCTGCGCAGGTTCTTCCACGGCGCCGATGGCGGGGGCAGCGGCTGGATTCGTTCTGGTTCTCGGTATCACAGGAATACGAAAATATAAAAAGAAAAAGGAAATGGTACGATGAACTGGTTATCTGTTCTGTTCGCAGTTGCATGGGTTTATGTAGTTACCGTTTTAAAAAGGTGTAAATTGGATTTTTGGCTGTTTCTCGTGGGAAGTGTCGGGGTTTTTGTGCTGTGCCTGTTATGGCTGGAGCCGGTTCTCGTCGTTCCGATGCAGAAAGCAGTCGCAGTGGTCTCCGGTTTGCTGGGAGAGCTGACCGGAGTTTTTGAATCTTATTTCCAAAAAGGAATGTTATTTATACAGAACGGTGGAAACAGCCTGTCTCTGTATATTGATTTCGAGTGTTCGGGCATCATAGAGACGTTAGCGTTTTTATCCCTTCTTTGGTTTTTCCCGGTCTATCGGCTGTATGAAAAGATTGTCGTGAGTATCGCCGGGATTTTAGCCATATTTTTCTCAAACGTTTTGCGTATTTATCTGATCTGCCTTTTGATCTACTTTTTTGGAGATGGGATTTATTTTTATGCCCATACGGTGTTTGGGCGCATATTCTTTTACGCATGTACCATCATGCTGTATTTTCTTGTGTTTACAAAGTCACATATCATCAGGCAGAAGGTAGGTGCATTCCACTATGACAGCAATCGTTAATTTGTTTCGGAGTTCCGTGGTCTTCTGGGTTGCATGGATCATCATCCCGCTTCTGATGGAGATCATTCCGACTATTTTCAATTTCTTTATTTTACTGAAGCGAAAGATCGTGCAGCGAAAGGAAAAGGAACTCGTCTATCTCCCCGAGATCACGCTGATCATACCGGTGTATAATTCGGCAGAGACGCTGTATGAGTGTATCCGGTCCGTCCACGATTCGGACTATGATAATAAAATGATCTATATCATGCTCGTCAATAATATGAGCACGGATAACAGTTTTGAAGTGTTCTGCCAGTGCCAGAAAGACTTCCCTGATCTGACGATCAACTGGATGAATTCCAAACAGGGCAAATCCAAGGCGCTGAACCTGGCCCTGTTCAATAGTTCCGGCAAATATATCATGCACATTGATTCGGACGGTATCCTCCATCCGGCCGCCCTGCGCAATATTGTGAAGAAATTTGAGAACCACTCGGATGTGTATTGCGTGACAGGAACGATCATGACCAATCCAGAGCGGATCGACAGCGCCAAAGGCGTGTTCCGTAGGCTGTTCCTGAAGATGGAATTTTTTGAGTACTGTCAGGCGTTTTTGGCCGGGCGGAATTTCCAGTCAGAATTTAACAGTATTTTTACGATGTCGGGAGCCTTTTCCGCGTTTCGCAAA
This sequence comes from uncultured Eubacterium sp., assembly GCA_910579145.1. GTDB lineage: Bacteria > Bacillota > Clostridia > Lachnospirales > Lachnospiraceae > Eubacterium_F. The sequence goes on from CAJTTQ010000005.1 coordinate 41,589, forward strand.
TCCTCGATCTTAAAAACGCAGCTCTACAATACGGATACGATCTGTGAGGATACGCATGTCACCTTTCAGATCCGGGATAATCTGAAAGAAAAAGTGGTACTCTGTGATTCAGCTGTATTTTTTGTCGATCCGATCGAGAGCCTGAATAAGCTGTATGTTCAGAGACAGCGGTGGCAGCGGGGGGAAATGGAAGTCGTTCATATGTTTATGCGCAAAGACCTGAATCCGGCAAAAGGATTTTTTTCTAGTTTTGTCATCCGGCTGATCATGTTTGACCACACATTTGCGTTCCCGCGTATGATCTGGTACTTTGCCCTGATCTGCCTGGCATTTATCAATTATCCGATGAAGCTAGTCGTGCAGTCCGTGTTTATGATCTATTTTTTGTATGTCCTGTCTTCGCTGCTGCTCTATTTTTCGATCACGCTCTTTTTATCGAAGTTTAAAGACCTGCGGCGCTACTACGCGAGGAAATGGTACATGATCTTCTTTTTGCCGCTGTTTAACTTTATGGTATTCTGGTTCCGTTTTGCGGGGATCATAAATGCCATCAAGGGTGAGCAGGCGTGGCGGACGAGAAATCTGAACGAGGAGTGGCAGTCGTTCAAGGAAAAAGTGGGAGAGGATTTTTTGTGGCTTCGGACTGGGATCGAAAAGCTGAGAAATGAAGTGAACGAAAAGAATTAGGAATGAGGTATGGTATGAACTGGTTGTCGGGACTTTTTAAAAGAACGGATTCCCGTATGAAAGCAGTGATCGTGCTCGTCGGTATCGCTGTTTTGGCGGGTCTGTGTTTTCTTCTCCATGAAAATAAAAGAAACCGGGAAAGTTATCTGCGTATGTACGAGGAAAGGCAGCAAGCGTATACGGAGCTTTTGAAAAACGGGTTGGAGCAGATCGTATCCGCCGGGGCGGACGAGAGCGCAGTTCGTTCCTGGTTTTCAGAAAAAGCAGAGGTATCGGCGAACAGCTGGGCATTCTGCCTGAGAGGGGAGTCGGTACTGTTTGCCAAAGACGAGCAGACGACGGAAACGCTTCGTGGGATGGAGGACAAGGATGTATTTTTGAAGCAGATAGAAAATCAGGACGCGTTTGTGACGATGGCGGAAGGGCCGGATGGGTATGTGGCCGGCGTCATTACCGCAAAGTCTTACGCGCTCACGCAGGGACAGGTGCAGCAGCATGAGATCTACCTCTATCTGTTCTGGACGGTCATTATGATGGCGGGCGTGATGTCGGTCATCGGGTTGACGGCGAAATTTAATGGGGCAGAGAGGAAACTAGAGACCGTGTCATCTGCGATGAGGCGGCAGAACCGGAAATTGGAGAAAAACGCCAGTCAGGAGGAAGGGGAGGACGAGCCTGTGGCGGAGCAGGATCCCGGAAATCTCTACGACGCGGATCTGATCCACCTCTTTCTGAAAAAATCGGACGATAAAGCGCTGTTTCCGATGCAGATCCTGTTTGCCAGCATCGCTATGGAGAGCCGGTATTACGCGAGGCAGGAGATTTTTGACGCTCTCGGGGGATTGAAACAGTTTCTCGGACGCACGCATGTCGTCGGGGAGATGAAAAAAGGGTGTTTTATCGTTCTGATGTACCGGACAATGCCGGAAAAGGCGCAGTCGGTCATCGATCAATATGAGACGTGGGTACGGTCAAACGGAGACGGAGAGCAGACGAAGCTGGAGCTGTCCGCGCATGAAGTGATGGAAGCACACAGCGCGTTACAGATCTATGAGGAGTATTTGCAAAAGGGAGAGGTGCGAGATGAATAAATACAGGCAGTACCGTTTCAAGTTTTATCTGAATGCCAGACACGCGATCCTGATCAATGGACAACTTGGCGAGATCCATCCGCATACGTGGGAGATCACGCTCGGGGTGATCAAAGGCAGGGATGAGTTTATTCAGTTCCATGCGCTCGAGCAGAAGATCGAAGCGTTTATGGACACGTATCAGGACTGTTACCTGAATGAGGTAGAACCGTTTGACACGCTGAACCCGACCTTGGAGAACTGCTGCCACTATTTCAAGGAACGGCTGAGTGAGATCCTGGCGGCTGAGGGGTGGCTGTTTTTGATGATGGAGATGAGTGAGACGCCGTCACGGTCGTATGTCATCAGTATAGCCGATGAGGGAGAAAGTGACAGGGAGCGCTCGATGAATACGCTCGTAGATATGGTTTTGGAGGACATCAAACGTGAAAAGGATCAGTGACCGCGCGAAACAAAATATGCTTGTCCTCGGTGGATTTGGCCTGTTGGTCATGTCCGCTGTTCTTGTGGTGGCAGTGTTAAACCGGATGGATTTCCAGCCTTCGGGTAATGACATTTGGAGCCATTTGTACAAAGGCGACATTGCCTATCAAAATCTGCTCGAGGGCAGGTATTATCAGCTCTATTCGGAATACTGGTACAATGGAACGCAGTTGTTCCGTTACTGGGCGCCGTTTTCTTATTATGTCATTGCGCTGCTGGAATTTGTATCCGGCGGGGATATTGTCATGGCTTACCGCTATTTCGCGGCTTTTTCGATCATTGCCGGCGGAATCCCCTGGATCTTGTGGGGAAGGGAGTTGAGGCGGCCGGTATTTGCGGCAGTGGTTGCCGTTCTTTGGTTTTTTCTGCCCGAAAATATAAGAGTCTATTTTTGCGAGGGGAATACGCCGCGTATGATGACGGCTGTCGTCATTCCTTATGTGATGTATTTTATGTGGCGTTATCTGCGCAGGGATAAGAGATTTTCCCTGATCGGTGTGATGCTTTCGGTGAGCTGTATGGTTCTCTCCCATGTGATGATAACGGCGATGCTCGGTGTGGCGGTGTTTGTATTTCTCGTCTTTGACTGCATTTCAAATAAGAATGTGAAGAAGGCAGGAAAGACGCTGGCGGCGATGGGGATTGGTCTGATGTTGGCGGGAATCTGGCTGATCCCGGCGCTGTCCGGCGGGATCATGGAAATGGATTCTGCGGCAGGCATCGGCGTGATGGAACTTTGGATGGCGGATTTTTCGACACTTTTAAATCCGATGAACCGGATTAACGGTGTGACGGATACGTTTTATTATGGGATTTCGGTACTGTTTTTGTCTGTGGCAGGAATCGTCCTTGCCGGGCGCAAAAAACGCGCGGGATATTTCGTGTTCGTACTGCTTTTGCTCATGAGTACACCGGCCTTCCTTCCTATTTTATCCAAACTCCCATTGAGTACCATGTTTTGGATGTCGCGGTTTGCTGCGATCGCGTACGGGTTGTTTCTGTTCTCCCTGATGGAATGGCAGACGTTGAAGCGGAAATACTGTGTGGTCGTTTTTCTTATTTTGACGATTGACTGTCTTCCGTCGTTTCATTTTTCCCGCTATGCCACGCCCGCAAGTGAGACAGCGGTCGAGCATGTAAAGATACTAAAAGAAAATACGGCCGGCCGGACCGCTCTTATGGATTTGAGCTCGTTTGGTTCCTATCCGTCGTGGGGACTTAGTACCGGAGGCGACGCGGTAAAAAGCACATTCGGGTGGGCCTGGCAGGGGGCTTCGACTTCTTCGAATATCGTGATGTTAAATACGTCGGTCGATTATGAGGCGTATGATTATCTGTTTGACCGCTGTGTTGAACTGGGGAATGATACGGTCCTGCTGAAAAAGGAATGGATCGGAAAAAAGGGTCATACGAGAGAAGAAGTGTTCGCCGGGGGGGAGCGGAGCGGATTTTATCTTTGTGAGGAAACGGATACCGCGTTCATTTTCAAAAAAGAAACACCGGATGCGTTTGGAGTGAAGACAGAATATGACGGCCTGGCAATGGGGCGTTATGCAAATTTGATGACGATGTTTTACCCATCGTTTCAGGAAGGGGATTCCGAGTATATCGACGATTATACGCCGGATCAGCTGCAAAAATACCGCACGATATTCCTCAGCGGTGTATTCTATCACGACAGACGGCAGGCGGAGAAGCTCTTGCGGGACGCGGCGGCATCGGGGACGAGAGTGGTCGTCGATGTGACGCATGTCCAGGAAGACCGCGCGACGAAACAAAAAGCATTTCTCGGTGTCACGTCGCAGCCGGTTACGATCCAGGATAGGTATTCTTCGCTGATGTACGGCCAAAGTGAGATTTTAACAAAAGATTTTCCAGATGAATACGCGGAGTGGTTTACAGGTTATATCGGGGAGGTCACCCATGTGCTCGGGGCGATGCAATATCACGGGCAGGAGCTGACATGGCTCGGGAAAAACGCGACGGATCCGAACATTTATTTTCTCGGACTGAATGTCATGTACCATGCGATCGAGACGGAGGACACCGCGGTGTTCCATGTGATGGATGAGGTGCTTGGTATCGAGCGCGGCGTACTGCCAAAACGGGAGATCGTTCCGATGCAGATCTCGTTCGACAAGACAGAGATCCATATCCATTCCGAGGAGGAAAATGTGAACACGACGCTGGCATTTCAGGACAATTTTGAGTCAGAGTCACAACTGTGGCAGGAAAACAATCTGCTTTTTGTAAAGGAGAAAGATACAGAGATCGCGATCAGGTATCCGCGAAAAGAGGCGGGAATGGCCGTGAGCATGCTCGGGGTTTTGGCGGCGCTCGCACTCGTTGTTTTGCAGCTGAGGGAAAAGGCGAGAGCGGATAATGTTTGACAAAGATATTTGTTTCTAGTACAATGACAATAGATGAAGGAAAACGGAGGAAAGCATTGATGGATTATACGACGCAGATGGATGCCGCGAGAAAAGGAATTTTCACGGATGCGATGAAGCAGGTTTGTGAATATGAAAAAATGGATCAGGAAACGTTGATGGATCTGGTGGCGAAGGGCCAGATCGCGATTCCGGCCAATAAGAACCATAAGTGCCTGAAACCATATGGGATTGGGAACAGGCTTCGGACGAAGATCAATGTCAATCTGGGAACGAGCCGCGACTGCCTTGACCTGGATGTGGAGATGGAGAAAGTAAAAACGGCTGTGGATATGGGAGCCGAGGCGATCATGGATCTCAGTTCGTATGGAGACACCCGGAAATTCAGGAGAAAGCTGACTGCCGAGTGTCCGGCTGTGATCGGTACGGTGCCGATCTATGATGCGGTTGTCTATTACAATAAAGCGTTAAAGGATATTACATCGGATGAGTGGATGGATGTCGTAAAGATGCACGCCGAGGACGGTGTCGATTTTATGACGATCCACTGTGGGATCAACCGGGGGACGGCGGAGCGGTTTAAACAAAACCTCCGTCATACAAATATCGTTTCGAGGGGCGGATCCATCATCTTTGCCTGGATGGAACTGACCGGAAACGAAAACCCATTTTACGAGCGCTATGATGAACTTCTAGACATATGTGAACAATATGACGTGACGATCAGTCTCGGGGACGCCTGCCGCCCGGGAAGCATCGAGGATGCCGGCGACATTTCCCAGATTTCCGAGCTGGTCGCTCTTGGGGAACTGACGGCGCGCGCGTGGAAACACAATGTGCAGGTGATGATTGAGGGGCCGGGACATATGCCGCTCGACCAGATCCGCGCCAATATGGAGATCGAGCAGACCGTATGCAAAGGGGCGCCGTTCTACGTACTGGGCCCTCTCGTTACCGATGTGGCACCTGGATACGACCACATTACGAGCGCGATCGGCGGGGCGATCGCTGCTACATACGGGGCTTCATTCCTCTGCTATGTGACGCCGGCGGAACATCTACGCCTTCCGACTGTGGAGGACGTGAAAGAGGGTATCGTCGCGTCAAAGATCGCGGCGCATGCCGCCGATGTGGCGAAGGGGATCCCGGGGGCGAAAGACTGGGATTATGAGATGAGTGAGGCGAGGCGGAACCTCGATTGGGAAAAGCAGTTCGAGCTCGCCATTGATCCGGAAAAAGCCCGCCGTTACCGCTCGGAAAGTACGCCGGAACGGGAAGATACGTGTACGATGTGTGGAAAAATGTGTGCGGTGCGCAACATCAATAAAATACTGCGCGGGGAAAATGTGGACATCATGGAGGATTGATCCGAGGCATAACTACAGCCTGTCTTGCATAAGGTTAAAGGACAACAACTTTGGACTTGTGCAAGGGAGGCTGTTTTTTGTGAAGAGAGGGAAGACATTCTTTCTGGTCCTGGTGGCAGCGGTTTGTGTGGCAGCGGCAATGTGGCTGTACCAGTCATGGAGAGATGAACAGGATATAACAGGTAATATGGAACTGGCAAATGTGTATGTCGTGAAAGAAAAGGGCGACAGGCTGACGGTATATTCGCAGGAAGGGAAATTGGAGTTTGCGGTAAAATCCGATCTGGAGGAAACGGCATACAAGGGGATGGCGGATATCAAAATTGAACGGCAGCAGGTAAAAAAGCTTGTGTGCAAGCCGGAGATCATAGCCGGCAAAGTCCTTGCCGTCGGAGAGACCTTTTTAGATTTAGAAAATTATGGACAAATCCCGCTTGCTGAAAATCCCGGCTGCTTCTCGGTCGGAACGGAGATTGCAGCTTCCTCCCGCGACCATGTTTTTGTCGGTCAGGTGGACGCGCGGTTTGCGGTGGCAGAGGGAAAGATCTGCGGTATATTACTGCCGGAAGAAAAGGTGGCTGCGTCTGAAACGATGCCGGGGGAAGTCCCGATCTTCTCGGAGACAACGTCCCCGAACGGGAATGGGAACCCGCAGGGATCCGCGGGTGAACTAGGGACAAACGGCTTGATTCGTGTGATCATCAAGACGGATGGATACGCCGCGTATGAGCATGCGGAGGTGAAACTGCGGGGGACGAAAAAAATCTATGTAAAGCGTGGAAAGCAGGAGACGGAAGTACAGCCCGGTGAGGAAGTGTCCTTTACGCCCGATTCCATGAAAGAAAAAAGGGTGAGTATCCGCAGTGAAGAGGGCGGACGCATAGAGGTTTCCTCGATCAACCGCAGCTGTGGCAAACCATTGTATAGAGGGACGTTAGAGGTTGTTAAGGCGGAGTCGGGATTGAACCTGATCAACGAGCTTTTGATGGAGGAATATCTGTATGGAGTGATCCCCAGTGAGATGCCGGCTGAATATGCGAAAGAAGCCCTGAAGGCACAAGCAGTCTGTGCCAGAAGCTATGCGGCAAAACACATTAAAAACAACCGCTTAAAGGAGCTTGGCGCTCATGTGGACGACAGTGTTTCGTATCAGGTTTACAACAATACGCGTGAAGATGAGCGGTGTAACCAGGCGGTGGATGAGACGAAAGGAATGCTCGCCTATCAGGATGGAACGATCGCCTCAACGTATTTCTTTTCCACATCGTGCGGAGTGACGGCATCCGTACAGGACGTCGGATTCAGCAGTGAAAAGATCCCTTATCTTTGCGGAAAGCTGCAGGAACCGCCAACCGATGAAAACGCGGAAGAGCGGGCCAAACTGGTGTCGGATACATTTGGCAACGAAGATCTTTTCCGCAAATTTTTGGACGAAGACCGCAATGTCCTGGAAAAAGTGCAGCCGTGGTACCGCTGGCGCACGACGATTTCCATCGGGGATATGGAAAACAACATCAATGAGAAGATAGGAAGCCGCTGCCAGGCATCCGGTGAGAATATACAGGTACTTCAGGCGGATGGCACGTATGCGAGCGAGCAGATCGGAAGCATTGGAAAACTGAAGCGGGTGCGCATCAAAAAGCGCGGCAGCGGCGGCGTAGTCAAAACAGCGCTCATCGTCGGCACGGAAAAGACCGTAAAAGTGCGCACGGAATACAATATCCGCCTTCTTCTGTTCAATGAAAACGCGATCATAACAAAGAACGACGGAACGAATGTGTCTGGTATGAACATGCTGCCGAGTGGGTTTTTCGTCCTAGACAAAACCGGAAGCGCTTACGTCGTCCGCGGCGGCGGTTTCGGACACGGTACGGGAATGAGCCAGACAGGGGCCAATGAACTGGCCCAGGCCGGAAAAAATCACGAAGAGATCATAAAATACTATTTCGAGGGGGTCGAGATCCGGCCCTTCCTCTGAAAAAAGACATTGCCCTCACTGAGATAGCGGTTCACGAGCGCCCCAAAGAATAAAATATCCATACATATATACATCCAGAGCATAAATAAAACGATATAAGTCAGACTGCCGTAAACCGATGAAAAGTTTGAGAAGTAATCCACATAAATGGAGAACAGGTAACTGAACAGGATCCATAAAACCGCCGTAAATAAAGCTCCGGGAACCTCTTCTTTTACATTCGGTTTCCGGTCTGGAATAAACATATACAAAAGTAAAAAGAACAGAAAAAAGATACCAAACCCCAAGATCGACCGCAGGGAAAATATCCCGATAAACAGCGGCGCTTCGATCGAAAAGAATGAATCGACCGCCAGCAGGATCTTATTTCCATAAACGAGAACGATCAGCGAGAGTAGTAAAATACCTGCAAAAGCAAGCGTATACAAAAGTGAAGAAATCCGGTTGACCAGCCAGTTCCGCTGGTTTTTCACCCGATAGATCTTATCCAGTCCATACGTGATCCCCATAAACCCCTTTGACCCCGACCAAAGCGTCGTAATAACCGTGATCGAAATGATCGTCCCCGACGACTGATGATAAGCCTCCCGGATCCAAGCTGCCAAAATCTCACTGATCCCCTCCGGCACAACCGCCTCAAGGAGCAGAATAATATTATCTTCCGTCAACGGCGTATACTTCAGCAGCGTAAAAAAGAACATAACAAACGGGAAAAAAGAAACCATAACGAAAAACACCACATGCGCCGCATGTACCGACAACGTATTTTCACTAAATCTCCGAACAAACCATTGGACCGTACCCCTCAACCGACTCAACACATTTCCCCTCTCTTTCAACCAAACTTTCCCCTCACAAACTCCCCACCCCTCTCCATCTAGTATATGCACCCACCCCCAAAAAAATCAGACCGTTCTCTCCCCCCTCACTTCTTAATCCGTATCCTAAACACCCCCTTCTTCCTGCTCCCATCCGTCGCCGTCGCGGTAATCTTCACCGTATGTCCCCGCCCTTTTTTCTTCGCGGTGACAACCCCTTTCGCTGAAACCGTAGCCCATTTTTTTTTGGATGAACTCCATTTCACTTTCTTTTTCGTCGCGTTCCCCGGTGTGAGAACCGCTTTTAGTTTTCTCTTTTTCCCTGCCTTTAATGCTTTTTTAGAACCTTTTATCGTAACCTTCTTAACTAGTACTTTTTTCGAAACGGTCTGTGGAGCCTGCGACGGCGCCGGGGTAGAAGGAGGCGCGGAAGAAACCGGATTGTCAACAGCTGGCACATAGGCATCCATATTGCGCATGTCAAGGACTCCGCCTGTGGCGCACTTATCAGCAGTCTGCGGCGTATATCGCGTACAGGTGAGCAGACGGTTTCTGCGGTCCGCGGCGCTGTCCCCCGGATAGATCTCAGCAAGAAGCCCGACCGCTCCGGCAACCATCGGTGCCGCCATCGAAGTGCCGGATGCGGTATCGTATTTCCCGAACAGGGAGACATCTGGATCTGCCACGGAAATCCCGATGTCATCAAAGGAATATGTCCGTGTTTCGGTCACCATCCCGTCAACTTCCAATCCCAGTATTTTGAAATATACACGTCCGTCCGGCGCCGTATAAAATCGGTTGGTTTCGCTTTTCCCAGGGCCTTCGGAACGTTTCACGATATGATCCCATGAAAATAAGCCGTCTGGGTCCGTAGTCCCGAATAGCATGGAAACATAGTAGGTATCGGTAATGTCGGGGTTTTTGTCGGTTACGTCTAAATATAAGTAAGTCAATTTTTTGTCTAGCAGCTTGGGATCACCAAAATCAACGGTCCATGTAAGGCTGCCCGAGTCAGGCTGGGAGCGGAAGTCGAAAGAGCGCTCAAACGAAATCGTCGATTTTATATCTGAAGACAATCCGAGATCCCCATCCGTATAGATCCCGCCAGTTTCCGTATCGTCGTCAAATGACAGGAACGAGGAGGTCATCTGGGTTTCTATCTCAGCCGGATATATACCCGGGAAATAAACATCTTCTGGATAGGTGGATAAAATATTTTCGCCGGGGGCAAACAAGTCGACATCCTTTTTTCCATAATCGGAAAAATCAGAAGGCGTGTCGTTGATGTCGGAAGAACCCGTTGTGATGATGTAATTGCGGTTTTGTGAATAGCTGCCCGCATACAGGTCGTAAGGACAAGTAAACGGATATGTCCGGTCGTGGTTCGTCCCCTCGTTTCCAGAAGCAAAGAGAAAGAGGACGCCCATCTGTCCGAGGCGCTCGACAAGGGCGGGCAGCACGGAGCCGGAGCTTCCGCCGCCCCAGGAGCAGTTTACGCCCACGATATTTACACCGGCGGTTTTAGCCTGGATGATATAGTTCATCGCCTTTATGATAATGGAGTTACTCGTCTTCCCGTTATCGTCAAAGATTTTCAGAGCCATGAGTTTTGCGTCTGAAATTCCGGTGATCCCCTTTCCATTGTCCGAGACGGCAGCGATCGTACCGGCACAGTGCGTGCCGTGGCCTTGGGGATCCCGGCAGTCCGGGGTATCGTTGGTGAAGTCATACCCGTGGATTCCCGGCAGGGTAACATCGGTATTTTCCCACATATGTCCGGCGAGATCTTCGTGTTCGTAGTCGATCCCCGTATCCATGACCGCTATGACAGGCGCGCCGGACTTTGTTTTTCCCTGTGCAGAGGAAAAAGAGATTCCAGAGCTTGAGCCGGAAAAGGTGCCGTCTCCGTCCAGATGCCACTGTTCTTTATGATAAGGGTCATCTAAGACCGAATTCAAATGCTGTTCATAATCCGGTTCGACCTGAAGGACATAGGCGTTATCTTCTAGTTTCTGTATGAGATCCTGCGTCGAATAAACGTCAGAGGATACTTCTGATATGTACAATGTCTTATCCGAGAGGAACTCCTGCTGTGCCTCCGTGGAGGCGAGCATATCCGCGTCGCCAAAATCAAAGGATTCCTCGATCGAAATCTGCGGGTCAAACGAGGCGGTGCCTTTTTTTGTCAACGAAGTCCTTTTCGGCGCGGCGAGCGTAACAAGAACAGAGCCCTCCACGTATTCTTCATCTGTAGTATTCCCATCAGATGAACGGCTGTCTGCTTGGCGCCGCTCGGCTAGAATGGATTCCTCCGCCAAAATAGATTCGTTCGGATAAAGGCTGCAAAAGAGGAACAGGACCGCCAAAGTTAGTGAAAATAGTCTTTTTTTCATAAAATACCTCCAAAATTCAGTTCAAATTTTACAAAAACATAATTTATTTATTGTATTATTTTCTTATAGCTGTTATTATTATAGTAGTGTATAAGTGTGTCTAAAAAGTGAAAGGAGAAAAGAAAATGCTTTTTGTAAAAGTTGATGAACTCAGGCCGGGTATGCGTCTGGGGAAACCGATTTATAATAAAAATGGTGTATTGCTTTATGACCGTGATACGAAACTGACGATGCAGGCGATTTACGGCATACGTAATTTTGGATTGATGGGATTGTATATATTGGAGCCGGCAGAGCCTGTTCCGCCGATGACAGAAGATGATATTAATTTTGAACGGTTTCAGACGATGGCAGTTTTCAGCATCCGCGAGGATCTGGACCTGATCGCGTCCGGGAAGAAGGACAAAGGGCTTGACTGGCTGTGCAGTCTCATTTTGAAAAATTATGCGAATCATTCGCCGAAGATCAACTTTGTACAGAGTCTGCGCAGCAGTGATGACTTTGTGTACAAGCACAGCATCAACGTGGCGCTTTTGGCGGCGATCATTGCCGGAAAAATGAATTTGCCGCTCGGGAGGATCAACTCGATCGTAAAAGCAGGTCTCCTTCATGAGTGCGGTGGGGTGAAAGTGAAACAGTCGATAAATTCCGAGGAGGATCAGGATAAGAGCGAGCTTGTCCGGGTCAATACACGGGAGATTTTGAAAAGCCATGCGGATATGGAGGAAAATGTTGTCCTGATGGTCGAGCATATGCAGGCGCTCTGTTCAGAAAATGCGTCTAAAGAGGCAAAGGAAGCGGCTCGCGCGAATTCAGGCGCGACGATCTTATACGTGGCGGATGCCTATGACCGGCTGACTGCTATGAAATCCTATGAGGAGCCGACGAGCGAAGTGAAAGCGCTCCGTCTCTTGATGGAGCAGTCTGATCAATACGATCCGGAAGTGGTACAGGCGCTTACAAAGGGGATCAACGTCCTCTATCCGGGTGTGTGTGTCGAACTTACCGGACATGTGAAGGGACTTGTGATCATTGAAAATGAGTCAGATATTTTTAAGCCGTGGGTTTTGAGTTTTCAGGACAACAAGCTGTATGATCTGTCAAATGAGAAGGAGGGTGAAAGTCTGGAACTGGTTGATATCATGAAAACAATGGATAACCGGATCAAACTTGACCCGGAGCTCTTAAAGGAGTATACTGAATAAAACCGTGTAGAGTGCGCAAAAACAGCGCGGAAATGAGGTAAATATGTACGAGAAAGTTTCGAAAGACCTGAATTTTGTCGACAGGGAAAAAGAGATAGAAAAATTTTGGGAAGAGAATGATATATTCAAAAAGAGTATTGAGCAGCGAAAAGGGTGCCCTACATACACGTTTTATGACGGGCCGCCCACGGCAAATGGGAAACCGCATATCGGACATATGCTCACCCGTGCCATAAAAGACATGATACCGAGATACCGCACGATGAAGGGGTATCAGGTACCGAGGAAAGCTGGCTGGGATACACATGGTCTTCCGGTCGAGCTGGAGGTGGAGAAACTTCTCGGTTTGGATGGGAAGGAACAGATCGAGGAGTACGGGCTGGATCCGTTCATCTCCAAATGCAAGGAATCCGTGTGGAAATATAAAGGAATGTGGGAAGACTTCTCAGGTTCCGTCGGGTTCTGGGCCGATATGGAAGAGCCGTATGTCACGTACCATGACGATTTTATCGAGTCGGAGTGGTGGGCGCTCAAGGAAATATGGAATAAAAAGCTTTTGTATAAAGGATTTAAGATCGTTCCCTACTGTCCGAGATGCGGTACGCCGCTCTCGTCCCACGAGGTAGCGCAGGGGTATAAAGCAGTGAAGGAGCGCTCTGCGATCGTACGGTTCCGGGTTTCCGGGGAAGACGCGTTCTTTTTAGCATGGACGACGACGCCGTGGACGCTTCCGAGTAATGTCGCTCTCTGTGTAAATCCGGATGAGACATACTGCAAGGTAAAAGCGAAGGACGGCTATACGTATTATATGGCAGAGGCGCTTTTGGAGCAGGTACTTGGCGGACTTGCCGGGGACGGTGAGGCGGCAGACGAGAAGGCGTACGAAGTGCTGGAGACGTACAAGGGAACGGATCTCGAGGGGAAAGAATATGAGCCACTGTTTGATTTTGCCCTCGATATATGTGAGAAACAGCACAAAAAAGGGTATTATATCACTTGTGACAGATATGTCACGATGACGGATGGTACCGGTATCGTTCATATCGCGCCGGCCTTTGGTGAGGACGACGCTGCCGTAGGGCGCAAATATGACCTGCCGTTTGTGCAGCTCGTGGACGGCAAAGGTGAGATGACCGAGGAGACAGACTACGCCGGTATGTTTGTGAAGGACGCGGACATGCCGATATTGCAGGATTTGGAAAAGAAGGGACTTTTGTTCGGGGCGCCGAAGTTTGAACATGATTATCCGTTCTGCTGGCGCTGTGATACGCCGCTGATCTATTACGCGAGGGAGTCATGGTTCATCAAGATGACCGAGGTAAAAGAACAGCTGATCCGCAATAATAAAACGATCCACTGGATTCCTGAAAGCATCGGGACGGGGCGTTTTGGCGACTGGCTCGAAAATATACAGGACTGGGGCGTCTCGAGAAACCGTTACTGGGGTACGCCGCTGAACATATGGGAATGTGGCTGTGGCCATATGGAGTGCATCGGCAGCCGTGAGGAACTGGCAAAAATGAGCGGAAACGAGGCGGCGAAGAACGTTGAACTGCACCGCCCGTATATCGACGAAGTCACGATCAAATGCCCGCATTGCGGAAAGGAAATGCACCGCGTGCCGGAAGTGATCGACTGCTGGTTTGATTCCGGGGCTATGCCGTTTGCGCAGCACCATTATCCGTTTGAGAATAAAGAATTGTTCGAGAAACAGTTTCCGGCGCAGTTTATCTCAGAGGCTGTCGATCAGACGAGGGGATGGTTCTACTCCCTGCTGGCAGAGTCGACGCTGTTATTTGATAAGGCGCCGTATGAGAATGTCATTGTCCTCGGCCTCGTTTTGGATGAGGATGGACAGAAGATGTCGAAGAGCAAAGGAAACGCTGTCGATCCGATGGAGGCGCTTGCCCAGTATGGCGCCGATGCCATCCGCTGGTATTTCTATATCAATTCCGCTCCCTGGCTGCCAAACCGGTTCCATTCGAAGGTCGTGGTCGAGGGACAGCGCAAATTTATGGGAACGTTGTGGAACACCTACGCATTTTTCGTGCTTTACGCAAATATCGATAATTTTGACGCGTCAAAATATAAACTGGACTATGACAAGATCAATGAGGCGGAGCCGAGCCACGGCATGATGGATAAATGGCTTCTCAGTAAGCTGAATACCGTGGTCGGGGAGGTCGACGGCCATCTTGGGAATTACCGTATCCCCGAAGCGGCGAGGGCGCTGCAGGATTTTGTCGATGATATGAGTAACTGGTATGTCCGCCGGTGCCGTGAACGTTTTTGGGCGGGCGGTATGGAACAGGATAAGATCAATGCCTATATGACATTGTATACGGCGCTTGTGACGATTGCGAAGGCGGCCGCGCCGATGATCCCGTTTATGGCGGAGAGCATCTATCAGAATCTCGTGAGACGGTCGGACAAGAGCGCGCCGGAAAGCATCCATTTGTGTGATTATCCGAGAGCGGACGAAAACTACATCGATCAGGAACTGGAAGCTCAGATGGATGAACTGCTGCAGATCGTCGTGTTAGGCCGTGCCTGCCGGAATGAGGCGAATATCAAAAACCGCCAGCCGATCGGAAAGATGTATGTGAAGGCGGATAAGGAAGAGGAGCTGGCTGACTTCTACAAAGATATCATTGCGGAAGAGCTGAATGTAAAAGAAGTCGTCTTTACAAAAGACGTGAGGGAATTTACGACGTACGCGTTTAAGCCGCAGCTAAGGACGCTTGGCAAACGGTTTGGAAGCCGGCTGGGCGCGCTCAAAGAGGTACTTGCCGGACTGGACGGCAATGCCGCGATGGATGAGTTACAGGCAAACGGTGAGATCACCCTGACGGTGGAGGGGACACAAGAAGTTTTGGCAAAGGATGACCTCTTGATCGAAGCTGCCCAGATGGAAGGATATGTCTCGCAGGAAGACAGGGGGATTACGGTTGTGCTTGATACGAACCTTACCGGGGAACTGATCGAGGAGGGGTTTGTGCGCGAGATCATCAGTAAGATCCAGACGATGCGCAAGGATTCCGGGTTTGAGGTCACGGATACGATCGAGATATATGAGGTCGGCAGTGACAAGCTGACGGATATCATCATTCGGAATGCGGAACAGATCAAGAGTGAAGTACTTGCCGAGCGCATCATCATCGGCGGTATGCAGGGGCATACGGCTGAGTGGAACATCAATGGTGAAGACGTTACCTTTGGTTTGACCATGTCGAGGCTTTCTTTTTAAAAGAAGCTGTCCAGACATTTGAAATAAGGAAAAATGAAAAGGGAAAGAGAGGAAGATCCAATGAATATTTTGGCAGAAAGTAGTAGAAAGGCACAGTTGAAAAGCGACATTGAAAATTATATGAAGCTGTTATTCCGCAAGCCGATTGAAAAAGCGACGGATCAGCAGATTTTTCAGGCGGTAGCTTACGCAGTAAAAGACATTGTCGTGGACGACTGGATGGAGACACACAAGCAGTATGAGGAAAAGGATGTAAAAACAGTTTACTACCTTTCGATGGAATTCCTGATGGGCCGTGCCTTGGGAAATATGATCATCAATCTCAAGCGTGACAAGGTTGTCCGCGAGGTGTTAGAAGAACTCGGCGTGGACCTTGATGTCATTGAGGATCAGGAGCCGGATGCCGCGCTTGGAAACGGCGGATTAGGACGTTTGGCTGCCTGCTTTCTGGAGTCACTTTCGACACTCGGTTACCCGGCATATGGCTGTGGGATCCGCTATAAATATGGAATGTTCATGCAGAAGATCGAGAACGGGTTCCAGGTGGAAGCGCCCGATGACTGGCTGGAGCAAGGCAACCCATTTGAGATGAAGCGTCCGGAATATTCGATGGAAGTTAAGTTTGGCGGCTATGTAGCAGTTCGCAAAGACAAAGATGGAAAAGACTGTTATGTCCAGGAAAATTATCAGTCGGTAAAAGCAGTACCGTATGATATTCCGGTTGTCGGATATGGAAACCGGATCGTCAATACGCTTCGTATTTGGGACGCAGAGGCGATCAATACGTTTAACCTCGATTCATTTGACAAGGGAGATTATCAGAAGGCGGTTGAGCAGCAGAATCTTGCCCGTACGATCTGTGAAGTGCTGTATCCGAATGACAATCATATTGCCGGTAAGGAACTTCGTTTGAAACAGCAGTATTTCTTCGTTTCGGCCAGTGTGCAGCGCGCGGTTGCCAAATATATGGAAAAACACGACGATATTCATGGATTGCCAGAAAAAGTATGTTTCCAGCTCAATGACACGCACCCGACCGTGACCGTGCCGGAGCTCATGCGTATTTTGTTAGACGAATATCTTTTGGAGTGGGATGATGCGTGGGCGATCACGACAAAGACATGCGCGTATACAAACCATACGATCATGTCGGAAGCTTTGGAAAAATGGCCGATTGACCTGTTCTCCAGACTTCTGCCGAGGATTTATCAGATCACCGAGGAGATCAACCGCCGCTTCCAAAATGCGATTGCCGAGCAGTATCCAGGTAATTTCGAAAAGGTGAAAAAAATGGCGATCATTTATGACGGACAGGTGAAGATGGCGCATTTAGCGATCGCTGCCGGTTTTTCCGTGAACGGTGTGGCGAAGCTCCACACGGAGATCCTCAAGAATCAGGAACTCAAAGATTTTTATGAGATGATGCCGGAGAAGTTTAATAATAAGACAAATGGTATTACCCAGAGACGTTTCCTTCTTCACGGAAATCCATTGCTGGCGAAATGGGTGACGAATAAGATCGGCCAGGGCTGGATCACCGATCTGTCCCAGATCGGCCGTCTGACACCTTATGCAGACGACGCAGTCGCACAGAAGGAGTTTATGGATATCAAATACCAGAATAAAGTTCGTTTGGCGAAGTACATTAAGAAGCATAACGGCGTGGACATAGATCCGAATTCGATCTTTGACGTTCAGGTGAAGCGGCTCCACGAGTACAAACGCCAGCTTCTCAATATCCTGCATGTGATGTATTTATACAATCAGTTGAAGGAAAATCCGGATCTGGATATGGTGCCGCGCACATTTATCTTCGGGGCGAAAGCATCTGCGGGATACCGCCGCGCCAAGGCGATCATCAAGCTGATCAACAGTGTGGGCGAGGTCGTAAATAACGACAAGTCGATCCAGGGTAAGATCAAAGTGGTATTTATCGAAAACTACCGTGTCAGCAATGCGGAGATCATTTTCGCGGCTGCGGATGTCTCCGAGCAGATTTCCACGGCAAGCAAAGAAGCGTCAGGTACCGGCAATATGAAATTTATGCTGAACGGCGCGCCGACGCTTGGCACGATGGACGGGGCCAATGTGGAGATCGTAGAGGAAGTGGGAGAGGAAAATGCATTCATTTTCGGTCTGTCCTCCCAGGAAGTCATTGATTTTGAGCATAACAACCAGTACAGGCCGAGAGAGATCTACGAGGCAGACCGTGAGGTGGGGAAGGTCGTGGACCAGCTGATCGACGGCACGTACTCTGGCGGAAATCCAGAACTGTTCCATGAATTGTACTCGTCGTTACTGGATTCGAACGGATATGAGCGGGCCGACCAGTATTTTATCCTCAAAGATTTCCGTTCGTATGCCGAAGCGCAGAAAGCGGTGGATGCGGCATACCGTGACAGGCAGGCGTGGGCAAAGATGGCTATGCTGAACGTGGCAAAGAGTGGCAAATTCTCCTCCGACCGTACGATCGAGGAATACGCGAAGGATATTTGGAATCTGGAGAAGGTAAGACTTTGATGGAGGTAGATCCTCACAGGGAATAGATAATAACAAGAGCAGGAAATCTTACGGATTTCCTGCTCTTGTTATTATCTAGTAGTTATTTCACTTTTCCCAGTGCCCAGCTTTTCACGCTTTTACGGGAAGCGTCTGTTAAGTCTTTACCTTTTACCACTTTGGCACCTTTTGCCGCTGTCCTGATCCCCTTCATACTGCCGGAGATCCCGCTGCCGCCGCTCGTGCAGAACGGTACGATTTTTTTGCCTTTTACATGGTGGGATTCCAAAAAGGTGCGGATGATCATAGGCTCTTTTCCCCACCAGATCGGATAACCGAGGAAGATGACATCGTAATCCTGTATGTTTTTTACGCTTCCTTTCATTTTCGGACGGATGCTGCCATCCTTTTGCTCCGTATTCGCCCTGCAGTCGTCATTGTCATAGCTCAGATCCTCGTCGGTATACGGATCTGCCGCCTTGATCTGAAACAGTTTGCCGTTTGTCGCTTTTTTTATCTTCTTAGCTGCGCCTTTGGTCGTTCCGGTTGCTGAGAAGTATACGACTAATACTTTCTGATCTTTCTTTTCTTTTGTTTTTTTAGCTGCGTTCACATTTGCTGCTGGAAATGCCAGTCCTGCGATCAGGGCAAAAGCCAGCGCGAGACTGATCCAATAAATTTGTTTTTTATGTTTCATATTTTTCCTCCATTTGCGCACGCCTAAACCTTTTCATGAAGAACGCTTCTTTTGCGTTCTTCATTTTGCGTGAAACTACGTTACTTATATTCTTCCGCTGAAACCGGCTCGCACCACTCCGTTTCCGTCTCCGTTCCGGGAACCTCTATGGCAAGATGCGAAAACCATGAATCAGGAGCGGCACCGTGCCAGTGCTTTACACCTGCCGGAATGTTAATGACGCTCCCCTGCGTCATTTCTACTGCATCTTTGCCCCATTCCTGATAGGTTCCGCGTCCGCCGACGCAGAGTAACATCTGTCCGCCGCCGCTTTTTGCGTGATGGATATGCCAGTGATTACGGCATCCTGGTTCAAATGTCACATGGAAAACGGGAACCTGTTCGGTGCTGATGGGTGCCAGATAGCTCTGTCCGGTAAAATACGCGGCATAAGCATCGTTGGTATCACCGATCGGGAAAAAGATACTGTTCTGATATTGTTCTTTTTCGGTCATGACCGTATTGAGTTCAGCCGTATCGGCATCGGTCGGTTCTTTCTCGTTCCATACATCTTTTGCCAGACGGAATACCGCCCATCCTTTTGGCCACCCGACGTACATTGTCACATGGGTGATGATCGCCGCGATTTCTTCTTTTGTCACACCGTGCGCCCTGGCATTCTCCAGATGGTACGTAAGAGAGGAGTCCGTGACGCCGGATGCCATGAGTGATACGACAGTTATGATACATTTGGTTTTTAACGTAATAACATTTTCATTCCAAACCTCTCCGAACAGCACATCGTCATTCAGATGCGCGAACATCGGCGCAAATGTACCAAGGCTGTCCCGGCCTGCGGTTTGCACGATTTTTGTATCTGTTTGTGTATTCATGTTTTGAGCCTTTACGAATGTTCTAGTTTTTCGAAAGTAATTTTCTGGTGCAGGTATAAGCCATCTGATAAATGGACATATACGTAAATCCGACATCTGCTTTTTCCATTGCCGTCTTTTGTTTTTCCGTAACCCGGGTATAGGGGAAAATACCGTATACAAATGGGAAAAAGGAATAGATAAAATCCTGCCGGTCTCCGTCAGACATATCCGTGCAGAATTTTTGCAGCAGACGGCCTACTGCTTTTATGGATGCGCCATAGGACACTTTGAATTCCACCAGCCGTTCGAGCCGGCTGTTCTCTTCCATATCAAAGTGGTTCATGCTCATTAGTTTCAGAAGGAGTTTCCGGTTTTCCAGTGAGACAGCCAGCACGTCCGCGACATCGTCCCTTCCCATTTCTGTATGTGTTTTGATCACGGTATCCAGTTCTTCTACCCATCTTTCGTATTCTTTTTGTAATAGAGCCATGAAAATTTCTTCTTTTGTTTCAAAATAATTGTAGATCGAAGTGCGAGTGAACGAGGTTTCTCTGGCAATGTCCTGTATCGTGATGTCCTTAAATCCTTTTTTCTGATACAAAGATTCTGCGGCGGAAATGATCTCTTCTTTTCTCGCGTTTGTCCGTTCGGCCGAACTTTTAGGCATTTTGTTTCCTGCTTTCTTTTTTGATTTATAACATATGCTATTCTGACATGGTGTCAATATAGTTATCTTACACCTATTCTGACACAGTGTCAATAAGAAATTTTAATTTTATTGACGCTTTATCCGCCTCATTGTATAATAAATACAAAATGGATATGCTAAGATGGTCCTGAGAACCAGACGCAGGAGCAGAAGATGCAGGAATTTGGCAAAGAAAGGGGCATTTCCTCAATGGAAGATACGTCTGAACATGGAAATGGCAGTAAATATCAAAAACATATAAATATCGGCCTTTTAGCTCACGTAGACGCCGGTAAAACCACGCTATCCGAGGCGCTATTGTACTGTTGCGGCGCAATCCGCCAGCCTGGGCGCGTGGACCACCGGGATGCTTTTTTAGATACCTCTCCGTTTGAGAGGGAACGGGGCATTACGATCTTTTCCAAACAGGCAGAACTTTGTTGGAACAGATTATCCATCACCCTGTTAGATACGCCGGGGCACGTCGATTTTTCCGCGGAGATGGAGCGGACTTTGCAGGTACTGGACTACGCGGTACTCGTCATAAGCGGGACAGACGGGGTGCAGGGGCATACGGAAACGCTTTGGAAACTGCTGGAACGTTATGGGATTCCGGTTTTTCTTTTTGTAAATAAAATGGATCTGCCTGGGACGGATCGGGAATGTCTTATGGATGACATCAAAAGGCATCTATCGGATCTTTGCGTTGATTTCTCGGATACCCGGTCGGAAACATTTTTGGAAGATGCGGCGGTATGTGAGGAAGAACTTTTAGAAAAATATGTTGAGACCGAAACGCTCGAGATCCCGGATGATTTGATTGCTCCGGTGGCAGAACGACACATCTATCCGTGTTTTTTCGGATCGGCATTGCAGGTGGAAGGCGTAGAAGCATTGATGGATGGGTTGGAGAAGTTCACGTCAGCTGTAGAATATGGCAATGAGTTTGCCGCTAAGGTGTTTAAGATCACCCGGGATTCGCAGGGAGCACGGCTGACACATATGAAGATCACCGGAGGAGAACTGCGTGTTAAGAGTACAGTAAAAAAGCAGGGTTCGCCGACAGAGGAAAAGGTAAACCAGATCCGCATCTATTCGGGAGAAAAATACGATACCCCCGATGTCGTGTACGCTGGTCAGATCTGCGCGGTGACAGGGTTGAAGGAAACCTATCCCGGAGAGGGGCTCGGTATTTGCCAGGATTTCTCGGACGCACAGATGGAACCGGTGTTACATTATGCCGTTCTATTTCCTGATGGCACCGATCCTGTCACCGCGTTGAAACAGTTTCGGGAGCTGGAGGAAGAAGATCCGAAACTGCATGTCGTGTGGGATGAGAAAGCGCGTGGTATCTATATCCAGCCAATGGGAGAGGTTCAGCTCGATGTGCTGAAAGATGTCGTAAGGGAGCGCTTCGGCATGAACATTGCGTTCGGGGAGGGGCGCATCCGGTATAAGGAGACGATCCGTGACGGTGTGGAGGGCGTCGGACATTTTGAACCTCTCCGCCACTATGCGGAGGTACATTTGTGGATGGAGCCGCTGCCGCAGGGGAGCGGACTCGTTTTGGACACGGTATGCAGTGAGGACAAGCTGGATCTGAACTGGCAGCGTCTCGTTCTCACGCATTTGGCAGAAAAGGAGTTTGTCGGCGTGCTGACAGGCTCTCCGATTACGGATATGAAGATCACGCTGGCGGCGGGCCGGGCGCATCTCAAACATACCGAGGGAGGAGATTTCCGGCAGGCGACGTACCGCGCCGTGCGCCACGGTCTGATGCAGGCGGAAAGCGTACTGCTCGAGCCATTCTACAACTTTAGAATAGAAGTGCCGCCGGAGATGATCGGGCGTGTGATGGCCGATGTCAAGCGGATGTACGGGGAGTTCGAGAGCCAGCCGGAACAGGACGGTTCTGCGGTTCTGACCGGGCGGTGTCCGGTGGCGGAGATGAAAGAATATCCGGTCGAAGTGGCGTCCTATACGAAAGGGAGAGGACGAATTTTTTGTACGCCGGGCGGATACGCGCCCTGCCACAATGCGGAAGAAGTCATTGCTGACATCGGGTATGACTGCGAGGCGGACGTGGAAAACACTGCAGATTCGGTATTTTGTTCCCACGGATCCGGTGTTGTCGTGAAGTGGAATGAGGTCATCAAACATATGCACGTCGATAGTATCCGTAAGCAGGGGGTGTTTTCGCGGCAGGACGACAGGGAAGAACGGGATGGCGGTGGCGGAACAGGTATTCGTGAACGCATGCGTTCAAAGGACTTTTTCGCGGAGGAGAAAGAACTGCAGGCAATTTTTGAGCGCACATTCGGCCCGGTCAGGCAGCGGGCCGCACAGCCGGAGAAACAGACGATCCGCGCGGCAGAGGAACCGCATACCGAGGAAGGCGTGAATGAAAGAACGGATTCGCCGCGTGAACAAGTTCATGCTAGAAGTGTTTTGTCGAGAAAGAGGAACGGGCCGGTAGAGGAATATCTGCTCGTGGATGGGTATAATATTATTTTTGCATGGGAGGATCTAAATGAGATCTCCAGACAGGTGAGCCTGGACGCGGCACGCATGCGCCTGATGGACATGATGTGCAATTTCCAGGGATTTACGGGACACAATCTCATATTGGTATTTGATGCCTATAAGGTAAAAGGGAACCCCGGCAGTATAGAAACGTACCGGGGTATCAGTGTCGTCTATACGAAAGAAGCGGAAACGGCAGATATGTACATCGAGAAGACGACGAAAAAAATAGCAAAAAAACACCGTGTCAGGGTGGCCACTTCCGATGCGCTGGAGCAGATGATCATTTTGGGACACGGTGCGTCCAGGCTGCCCGCAGGCGCGTTCCGCGAAGAAGTCGAGAGGGTCAATGAACGGATCCGGGAAGAGATGGACAAACTTCAGGCGGGAGAAAGCAGGTAGAAAAAAAGCATGCCGATCGGAGGATGAGATATGATCGAGAGCAGGTCAAATACACAGATCAAGAGAATACAGAAATTAAAGAAACAAGCGAAATTCCGCCGTCAGGAGCAGGTGTTTCTCGTGGAAGGTTTTAAGATGACGGAAGAAGCGTTGCAAAATGGGCGGGTACAGACGATATATGTTTCGGAAGATGCAAGGGAGGAATGGGAGGAAAAATTGTCTCGCATTTCTCGTGAAATACCGGTGATGTTTGTCGCGCCATCCATTTTCCGTGAATTGTCAGACACCACTACGCCGCAGGGGGTCATGGCGGTCGTAGAAATGCCGTCCTATGACAGGGAGACAATTGTAGAACAAAGGCAGGCGGCGTTGATCTGTCTCGAGGACATTCGTGATCCGGGCAATCTGGGAACAATATTTCGGACGGCAGAGGGTGCGGGCATGTCCGCTGTCGTACTTTCTGGAGGATGCGTGGATCTGTTTAACCCGAAAGTCGTGCGCGCGACGATGGGCGCGCTGTTTCGACAGCCTTTTTATCAGGTGGATGATATGACAGAAGAAGTGCGGCGGCTGCGTGGCGGGGGTTTTTCGGTGTATGCCGGGGCGCCCGATGCCGGACAGGACTATACGGCGTGTTGTTATGAAGGGAAGACGGGAATACTGATCGGAAATGAGGCAAATGGTCTCTGCCGGGAAACGCTGGCATTGGCAAACGAGAAGATCCGCATTCCGATGGAGGGCGAACTGGAGTCTTTAAACGCGGCAGTTTCCGCCGCGCTTTTGATGTATGAGGTTCATCGCAGCCGCTCCGCGTAGCAGGAGGTCCCCGATCCGTATCAGTTTCATATAGATAGAAAGTAAGTTGCGAAGTGATTCAAAGCAACAGAAATGAGGAGAATTTATGGAAGGCGAAGATTACAACAAGGCATTTAAGTTAGGAAAACGGGATTATCAGGCGCGGATGCACCGGGGCGTGAAACCGACCCTGCTCGTGCTCGATGATATCATTCCGAAAAAAGGGGCGTATTCCGAGGAATCACTCGGTCTGGTGCAGATTCCGATCGAGCAGATCGTAGGAACAAAAAGCGTTGGCAGGAGCAATTCATTTGCTGGAAATTTTATGCCGATCCTGCCGGAGGGTTCCGAGTTTGCCTACAAATGGATGAGTTTGAGCAAAAGCCATGTCGAGGAGGGCATCCACGACCCGATCAAGGCATACGAGTATATGAACCGGTTCTATGTGGCGGAAGGAAATAAGCGGGTCAGTGTGATGAAATATTTCGGCGCGGTTTCAATCCCGGGCGAGGTGACCCGTATCGTGCCGAAACAGACCGAAGAAAAGGAAAACAAGATTTATTATGAATTTTTGGATTTCTATAAGGCCGCGCCGATCAATTACATCTGGTTTTCACAGATTGGTAGTTTCGCAAAATTACAGGAAGCAGTAGGAAAAGAGCCGGGCGAAGAGTGGACCGAGGAAGACCTGCTGAAATTCAGTTCGGTCTATACGCGTTTTAAGTCCGAGTACCAGGCGCAGGGAGGCGGGAAGCTGAACATTACGCCAGGCGATGCTTTTTTGTCTTTCATTACGCTTTATGGGTACGACGACATTGACGAGAAGACGACGAATGAGCGAAAAGAGCTGATCACGAATTGCTGGGAGGAATTTGAGCTGCTGCAGGAGGAACAGGATATCAGTTTGAAAATGCAGCCGAACCAGGAGAAGCGCCCGCTTTTAAATTTCCTGTTTTCTTCCGGCACATCAAAACTAAAGATCGCTTTTCTCTATGAGAAGACACCGGGGACATCTGCATGGACCTATGCGCACGAACTGGGGCGGTTCCATTTGGAAGAGACATTTCCTGACGAGGTGAATACGGTCTGCTATGATAATACGACGTCGGAAAATGTGGATTCTTTTTTGGATGATGCCGTGGCGAACGGATGCAATCTCATCTTTACGACGACGCCGTCTTTGGCGCAGGCAAGCGTGAAAGCGGCGATCGCGAATCCGGATGTGCGCATCCTGAACTGTTCGCTCAACACGTCGCACCGCTATATCCGCACGTACTATTCGAGGATGCACGAGGCCAAGTTCCTGATGGGGGCGATCGCCGGCGCGATGGCAGAAAATGACCGGCTCACCTACATTGCGGATTACCCGATCTACGGCTCGATCGCCAACATAAACGCGTTTGCGCTGGGAGCGCAGCTCGTGAACCCTCGTGCAGAGGTCTATTTGGAGTGGTCGACGATGAAGGAAGTCGATCTCGATGAAAAAATAAGGGAGACACGGCCTTCCTGCATTTCGGGCAGAGACATGATGATCCCGGAGGAGGCATCCCGGTTTTTTGGCATTTACCGGATGGAGGATGACGGCCATCTGCGCAACCTCGCGATGCCGCTCTGGCACTGGGGAAAATTTTACGAGCAGTTGATCCGTACGATCATGAACGGAACATGGAAATACGATGACGATTCATCGGATATGAAAGCGATCAACTACTGGTGGGGCATGTCGGCGGGCGTGATCGACGTCGTCTGTTCCCAGTACCTTCCCATCGGGACGAAACGTCTGGTCGAACTGCTGCGGGCTACGATCATGTCCGAGGAATTCAATCCATTTTCCGGTATCTTACTTTCTCAGACCGATATTGTCCAGGACGATCCGAACCGGAGCCTTCTGCCGGAGGAGATCATGACGATGGACTGGCTGGCCGAAAACGTGATCGGCACGATTCCGGAAAAAGAAGAATTGAAGGAACAGGCGGAACCCGTCATCCAGCAGCAGGGCATAAAGAAAAAGGAAGGTTGATGCGCATATGAAAATTTTAGCGATTGCGGATAAGGAGTCCGAATACTTGTGGGATTATTTTGAAAAGAGTAAATTGGA
The DNA here is from genome assembly GCA_910579145.1 of uncultured Eubacterium sp. GTDB lineage: Bacteria > Bacillota > Clostridia > Lachnospirales > Lachnospiraceae > Eubacterium_F. Next base: position 67,804 of record CAJTTQ010000005.1, read on the forward strand.
AGGGATCGACCTCATCATTTCCTGCGGCGACTTAGATCCGCGCTACCTCTCCTTTTTGGCTACGTTTACGGCGGCGCCCGTGCTGTACGTGCACGGCAACCACGATGAGAAATACGAACAGATTCCGCCGGATGGCTGCGTCTGTATCGAGGACCAGATCTATGTTCATAACGGCGTGCGCATTTTGGGACTGGGCGGATCGATGCGCTATAAGCCGGGGACACATCAGTACACGGAGCGGCAGATGCGCCGGCGTTTTTCCCGGCTGCGGTTCCAGCTGTTCCGACGGCGGGGGATTGACATCCTCGTGACGCACGCGCCCGCGTTTGAACTCAACGACGGGCGGGATCTGCCGCATCAGGGGTTCCGGGTGTTTCGGACGCTGATGGAGAAATACCGCCCGAAGTTTTTTCTGCACGGACATGTACATATGTCATATGGAAGAAGGCATAAAAGATATGATAAATATGGGGATACAAATGTGATCAACGCGTACGAGAGATGCGTGTTTGAATTTGAGGATGAGAATCCGCAGGAGCATTTATCTTGATGAAGATATCGTGTTAAAAAAATGGAAAGAGGGAAAAACATATTACATCCAGTTTTGGACGGAGGATTTTGATATAGACGTTTACACGAAATGGAGTGGGAAAACTGTGTATAAGAATCAGTGATGGAAAAGGACTGTGCACTTTAATGAAAAATGGTGCGTAGTCTTTATTTGTTCAAACTTGATTATCCTAAAACGAATTTATCTTGCAATTTCTTTTGTTTATTTTAATAGGTATAGTTGTTCTCTGTGGCGGAACATAAGAATTATGTTTGTTATTTTGTTGACTTAGCAAGAAAATACAATTCTATTTGCGAATTATAGTTAATAAAAGTTTTAATGATTTAAAATTAAATTCGATTAGAAATGACAAACAAATAGGTTTGAGTAGTTTGTTCTTATACCTATAGTTTCATGCGTCTTGGGAGATGAAATATAATTGGAAAGTATGAATTATTATGTTGACAATACGAGATGAAATACATATAATTAACTTGTGTATTGAATTAAATAAAATGAAAGAAAGCAGGAGGAATGAAAAAATGAGAAAAGTGTTGTTACAAAGTAGAAGGATAGTAGCTTTTATGCTGTTGTCTATACTATTAAATGTAAATTTTGGCGATGATGTGGTCGTTCGTGCCAATGAACAAGAGGAAATCGAGTATGACGATTATTACGATGAATTCATATATGATGAAGAAGATTTGATAGAGGAAGAAGAGCAAGGAGAGGACGAAGAAGGAACGGATGAAGAAGAGGACGAAGACGTTGAATTTATTGATGATACAATAGCTTTAAAAATGAACGTGAAAGAAAAATGGGATCATCATTATAATGCGGAAGTTATTGTTACCAATTTGACCGACGATATTTTAGATGATTGGGCTGTTG
>CAJTTQ010000005.1:69254-70113 GCA_910579145.1 uncultured Eubacterium sp.
ACTTGTTTTGTGTGAAGATGGTGAATACGTGATAAAAAACGCGGACTGGAATCAGGATATCTCCCCGAGAGGAAGTGTTTCTTTTGGTATGACGGTGAGATATGAGTCTGAAATCAGTGAACCAGAACATTGGTATATAGATAATGAATTACAGGAAGTAGATCATTCGGAGTTTGAAATCTCTTACACACAATTTTCAAAATGGGATAATAACGTGACGGGAGAAGTTGAGATAAAAAATAATTCGGAAAAGGAAATTCGGGATTGGAAATTGGATCTTCGAGCTAATTTTGATATACAACAGATCTGGAATGCGGATATTACAGAAAGTCTGAATGATGGTACATACGCATTAAATAATAAAGGATATAATGCAAATATGAAAGCACATGAAAGTTGTAAGTTTGGTTTTATCGCTAAATGTGAGGAAGAGGTAAAAATAACGGATAGCACGTTATATAGTGTGGTGAATGGATTGGGAGATGTTTCTGGATCTGAACAGGAGGATGAGGAATACAAGGATATAGTATCAGATGGGCCGACGATGTCTATGGATGATTTTGAAAATTATGAAGATTATCTGGAATATCTTGAAGATTTTTATCAAAATGCTCCTAAATCCCAATCTGCGTATTCAAAAGCAAGAGCAAAGAAACAGAGAGAAGCCACGCCAAAAGAAACGGCTAAACCAGACGTTAGGTTAGAGTATAAAATAGCGGGGGAAAAACCTGAATTCAAGAAAAGAACATATCAAAATTTTTGCTTTAATAAAGATAAATCGTTAATGTATGCTGTTCAGCATATCAAGAAAGATGCTATTTTATCCGTTTTTAAAGTGGAAGAAAAAAAGAACAGAGTT
>CAJTTQ010000006.1:0-39505 GCA_910579145.1 uncultured Eubacterium sp.
ATCGCTGTAGTTTTCAATATACTCCTGAATTCCTATAATAGGTAGGGAACCTTCAAATAATGTTCCGATCAGATTTTGGTTATTATCTAATACGGCGATAATTTCAAATTTTCTGCATGGATTGTAGAAGCACCGTTTGCCAATATGACCGGCGCCGAATATAACGACCTGTTCCATTTTAGTTCCTCCTCATGACACGTGCTGGTTTGGTGATATCATCTGCTATCAAGAATTTGAGGTCTGTCAGACCCTTTTATTATATCAGCAATATTGTTGCAATGCAAAGCTTTTTTTCTGGTACCAAAGGTTGGACTTTTCTCATTGCATAAAATTAAACCTTGAAAAAAAACTCTTGTTCGCTTATAATTTATTTTTGGGAAATTTAGATCGTTGAAAGGATGTATGAAATGGAAAAGTATGATGGAAGCCAGATCGTCGTATTGGAGGGACTGGAGGCGGTCCGCAAGCGCCCCGGCATGTACATAGGCAGTACGGGAACGAGGGGACTGCACCACCTGATCTGGGAAATACTTGATAATGGAATTGATGAGCATTTGGCTGGTTTTTGTTCGGAAATACACATTACGCTGAAAAAGGACGGCGGCGTGTCGATTGAGGACAACGGGCGTGGCGTGCCGATCGATCTTCACCCGACGAAGAAGATCCCTACGGCGCGTGTCGTCTACACGATCCTGCACGCGGGCGGGAAATTTGGCAGCGGTGTCTATAAAGTATCCGGCGGTCTGCACGGTGTCGGCGCCTCGGTCGTAAATGCGCTCTCGAAAAGCATGACGGTCGAGATCAAAAAAGATGGGAAAATATACCGCGACGAGTACGAAAACGGTGGGAAGCCGGTTGTTAAACTGGAAAAAGGACTTTTGCCGGCGGTTGGAAAATGCGCCAAACAGGATACGGGTACAAAAGTGACGTTTTATCCCGATGATACCATTTTCGAGACAGTGGAATTCAAGCCGGAAACGATTCGGAAGAAACTAAAAGAAATCGCTTATCTGAATAAAAATCTAAAAATCATCTTTTTGGACGAGCATACAGGGGAATCAAAAATCTTTCAGGAAGAATTCGGAATACAGAGTTATATCAAATACATTAACCGCGATGTGGCGCCGCTGCATGACGATGTTATTTATATAGAAGGAAGCAGCGGGGACATTGAAGTGGAGGTGGCGTTCCAGTACGTCGACACGTTTACCGAGCAGATCAATTCCTACTGCAACCGCATCAACGTAACGGACGGCGGTACGCTCGTGACCGGGTTCAAGATGGCGCTGACCCGGGTGATGAACCAGTATGCCAGGGAATTGAATTTCCTGAAAAACAATGAGGAAAATTTCGACGGAAAGGACATCCGGAACGGACTGGTGGCAATCGTTTCCATCAAACACCCCGATCCGCAGTTTGAGAGCCAGACAAAAAACAAACTGGGAAATACCGACGCGAAAACCGCTGTTGACGATGTGTTCAGCCAGGAAGTCCAGCGCTACTTTGACAAAAACGTCGAGGTGCTAAAGAAAATACTGGAAAATGTCCGTCGGTCATACAGAGCGAGGACGGCGAGTGATAAGGCGAGGCGTTCGGTATTGAAAGAGCTGATGAATGTCGATACAAAAAGCAAGCTGGCAGCGTGTTCATCCAAAAAACCGGAAGAATGTGAAATCTATATCGTCGAGGGAGACTCGGCGGGCGGCACGGTAAAAACCGCGAGGAACCGGCGGACGCAGGCGGTACTGCCTTTGCGCGGCAAGATTCTCAATGTGGAAAAGGCGCCGCTCGAGAAGATCCTTTTGAACAACGAGATCAAGTCGATGATCGCCTCGTTTGGATGCGGCATCGGAGACGATTTTGATATAAAGAAACTCCGCTATGATAAGATCATCATACTGACCGATGCGGACGTCGACGGCGCGCACATCAGTACGCTTTTACTGACATTCTTTTACCGGTTCATGCCGGAACTGATCTTTCAGGGAAAGGTGTACCGCGGACTTCCGCCGCTCTATAAAGTGGATTACGAAGATGTCGTGCGGAAGAAAAAAGTGAAAAAAAGCGAGTACCTGTTCAATGATTTCGAACTCGAGAAATTCCGCAAAACGGGAAAGAAGATCCAGACGCTCCAGCGGTACAAAGGCCTGGGGGAGATGGACGACGTGCAGCTGTGGGAGACGACGCTCGACCCGGACAGCCGCGTGCTGGCGCAGGTTTCCATCAGTGATACGGTGGAAGCGGACGAGGTCACAGACATCCTCATGGGGAGCAGCGTGCCGCCGAGACGCCAGTTTATCATGGAAGAAGCAAAATATGCCAATGTCGATATATAAGAGGGAAATGAGGTAAACTATGAGCCAGTTGAAAGAGAGCGAAAATATTATCCAGTTGGATTTTTCAGAGGAGATGAAGAACTCGTTCCGCGATTATGCGGTGAGCGTCATCGTCGACCGCGCGCTGCCGGATGTGCGGGACGGATTGAAGCCGGTGCAGCGGAGGATCTTGTACGCGATGAAGGAATTGGGACTTTCCCCGGATAAGCCGCACCGGAAAAGTGCCCGTATCGTCGGTGATACGATGGGTAAATACCACCCGCACGGTGACAGTTCGATTTACGATGCCCTCGTGCATATGACAGAGGACTATTCGCTGAACGCCCCTTTGGTCGACGGCCACGGCAATTTCGGCTCCATCGACGGCGACGGCGCGGCGGCGATGCGTTACACCGAAGCGCGGCTGTCGGCAGCAGCTATGACGATGCTGGAAAATTTAGAAAAAGGACTGGTGGAGTTTGGCCCGAACTTTGATGAGAACGAGAGAGAACCGCTCGTGCTCCCGGCGATGCTGCCAAACCTGTTGATCAATGGGACGACGGGTATCGCGGTCGGTATGGCGACCAACATCCCGCCGCACAATCCGGGCGAGGTGATCGATGCTGTGATCGCTTATATGGACCGGCCGGGCATTTCCATACAAAAACTGATGGACTATGTGCCGGCGCCGGATTTCCCCACGGGCGGGATCATTACAAACGCGTCCGAACTTCCGGCGATTTACGAAAGCGGTGAGGGAAAGATCAAACTCCGCGCGCGCACGGAGATCGAAAAGGGAGAGAACGGCAGGACGAACATTGTCATAACGGAAATCCCGTATACGGTCTCGGGAAATAAATCAAAGCTGGTAGAAAGTTTGTGTTCCCTCGTGAAAGACCGTGTTTTCGAGGAGATCTTTGATGTGAGGGACGAGTCGTCCAAAGAGGGCATCCGTGTCGTCATCGAGGTGAAAAAGGGAAGGGATATCGAAAATCTGTTAAACGGACTTTACAAAAAGACACAGATGGAAGACACGTACGGGGTCAATTTATTAGCGATCTCGGGCGGGCAGCCGAACGTATTTAACCTAAAATCAATGATCGAGGAGTTCGTACTCTTTCAGGAGGATTTATATACAAAGGAATACCATTTCCAGCTGGAAAAGGCGAAGAAGAGGAGGGAGATCGTCGAAGGGCTGATCAAGGCGACCGACGTCATTGACCTGATCATCGAGATCATCCGTGGAAGTTCGTCCATTCAGCAGGCAAAAGCGTGTCTGATCGAGGGTGTTACCGATGAGATCCGGTTTCGGATGGAAGCATCCAGAAAACAGGCAGAAACTCTTCTCTTTACCGAGGCGCAGGCCGACGCGATCCTGACAATGCCTCTTAGCAGGCTCATCGGACTGGAAATATTGAAGCTCCATCAGGAAAATGAAAATCTTGCGGAGAACATTGCCAGATATGAAAATGTCCTTTCCGACGTAAAAGAACTGCACAAAGTGATCAAGGCGAGACTGAGAGAGTATAAGAAGCGGTTTGCCAGGGAGCGGAGGACACAACTGGCAGACGTCAGGGCGAAAGCATATGTCGAGGAAGTAAAGGTGGAGGACATTTTTGTATGTATCGACCGTTTTGGATATATGAAAGCGATGGACGAGTCCGCGTTTACAAGAGCATCCGACGAGGCCAAACAGGAATATCCGCATATCCTGAAAATGAAAAATACGGACAAGATCTGCCTGTTTACGAATCAGGGCAATATGTTCCAGATCAAGGCGGATAAGCTTCCCAAATGCAAGATCAAAGATAAGGGGGCGCTCGTCCACACGTTCTGCAGGATGTCAAACGACGAGGAAGCGCTTCTATATACCACGTTTGAGGATTTATTTGAGTCCATGCTGTTATTTGCGTCAAAAGGCGGGTATATTAAGCTTGTGTCGGGAGCTGGATTTGAAACGAACCGCAGCCAGATCGCGGCGACGAAGCTGGAGGCAGGTGACGAAGTATGCGGGGTGACCGTCCTGACTGCCGCCGATGTGCTTGCCGGGACGAAAAAAGTCATCCTACTGACCGAAAAAGGACTTTCGCTCGGATTTCCGATCTGCGAAGTGAGCGAACTCAAAAAGACGAGCCGGGGAGTGAAAGCGATCACGCTCGAACCAGGGGATTCGCTCGACTTCTCTACTGTCGTAGAACAAGATGCGGACACATTTGAATACAATGGCAGGATTTTAAACGCAAAACGGGTGCGGAACCGAAAACGCGCGGCAAAAGGGCAAAAAGCGAACCTGGATTAGCAGATGGGCACGTGGTGGACATAAGTTTTTTCGCTTGCCTGTTAAGGGTTTTGCGAAAACATCCGATACATATTGTAAGAAACGTAAAAATAATGAGAATTAGGTGGTGAACATTATGAGAATAGATGCGTACATGCAGGTAAATCAGCTTTACCAGTCGAGTAAGCCGAAATCGGCATCAAAATCAAAGTCGGCGGCTTCTGCAAATGACAGTCTTGAGATTTCCAGCATCGCAAAGGATTATCAGGTGGCAAAGAAAGCGGCTGCCGAAGTACCTGATGTTCGGGAAGATAAGGTGAAAGACATTATGGAGAGAATGAAAGCGGGCACGTACAATGTTTCGATAGAGGATGTTGCGGAGAATTTGGCGGAACGCCTGCTTGGATAAGCAGCTAGGAGGATGTCGCTTTGGCGAGTTTGATCGAGGAATTGGTAAGTACTCTTGATCGGGAAGACCGGCTGTATACAGATTTGATTCCGATTCAGGAGAAGAAATTGAGGGCGATCGTCACAAATGATCTGGAAACGATCGGCAAGCTGGCGGAGGAAGAGCAGACGCTGGTTGACGAAGTGGGGATGTTGGAAGCGAAGAGAATGCGGATTACCGATGATATTGCGACGGTATTAGGCAAGCCGCAGGGGACGATGAAACTGGAACAGATCGTCCAGACGCTAAAAAACCAGCCGGATGAACAAAAGAAACTACAGGAACTGCATGACCGGCTGCGACGGACGATAGCCAGACTGCAGGAACTAAATGTTCAGAATAAAGACTTGTTAGACCAGGTTTTGGAAATGGTTGAATTTAATATGAATGTGATTAGAAGTACACGGATGTCTTCGGGAAGCAGTAATTATTCAAGCAGTGCCGCCCAGGTGGATTTACCTGATATGGAAGCGGGCATGTTTGATGCGAAACAATGAGCATGCCTCGTTGTTGAACAGTAGAAGTTCTACTGCCCCATCTTCGTGTACTTCTACTATGTTTACAATAAGTAGATGATCGAGACAGAAAGAGGTAAGTTATGGGTAATTTATTTGCAAGTTTCAATACAGGCGTATCGGGATTACATTCAGCGCAGACTTCTTTGAACACAACAGCGCATAATCTGGCGAACGCCACGACAGAAGGTCATTCGAGACAGCAGGTCATGGTGACAGATGCGTTTTACACGACCCGGTACGGTGCTTATTCCAACCGCATGCAGGTCGGAATGGGAACGGATGTGGCGATGATCCGTCAGGTGCGTAATAAGTTTTTAGATGCAGAGTATCGGTTGCAGCTTGGCAGGGAAAGCTTTTATCAAGCGCAGTACAAAGCTGTTACGGAGATTGAAGAAGTCTTCGGGGAAATGGAAGGGGAGGAATTTTTGGATGTACTGGGAGAGGGGCTGTGGAAAGCCATTGCCAACCTACAGGAAAATCCGCAGGATATCGTGGCCCGGACGGAGTTGGTATCCGTGGCGTCCCAGTTTATCGATCGAGCCAGGACTCTTCAAAACCATTTGTACGAGTATCAGAAAAATATGAATCAGGATATACAGAATCAGGTCAAGGATATCAATGATATTGTTTCGCAGATACGCGATTATAATATGCTGATCCGCAAATTTGAGGCGACCGGCGAACAGGCAAACGATTACCGCGATGCCAGAAATGTTCTTTTGGATCGTTTGGGTTCTTATATCAATTACAAACAGATCGAGGAGAGAGACGGTACCATTTCTATCTATGCCGAAGGAAATTATCTCCTGGAGGGCAATGTGCAGTACAAACTGTCGACGGCGTATGAAAGTGAGACGTCGAAACTGCTCAAGCCGGTGTGGGAGATCGGCGGCGATAACTTTTTTATCCGCGATCAGCTATATTATTCGGTAGAAGACAAAACGGACACGGGTTCCCTCAAGGGACTTCTCGTGGCGAGAGGATCGCATACGACCGATTATACATATATGCCGAAGAAACCAAAAGAAGAAGATTTCCAGAATGAAGACGGGGTATTGGACGAGAGAGCATACGCCAAGGCGATGGAGCAGTATGACGGAGAAGTGGAAATATACAATCAAACGGTCCAGCCATCCATTATCATGACGGTGCAGGCGCAGTTTGACCAGCTCATTCATGGCGTCGTGACGATGTTAAATGATTCGTTTTGTCCAAACAAAGAGATCGAGATCGAGATGCCGGACGGCACGAAACAGATGATCACGGTATTGGATACGGAAAAGGCAGCGGTCGGAGACGACGCAGACAAGACGGTAGGAACCGAACTATTTGTCAGACGTTCGACATCGCGATATACCGAAGTAGAAGTGATGATTCCGGGCGAGACAAAGCCGGTAAAGGTATATCAGTATACCCCGGAGGATTCTTCTGACCGCTATACGCTTTACACGCTCGATCAGCTGGAGGTGAATCCGGAACTTCTCAGGGATCCTTCCAAGCTTCCGCTGACTGCGAATCCGTCGGATGAACATGCCGATGGATTTGAGTGGGATCTGTGTGAGGATATTATGAAAAAATGGCAGGAGGACTTCAGTGCGCTGGATCCAAATTCACTGGCGACGTATGATTTCAACGATTACTATGGCGCTCTCGTCGGACAGTTCGCGACTCAGGGAGATATATGGCGAGGGATCATCTATAATCAGGAGAGTACAGTGTTTGCCGTTGAGGGAGAGAGGCAGAATGTGATGGGAGTTGCGACGGACGAGGAGCTTTCCGACCTGATCAAATTCCAGCAGTGCTACAATGCGTCTTCCCGCTATATAACGGTAGTGGATGAGATGATCGAGCATTTGATCACGCGTTTATAACATAGAGCGCAGTAAGACGATACGAGGCAAATAATTATTTTGTAGGAAGAAATGGAGAGATAATATGGGATTTGGAACATTTCAGGGACTAGAGATTGCAAAATCAGGTATGATGGCATACAACGTTTCCATGCAGACGGCGGCACATAACCTTGCCAATATAGGGACAAATGGATATTCCCGCCAGGTTGTGCGCACATCCGCGCAGACGCGGCACGTAAGTTCGATCAAAGTGGTTGGCTCCGGCGTTTGTGTGCAAGGGATTGAACGGATGCACAATGAATACTACGATACAAAGTTTGAGAAGGCGACGGCGACGTTTGGCAAATACAGCACGCACGCCTATTATCTGAATGAGATACAGAGAAAGCTGTATTCTGCGGATGATAAGACGGGGGGCATCACGAATGCGTTTGATACTTTTTGTACGTCCCTGACGCAGCTGCCGGACAATGCCGGCGAGCAGTCATGGCGCAAAAAAGTGATCTCTTACGGCGATACATTTACGCGTTTCGTGCAGGAGACAGCGACGTATCTTCAGAATCTGCAGGATGAGGCAAATGTGCAGATCAAATCGAGTGTGGATCAGATCAACGCCATTGCCGATCAGATCGTGTCTGTGACAAAGCAGATCAATACACTTGAGGCGTATGGCAATATTGCCAACGATCTGCGCGACCAGCGGACGGTGCTTTTGGATGAATTGTCGGAATACTGCAACATAAAAGTGCTCGAAGAGGCGCCGGCGGAAGGGGTCGGTATGAACCGTTTTTATGTATATATCGATGGCGCTACATTGATCGATACGCTGGATGTGAATAAACTAGTAATTACAGAAAATGAAAATACAAAGAATATCAATGATATCGATGGTTTATACAACGTAACATGGGCCGATGGAACGCCATTCCATCCGTACAGTTCGACGCTGGGGGGAACACTGCAGGCGCTGTTTCAGGTAAGAGATGGAAATAATGCCACGACACTGCACGGCCTGGCACAAAAAGGAAGCCTGACCAATGACAAGGAAGGCAATCTTGTGGTTACGATGACCAGTGCGAACATCAACGACGTGAACCTGCTCAATATCCCGGCAGACGACGGCGAGATCACGATCGGTAATTACACATACAACTACAAGGATTTCAAAGTGGATGTCTCGGAAACTGGTGAGTTCTCCTATACATTTACACTCAAGAATGATATTTCTGCCAGCCAGGCAACGGTACTTGAGCGCGCGGTCAATGAGGGCCGTCAGATGATCGTCGGCGATAGTGTGGATTATAAAGGGGTGCCATATTATATGGCGCAGCTCAATGAGTTTGTCAGGACATACGCGCAGGCATTTAACGGCGCTCATAAAGAGGGGTATGATGCCAACGGAAATAAGGGGATCGACTTCTTTAATGCGACGGTGCCGGCTACCGGTGACAATTACATCTTTACCCAGAAAGATAAAGACGGCCATTACAGTTCATTTACTTCCGTGGCCCAGAAAGAAGAAAACGGAAGTTATACAGGAAGCTACTATTATATGACGGCGCTGAATGTGCGCATTACCGATGCCGTGTTGGAAGATCAGAATTTATTTGCCTGCTACTCCGAATATTTACCAGGCGAATCACAGAACATAAACATACATGCGTTAGCAATTCTAAAAGATGATTCGAAGATGTTCCTGCATGGAGCGCCGGATGCGTTCCTTCAGTCTTTCACGGCGGATATCGCCGTTGACTGCCAGAAGGCGCAGACGTTGCAGGAAAGCCAGAAAAATATTAAGGATGCCGTGGCGTTGCAGCGGCAGTCCGTGTCCGGAGCGGACGAGGACGAGGAAACAGAGAATCTCCTCACGTTCCAGCGACTTACGTTCCACCAGTATAAAGTGTTGTCCGTTATGAATGAAGTGTTGGATAAGCTGATCAACCAGACAGCGGTATAATGAAAGAAAGGTCGTGGATGCCAAATGAGAATAACCAATAATATGATGCGGAATAATTCCCTGCTCCATATACAGAGAAATAAGGTGTCGTATAATAAGTACTTTGAACAATATGCGACAGAGAAAAAGATACAGAAGCCGTCGGATGATCCGACAATTGCCGTGCGCGCCCTGAAATACCGTACGACAATGGTAGAAATCAGGCAGTATATTTCCAACTGTACCGATGCGCAGAACTGGATGGATGCGACAGAGGAGCCGATGAAGAAAGCAAATGAAATCCTTGATACGATGATCGAGTATGTGACGAATGCGGCCAATGACCCGAACAATGCTGACGACCGTGCGATGATCGCGCAGCAGTTAAAGGAGTATTGTGGATTCATCTTTGAGCAGAATGCGAATTCGGACTATGCCGGGCGCTATCTTTTCACCGGATACCGCACCGATCTGCCGCTTTTATTCGATAATGCGCAGACAGATACGACGTATACGATCACGGAAGAATTGGAGATCAATTCGATCGAAAATAGTTCGTTTGTATACGGTCAGCCAGTGTATGGGGATACAAAAACAGCCGATGACTATGCAAATGAAGCATCTGAGTTTTTGACGACCCACCGCATTATGGTATCCTATAATAATTGCGACTCGCAGGATGTGACGGTGACCTATAAAGATGTGAAAGGTGAAAGTCATACGATCACAGCTGTTACGAAAAGTATTCCGGAGAATTCCGTTTTTAATGAGCAATATATGCCGGGACCGGATGAAGTTTATTTTGTACCTGAGACGGGGGAACTTGTTTTTGGACAGAATGTATATGATTCCGTGCGCGCGGGATCTGACCTGAGCGTCCGTTACCAAAAAACAAATTTTGAAAAAATGGATATTCGTCCGGAACATTATTTTGACTGCCGTGCGGTAAATAACGTAACGGGAGTTACGAGGGATTATGCCAATGTCAAGGGACAAAAGATAAATTATCAGATCAATTTCAGTCAAATGCTGACTGTCAATACGCTCGGGTGTAACGCTTTTGATACATCTATAGGCAGGGTTGTGGATCAGATTGATGGTGTGATCAATGATCTGGATATCATGGAACAGAACCAGATCGCGATCAAAAAACGTATTGCGGACTGTGATCCGGGTGATAAGGAAACGCTGGCGAGCCTGCAGGAGCTTTATGATCAGATCGGAACACAGATCGCGCTGCAGAATACCGTTCTCACGAATACGTATTCACACGCCATAACGGTGTTCCAGAAGGCAAAAAATAAATTGAATGTCGCAGTGGCAGAACATGGTTCCCGATATAACCGTATGGATATGACGAAAAACCAGTTGGAGATTTTAGAGATTGATACAGATGAGGCAAAATCCGAAAATGAAAATGTGGATCTGGAGGAAGTACTCGTCAATTATACGGAAGCAGACCTGCTCTATCAGGCGACGCTTCAGGCGACATCGAAAATACTCGGAACGTCGCTGCTCGACTTTATCTAAGGAGAAATGAGGTGCTGATATGCTGGTAAAAACGAGATATTTTGGGGAGATCGACCTGACGGATGAGAAGATCATTACGTTGGATAAAGGCTTGATGGGATTTGATGAGTTTAAGCGCTATACGATCCTGTATGACTGCGAAAAAGAAGAAGGGACGAATATTTCATGGTTTCAATGCGTCGATGAGCCTTCTTTAGCGCTTCCGGTCATAAATCCCCTGTTAGTAAAAGAAGATTATAATCCAGTGGTGGAGGATGAGATTTTAGATGGTATCGGTGAGATTAACGAGGAGAACCTCGTCATACTGATCACGATGACGGTGCCGAAAGATCTGACACAGATGACGGTCAACTTGAAAGCGCCTATCATTATCAATGCTGATACGAGAAAAGGTGTGCAGATCGTTGCGGAAAATCAGGATTATGAGGTGAAATATAAGATATACGATATCCTCAAGAAGAAAAAGGAGGCGTGATCGTATGCTGGCATTGGCGAGAAAAGTAAATGAGTCTATTATCATCAACGATGATATTGAGGTTACGATATTAGAAATCAAAGGCGATCAGGTGAAGGTGGGGATCAAGGCGCCAAAATCGGTACCTGTTTACCGGAAGGAGCTTTATCTTCAGATCCAGGAGGCAAATGAGGAGGCAGTTAAGACGGCAGATCTGGCTGCGCTGTCCGAACTTTTGAAATAGTTAAGTAAGGAGAGGTTAACTTTTCTTCTTTCCATGCCGATATTTTCTTTAAGAAAAGTCATAGTTTGCACAAGATACACATGGAGGTGTTTAAAATGGAAGTAGAAACGATGTCAAATGTAAATTCAAACTATGGTTCAGCGGAGGCTGTGAAAGTATCTGCGCCGAAGACAACTGTCAAAGCGGATGTGGCGCGCGCAGATGCCGCAGTGACAAAAGCTGTGCCGACGACTTCACAACCGGCGCCGGTAGATGCGAAAGGGGATGCTGAACAGCAGGGAAGCGAACAGCAGCAGAAAAAACATACACCGAGCGAGGCCACGATGCTAGATGCTGTGAGCAAAGCAAATCTCAGAATGGAACACACGCGTTGCGAATATTCTTATCATAAGAAGACCAATCGTGTTTCAATCAAGGTGATCGATCGGGATACCGATGAGGTGATTCGGGAGATCCCGCCAGAAAAATCCCTGGATATGCTGCAGAAAATGTGGGAACTGGCGGGAATGCTCGTTGATGAAAAGCGATAGCAGACAGACATTCATAGTTGATCATGCGTGTCGAACAGAAAGTGAAATGGAGGAATTGATATGGGTATTCGAATGAGCGGTCTTTCTTCAGGACTTGATACAGAGGCGATCGTAGGGGCGTTGATGTCTGCCCAGAGCCTGAAAAAGACGAAAATTGAAAGGAATAAGACAAAACTTGAGTGGACGCAGACTAAATGGGCTGAGTTAAATACGAAGTTATATAAACTGTACACGGAACAAGTTTCCAAGATGCGACTGCAATCTTCTTATCAGACAAAGAAGGCGACGGTTTCCGACCCGACGAAAGCAAATGTGACGGCTAAAAATGATGCGGTAAACGGAAGTTATACGTTGGAAGTTAAGAATATTGCGACGACGCAGTATTTGAGTGGAGCCAAAATCAAAGCGGAAGCAGTTACAGACAAACTTGTAGATCTTGATCCGGCTCTGTTGAATAAGGAGATCGAAATCACAAATGGTGATAAGACGACAAAATTTGAGATTACAGGAAATACCACGATAGCTGATTTTACAAAAGCATTGCAGGATGCTGGTTTGAATGCTAGTTATGATACCGATCAGCAACGCTTTTTCATCAGCAGCAAAGAAAGTGGATTGGGGAATGCTTTTTCTATTTCGACATCTGGTTTGACAGCTGCCGAGGTGGCAGGAAGAGAAGCGATCCGTAATGCGGTTGGCTATGACAATATGTCAAAAGATAATAAGAAAATTGTTGATGAGGCAATGCAGGCATTACAGAAATCAGGCGTAGGAACGGATGAGTATAACAAAGCGCTCGATTCCCTTGCAAAAGCTGCTTACGATACGAAGAAAACAGCAACTGACTCGGCGGCAGCAAAATATGTGCAGGCGAAGCTCTATAGCGAAAGCTATGCGACATATGAAACAAAAGCGAAGGATGAACTGAAATCTTCCTATTATGACGATGCCGGAAATCTGTTAGACGGTAAAACGGAGGATGAATATAATAAAGCAGTAAAAGCAAAAGCGGATGAGTATACGACAAATTTTGTTAATCGTGAGATGAGCACCAATAATGATGTGAAACTGCAGGTGGAAGCGGCGGCTTTTTCTGGAAAAACAGCGGCGGAAATCCAAGCGTTAGGCGGCGAGGGCATAAATAAGTATTACTCAAAAGATGGCGGCGCTCCGGTAATTGAAGGATTTGACGGAACAAATACTTTTAGCGAGAGCGGTATTAAGGCGGCGATCACAAGTGATGTTGAAAACTATGCAAACATTACGGATCGTAATGATACACTCTCCGGATCTGCGCTAAGTGCACTTGGACTGGCGGATATTTCCGTGGATGCTGATGGAAACGTAAGCGTAAACGGTGGAGCGAATGATTCGAGTAACACGTTGATGCCAAAAGGAATGTCTTTGGTTGCAGCATCGGATAGCGTTATTTTGCTGAATGGAGCAGAACTTACTTCAAAGTCATCGACGGTTTCTGCAAACGGACTGGAGATAGAGCTGACTGGCCTGACGAAGAACGATGGTCCGATCACGTTTTCAGTTTCGAATGACGTAGACAGCGTATATAATTCTGTGAAGTCGTTCCTGAAAGAATATAACGAAATCATGAAAGAGATGAAATCCCTTTATAACGCTGAATCCGCGAAAGGGTATGAACCTCTTACGAGTGAACAGAAAAAGGCGATGTCCGATGATGACGTGAAGCTTTGGGAAGATAAGATCAAAGGAGCTTTGCTGCGGAATGATTCGACGCTGGGCAGTATTATGTCCAGTATGCGTTCGGCAATGATGAGCCAGGTGACATACGAAGGAAAGTCGTACTCGCTTGCCAGCTTTGGTATCATGACTTCTACGGATTACACAGAGGGCGGTCTGCTCCATATCTATGGGGATACGGAGGATGCTGTATATGCGGATAAAGATGATAAGCTGAAAAAAGCGCTGGCAGAAGATCCGGATGCTGTGATGAATGTGCTCTCTGGTATTTTTGAGAATCTCAGAACGACAATGAGCCAGAAGATGGCTGGTAGCAAGACCAGCAGTGCGATGACATTCTATAATGACATCACGATGAAAGACCAGCTCAAGACGTATGAGAAAGACATCAAAGCTTGGGAGAAGAAACTGGCTAGTATGGAAGATGCGTATTATAAGAAATTTACGGCGATGGAAGTGGCACTTGCAAAACTGCAGTCTCAGCAGAGTTCACTGGCTGGCCTGTTTGGAGGAAATTAAAGAATTACCTGAAAGTATAGTGTGTTACATAAAGGGCAAGAATCTTTCTTGCTCTTTATGTGGTATATAAAATGCCGGGGGAGAGGAACATAAAATAAATGTGTTTCTTCTTTTTCTACACACAATATGCGCAGGATCTGCGCAGGATTGGAGGAGTAATGGACACGAATATAGCAAATGCTTACCAGAGAAATGCAATTATGACGGCTACGCCGCCGGAACTTACGCTCATGCTTTATGAAGGAGCGATCAAATTTTGTAACATCGCAATGATGTCGATCGAGAAGAAAGATATTGAAAAGGCAAATACGAATCTCAAAAAGGCACAGGCGATCATCACGGAACTCCGGGCGACATTGGATCATAAGTATGAAGTGTGGGAGGACTTTGAACGAGTATATGAGTATATATACCGCATGCTGGTAGAGGCAAACATGCATAAAGATACCGAGGCTTTGGAAGAAGCCTTGAAGCGTATCCGAGAGATGCGTGATACATGGAAAGAGGTTATGCGTAAAAATGCGGAGGCGGCAAAATAGTCGGGAAGACGGATAGGATGTGATAGAATGGAGCAGGGGAGCAAAAATAGTGTCTATGTAAATATGATGGTGGATTCGCTAAGCAGGAAAAAACGCATCCTGGGATTTATTTTGCAGAAAACGCGTGAACAGGAGAGTTTGTTGAAGGATGAGGAAATGGATCCCGATGATTTTCAGGCGATCATAGACGAGAAAGGGGAACAGATCGACGAACTAAATAAAATAGACGAAGGGTTTGATACGCTCTTTTCCTATGTGGAGAAAGAAATTAATGAAAACCGTATGGCTTATCGGACTCAGATCGAGCAGATGCAGCAGCTGATCGGTGAGGTATCGGAGCTGGGAATCCAGATCCAGGCACTTGAACATCAGAACAGCGGGCATTTGAAAGTGTATCTGGCGAATCAGAGAAAGGCGATCCGGGAATTTAATGTAAATAGCAGGACGACTTCCAGTTACTATCAGAATATGGCCAATGCGCCAAAACTGGAACAGTCGTATTTTTTCAATAAAACAAAATAAAAAAATTAAAAGTAAGGGTTAAGTTTTATATGATCGTTCCGATATATATAGTGTCAAGCAGAAAGACAACATGTTAATAACTAAAGCAGGTGGTGGGTTTCGCTGCCGGGTCTATGGGCCCGTGGGCCCGCAGCAGGATTTACCATCGCTTTAGATATTATATAAAATTTTAAAAATAACATCGGCATGGAAGCCGATACAAATTTCAAGGAGGAATGTATTATGATCGTACAGCACAATATGACTTCAATGAACGCCAACAGACAGTTGGGAATCGTAGGAAACAACCTTACAAAATCTACAGAAAAACTGGCAAGTGGTTACAGAGTAAACCGTGCAGCAGATGATGCAGCAGGACTTTCCATTTCCGAGAAGATGAGAGCACAGGTTCGTGGCTTGAATAGAGCTTCTGACAATGCTCAGGACGGTATTTCTCTTATCCAGACAGCAGAGGGTGCTATGGAGCAGCAGCATGCGATTCTTCAGAGAACTCGTGAGCTGGTAGTTCAGGCTTCTAACACAGGTACAATGGAAAAATCAAAAGAAAACGACTTCCAGAAGATTCAGGATGAGATTGATGAGCTGAAGGCTGAGTATACTCGTATTAATACAGATACAGAGTTCAACAAGAAGACACTGTTGGATGGTACTTACAGCAGACAGTTCCTTCAGATCGGTGCAAACAGTGGTCAGGGTATCAGCGTAACGATTTCTACAACGTCTTGGTCGACTGTGACAGTTACAGCATCTACAGGTTCTACGAACTCTGCTCAGATTTCTGTAGTTGACGCTATGCTTTCCAAAGTGTCGACAATGCGTTCTAAACTGGGTGCTATCCAGAACCGTTTGGAGTACACGATTAAAGTGGATGACAATACAGCAGAGAACCTGCAGTCAGCAGAAAGCCGTATCCGTGATACAGACATGGCTGATGAGATGACGAGATTCTCCAAGGAGAGCATCCTTCAGCAGGCAGCTACTTCGATGCTTGCTCAGGCAAATCAGGCAAATCAGGGAGTGCTTTCACTCTTACAGTAATCATATTCGTAAAGTTTGAGTATGCCCGCATGGGTGTGTTTGATGACTGGTTAACATTTGTGCAAGATGAGGGTGTCCCCGGTTTAAGTATTTTACTTAACGGGGACATTTTTTTACTTATGTAAAAATGTTTTTGGCGCTGGAGTTCAGGCATATATTGAAAGGAGACTGTATTGTTGTGAGGGTGCTTTTGTATGAGTGGAATGCTTATATGCAGAGTGATCTAGAAGAAGTACTTCAACGTATGAAGATCGTATATGAAACATTTTCCTGCGAAATCGGAAAAGAGACTGGGATTGTAGATGACTATTTTATACGAAATTTTGGCAGGATTTTAAGAGAAGGGAATTTTGATGCTGTACTGTCGCTGAATTACTGGAGTTCGGTAGCGATCACATGTGAGAAGGAGCATGTGCCGTATATTGCGTGGGGATATGATTGTCCTTTATCATTCAAAATTTTAGATTGTTTGAAGTATCCGACGAGTCATTTATTTGTGTTCGACAAGGCACAGTATCAGTTTTATAAGGAAAGACAATTTGAAAATGTATACCATATTCCGTTGTCGGTAAACGTAAAAAGATTAGATGAGATTCAACTAACTTCCGAAGAAAAGAAAAATTTTACAACAGATATTTCGTTTGTTGGAAATACGTATGCGTCTGACTATAATATGTTTAAATGTGTACTGGATGAGTATGTAAAAGGATATTTCGAGAGTCTGATTGAGACGCAGTACCGGATTTACGGAGATTATTTTATTGATGACCTGATTCCGGATGAGTTATTGATTGAATTGCAGGAAAGAATAAAAAAGATGCCAGTGTTTTTAGGGGCGAGGCAGGCACCGCTGGAGGAATTTCGGGGATGGGTCACTATGATGCTTGCGAGAGAGATTACGCGGCGAGAGAGAATTCTACTCATCTCAGCACTGTCGAAACGTCACCCGTTTAAATTATTTTCTTCTCAGGAGGAAACGATTCTAAAACATGTAGAGTATTGTGGAACAGTGAGCAGTCATTATGCTATGCCAAAAGTATTTAAGGCCAGCAAGATCAATTTAAATATTACGTATAAGCAGATTACCGTAGGTATGCCGCTTCGTGTGCTGGATATCATGGGGGCAGGGGGATTCTTGCTGAGCAACTATCAGGAGGAACTTTTGGAGAATTTCCGGCCCGGCGTGGATTGCGTTATTTATGAGAGTATAGAAGACGCGGTTGCGAAGGCAGAATACTATTTGGAACATGAGGAAGAGCGGCAGGAAATAGCTCACAACGGACATGAGGCGGTAAAGCGGTTTTCTTATGAAAATCAGTTGGACAAGATGTTTCGTATCGTTTTCGGTGATCAGTACCGCCAGTCGAGTTCATCTAAGTAGACCGGAAGGTAATCGTCGATGGATGATGTGAAAAATACATTGCGAACATAGGGATGATGTTCCATCACATAGTCGGCGGCTTCTTTCGTACTGAACAAAAATGACATGGTATAATTTATCCGCATATCAAACAGAAGATTAAAAATTTCAGGCGGATAATCAATATAATTTACAATATTTATGGTCAGGTGGTTTAGAGATGGGGAGAAATCTGTACTTAACAGGTTGTATCCTGCCATATTCACGGAAAGGATGAGCTGGCATGTATCGGGGTTAGTGCTTTTGATCAGGTTGTCCGTGTCGGTATCGGAGTTGATCGGGACTATTTTTGTTTTATAGTTGGCTTTTTTTAATACGGAAGACAGATGGGTTGCTAAATATTTTTGCTCATTTCCAAGCAAACCATTATAAATGATAGTAATTTGTTTCACAGGTAGACCTCCTAAAGGAATTATTATTACATTTATTATAGCAAATAATGACAGAAAAGGGAAGTCTAAAATGTCTTAATATGGAGGAAAGAATGAAAGCGTTAGCATGTGTTGGTATCGGTAATTCCGAGTGCGGGATTGTTGAGGGATTTCGAAGTGCAGGTCTTGAGATGGATGAGATTTGTGTAAATGAGTTGGCAGAAGGAAAATGGAAAGAGGATGAATATTTGTTTGTGTTTACGGTGAATTTTTCTCCAGCGGTTTCAGAGATATGTCAAAAGGTATTGGTTCCATATATTTCCTATATTGTACAATGGCCGGATGTATCGTTATATCACCCGGCGGTTTCCAATCTGTGTAATTTTATATTTTGTTTTGACCGTGCGGTCTGTCGTAAACTTCAGCAGGTCATTTTTGATCGTTGTTTCCATCTTCCATTGGGAGTGCATGCCAAACGGTTTTTGGACAATGGGATGGACGGGGAGAAGATCGAGGTATCTTTCTCCGGTTCCCTGTGTCAAATGAATGAGGCCTATGATAAGGCAGAGGGACTGTCTGAATATGCACAGGGATATTTGGAAGCCTTGATCAAGACGCAGGTGCGCATTTATGGAGAAAATTTACTAGAGGCGGCATTGACGAAAGATATTATCAAAGAACTGAAAGACAGTATGCCTTCGGAGCAATTTCCCAGTGATGTCATGGCAGAGATGGAGAACAGCATTGTGGCGGATACAATTTTGGGAAATAAGGTGACGGAGATAGAACGTCAGCAACTGTTAAAAGCGGTTTCCAAACAGTTTGAGACACATATTTACACGGCAGATGAGGTTCGTCAGCTGCCAGATCTTTGTGTTCATGAACCAGCACAGTCATGGGAGGAACAGGCAAAAATATATCGGAACAGCCGGATCAATCTGCATTTTACCCATCGCTCTGTTTCATCAGGTGTACCACAGGAGGTATTTGAGATCATGGCGGCGGGAGGTTTTGTCCTGACGAACTTTCAGCCAGAAATAACGGAAAATTTTGTGGTTGGCGAGCATTTGGAGACTTTTGTGAATGAAAAAGAGTTGCTGGAGAAGATCGCTTATTATTTGGAACATGAAGAGGAGCGGGCACAGATTGCCCGTGCGGGACAGCAGGCGGTGAGAGAATACCATTCGTATCGGGAGAGGGCGATTGCGATATTCAATACTTTATTTTCGGACAATGCGTAAACGAGGAAGGATGAGTGGAGGATGAACAAATACAAATTCTGTTTTATCATCTGTGCCAATAAGGAGAGGTTTTTAGAAGAGTGTTTGTGGTATATTGATCAGCTGTCTGTGCCGGAAGGATATGAATGTGAGCGCATGGTAATCCGGGATGCAAAGTCAATGGCAAGTGGGTATAACATGGCGATGACGAAGTCAGATGCGAAATATAAGATATATTTGCACCAGGATACATTTATTTTGAATCAAAACATGCTTCCGGATCTACTGGATCTATTTGCAGATCATGAGATCGGAATGGTCGGTGTTGTGGGCGCATGTGATTTTTCGGCAGGAGCGGATTATACATTGAATTGGGATGTGGGAGGTGCCGAGGTAAGTGTCGGTATCAATTCTCATTTTCTGATCTGCGAGAAGGGGACGGACAGAACGGATGTGGTTTGCATTGACGGTGTTTTGATGGCAACGCAATACGATTTGCCGTGGGATGAAGAAACATTTGACGGCTGGGATTTTTATGATATCTCACAGTCGGTGAACTTTTTACAGGCAGGTTTTCGGGTTGTCGTTCCGTGTGTTCGAATAAAGGAAGATATTTGGGTTTATCACGATAAGGGACGTAGTGCATATGATGCGTGGGAACGGTACCGTAAGATTTTTTGTGATAAATACCGTTCATTGGGGTATGAGTACAGTGATATCGGTCTGTTGAAAATGAATGAGGAACTAAACAATCAGAGAAATCAAATATTCAAGGTGTTTCAGGCAGGGGACTTTGATCTGACCAACGAGTTACTGAATCGCTTGGGAGAAGATGATCTGGATTTGAGGCTATGTTATGTGGCTCTTTTTTTATCCATTCGCAGTGAAGAAATTATGACGATTGGCAGATCAAGTTATTCCGAAGCCAGGGAACTGGATGTTTTTATAGAAGAATTTGATGAGTTAAAGTTTATGTGCCGGCGTATGTATTTTGGAAGTACCGCGGCGGTGAAAGATGCTGCCTGGCAGAAGGTAAGGGAACGGCTGGACCAAGACAGGATTACGATGAAGATGATATGGGCAACGGTGTTTGTATGTGTTGGTGAGCCGAATCGTCTGTGGGGGGAGGTGGTTGGCCGATATGAGAGAGAAGTTTGTACGCTCATACAGCAGGGGAATATTTTCGGGGCGGAGCATCTGTTGTTACAGCTAGATAAGGATAAAAGAGGAAAACTTGGAAATGTTTTGCTGATCCTGATAGGGGTTCTGCACCGCGAACTTGAGAAACAGGTATCGCCGACCGTATTCGATGTATCGTTGGATCCAGGTGAACTGGCACAACATTTTATTCAAATGAAGTTGTATCTGCGTCGTTTGGAATTTGGCCTGCCAGAGCAGACATGGATGGAAGTTTATGAGTATTTCAAAAGGACGGGTGTTTCGGATTATATGATTCTTTATCTTTTACAAAATAATATATTTTACAAAGAAGAGTGCTGCCGAAACCTATCGGTATTATTTACAAAAATGGAAGGGGCAGATTCCATGCGTGCCAGACTGTTTGCTGGACTGGCAGAAAAGTGAGAGGAATATGACAAGGAGAGTTCGGATGAATCAACAAAAATTCTGTTTTATCATGTGTTCCAATGACAAGATCCAGGCAGATGAATGCCGGCTTTATATCGAACAGCTGCTTATACCGGAGGGTTATGAGGTTGAGGTTTTTGTTATTGCCGAGGCGGAGAGCATGACGAGTGGTTATAATGAGGCAATGAATGTTTCCGACGCAAAATATAAAGTGTATCTGCATCATGATGTGCTCATTTTGAAGCCGGATTTTTTGCATATTACGCTGGCATTATTTCAGAAACACCCTGAGGTGGGTATGTTTGGATTGGTAGGTAATGAAAGTATTGCAGAAGACGGAGGTATGTGGTCAGATGGTACGTGGCGGCGGACGGGGGAAATATTAGTCGATCGTGTCTATGAGAGAGATTATTCGTTTTTTGGCAGGGCAGATGGTGAATTTTCAGAAGTGATTACGTTGGACGGACTTCTGATGGCGACGCAGTATGATATACCGTGGCGGGAGGAGCTGTTTCAAGGGTGGGATTATTATGATGCGTCCCAAAGTGTGGAATTTTGGAAAGCTGGATATAAAGTAGTGGTGCCATATATGGATGCGCCGTGGTGCCTGCATGAAAATGATCTTTTGAATATGGCGGGATACGATAAATGGCGGAATATTTTTGTGAGGGAATACAGGGATTACTATAAGCAGTGGATGGCAGAGCATTTGAAGCGGAAAAGGATGTCTATGGAGCCTGGTTCTGAAAATGGCCATGTGAAAATAGACGAGCACAAATTTTGTTTTATCGTCTGTGCTAATAATGAAACGTATTTGGAAGAGTGTTTGTGGTATATCAACAGACTGTCTGTTCCAAAGGGTTTTGGAAGAGAGATCGTTGTTATCCGAGATGCGACGTCTATAACAAGTGCTTATAATCAGGCGATGGGGAAATCAGATGCCAAGTATAAGATTTATCTGCATCAGGATGTGTTCATTTTGAACCGGAATATACTTTCGGCTTTATTTGATATATTCCAAGAGGATTCGATTGGAATGGTGGGGGTGCTGGGAAAAAAGGAATTTCTGCCGGCAGCCCAATATACGATTGACTGGGACGCTGGTGCAATCGAAGTCTGTAATGCGACATTGACACATTACAATAACTATAGTTACTTTTCAGAGGGCGATTATGTAGACGTGGTCGCCATTGACGGAATGTTTATGGCCACGCAGTATGATTTTTTATGGGATGAAAAAAATTTTGACGGATGGGATTTTTATGATATCTCTCAGTCGACTCATTTTACACAGGCAGGATATCGTATCGTAGTGCCAAGTGTCGACAGAGACACACAATGGTGTTTCCATGATAGTGGACAAAGTGAATATTATGAATGGGACAGATACCGAAGAGTATTTTGTGATTTATATGCTCCTATAGGATATGTTTATAAGCCGTTGGAATTTATTCGATTAAAAAAGCATAACCATGAGAAGCGCCGATTGGCTATTGAGGCTTTTGAAAATGGAGATCTGTTGAAAGCGAGTCAATTGTTACAGGAAATGAGCGCGGCTTGCGAGCTGGATACCCGGTGCAGCTATGTGCTGCTGTTTCTAGCTGTATTGTCGGAAGAACTATTTGTGCTAGGACATTCTTCTTATGAGGATATCCAGAAGCTGCCGGAGTTTATTGAAGAGTGGGATAAGGTTAAGTTCATGCTGAGGCGTATGTACTTTGCGGGTGACTCAAAAGAGTCGTGGCAGATCATACAGGATAGGCTTTTGAGTGGGAAAATAACGATGAGGGTATTGTATACTGCTATCCAGAGTTGTGTCTTTGATTCACAAGGTCTTCGGAAGAGGATAGTTTCTTTCCAGGAGTTATTATCATCTCTGATCATAGAGGGTCGGTTGGAAAATGCAGGGCAGATGATTGGTCAGTTGAAGAGCGAGGAACGCGGGATAAGGGAAAATTTTTTACAGAAGGTAATCCAGGTATGCCAATTGGAGCAAGAAAAAGGAATAGAGTCTACGATTTTGGATTTTTCTACTGATGTTGAGCAATTGATCCATCACTATGATCGAGTGGAGTGGTACATCAGGCGGATTGAATTTGGACATTTAGAGACGTATCAGCAGGAATTTTATGATTATGTGACTCATACCGGAGTTTCAGATGTTCTTATTTTAACAATTGTCATGAATGATTATCCGTATAAGAAAAAAATATTTGCAGATCTAGCAGCTCTTTTTTCAGAGAAAGAAGGAGAAGATTCCGTTCGGACTAACTTGTATGTTCAGTTAGCTGACGCTGAGGAAGGAGATGGGATACCTCACGTAAATGAGAAGAAGTTCTGTTTTATTATATGTTCTGAAAAGGATATAAGAGATAGCCAATGGTATTTGGAGAGATTAATCGTGCCGGAAGGCTATGAAGCAGAATGGATCGTGATTCCGGACGCTTCGTCTATACCAAATGGATATAACCGAGCAATGGCCCAAACCGATGCGAAGTACAAGGTTTATCTGGATGCGGATGTAAGGATTGTGAATGAAAATGTGATTCCTGATTTATTGGAGATCTTTCAGGATCCTTCGATCGGGATGGCAGGTGTACTTGGGAGGAAAGAACATGTGCCGATGACCGTATACACGGAATGGGATGCAGGTGCAGCAGAAGTATGTTATGGCGTTTCGTCACAAGTATGTAGCTATTCCGAGAACGAAGACGGGAAAACGATCAATGTGGCAGAGATTGACGGTATGTTTATGGCGACGCAGTATGATTTTCTTTGGGAAGAAGACTATGCTGGTTCTCAGTGCGCAAGCGTAAAAGAGGCTGGGTATCGGATTGTGGTTCCCTGTACAACAAAGGCAGAAAGATGGGTGTTTCATGATGCCAGTCAGTGTACGATTGATAATGGGGAAGATGGTCATGTAGGCGAAGAAGCAGAGATGATGCGGAATCATGTTTGGAAAGCATTTAGGGAAGGAGATTTTAAACAGGCAAATGAACGCTTTAAGCAGTTAGGAGAAGCAAATTTAGACGGCAGATTGGCTTTGGCTGCTCTCTTTTTGCTCATAAGGGAGGAGGAGATCAGGCAGATAGGAAAGACTAGTTTTTTAAGTATCAATAAATTTGATATGTTTACTAAGATTTATGATACAGTAAAATGTTTGCTCTGGAGAGTATATTTCAGATCGGATGACACGGCGTGGCAGCAAATACAGGAAATGCTATATACGGAGGTGATCACCTTGAAAATGCTTCAGGTGATGACAATGGTTTGCGTTGGTAACCCTAAAAAATTATGGTATCAGCTGCTTGCTTATGTTGAGGCGGATATCCGGACGCTTATTTTGCAGGGAGAGATACGGAAGGCTGCGGACCTACTGCAACAGGTAGACGGAGAGGCGCGTGGAAAACTGGGGAATATAGTGCTAAGGATGATTCAGATATTTTACAGTGAAACGAAAATGAATATATCACCGACTGTCTTGGATGTGGCGCAGGATCCGGACGAACTGGCAGCACATTATGTTCATCTAAAATATTATCTGAGGAGATTGGAATTTTCACTGCCAGAAACATACTGGAAGGAGGTCTACGACTATATTGTGCAAACCAGAGTGTCGGATTCTCTGGTGTTTCACTTGCTCCAAAGAGATATTTTCCGCAAAAAAGAATTTTGCCTCAATATGTCGCAAATGTATGCAAAGTATGAGGGAGAGCAGTCTGTACGGGCCCAGTTATACCTGCACTTGGCAGAGAATGAGAAATAGAGGAGGGGTTTGCAAGTGGATGAACATAAAATTTGTTTTATCATGTGTTCCAATGATGAATTTCAGGCGCGAGAATGTCAGATTTACTTGGAACAGCTTCTTGTGCCAGATGGATACCAGGCTGAGGTGCTGGTCGTGGGAGAGGCAGAAAGCATGACAAGTGGATACAATGAGGCGATGGCTGCTACAGATGCCAAATATAAAATATATCTGCATCATGACGTACTGATCATAAAAGCGGATTTCCTATTTGAGATGCTAGCCTTATTTCAAAAATATCCGGAGATTGGTATGCTGGGTGTGGCGGGAAATGAGAGTATCGCAAAAGACGGTGGTATGTGGTCGGACGGCACGTGGCGTCGGATTGGGGAGCTGTTGGATGATCGTATTTATGAAAAAAGCCACTGTCTGTTTGAACGGACAAAAGGAGAGTTTGCAGAGGTTATTACGTTAGATGGACTTTTGATGGCGACACAGTATGATCTGCCATGGCGCGAGGATTTATTTAAGGGTTGGGATTTTTATGATGCCTCGCAAAGTGTAGAGTTTTGGAAAGCTGGATATAAGGTGGTTGTGCCGCATATGGAGGAGGCGTGGTGTCTCCATGAAAATGATGTACTGAATATGTCGCAGTATGATGTGTGGAAGGACACATTTGTGAAAGAATATGAGGGTTATTATAAGAAATGGATGGAAGAACATCCAATGACGCGGCAAAATCCGGAAGGGGTGACGATGTAAATGCAGAATGGATATGAAGAGATCATATTGGGTATGCAGCAAAATCCGCTGCAGCATGAATGGTATGGGATGCTGGGCCGTTACTATATGGAGCAGGGAAAAAATAATCTGGCTTATTTGTGTTATGAACAGGCAATCCATTTTTGCAATGAGCCAAAAGAGCAGCAGGTTTTACAGGAAGGGTTGGAGCTGGCAGCCGGGCAGCCGGATTTTGATGTAAACCCGGTATCCATTGTGATTCTGGCACAGGATGATGTTTCGATCCTGCGTGAAGCATTACACAGCATACAGGAGCAGGAGTCAGGGACATCGTATGACGTCGTGGTGGTGTACCAGCCGTCTCACAGCCAGGTGTATGATTGGGCCAATGACTTTGAGGGAGTAAAGGTCGTATGTTGTGACGGGAGGAAGGAAAGCTTTGCAGACGGAATCAATACAGGGATCAAGTATGCAGGTATATATAATGATGTTTATTTGATGAGTACTGATGCTATCTTACTGCCAAATACGTTATTCTGGCTTCGCATGTGCCTGTATGAAAGACGAACAGTCGGTGCTGCGGGCGGAATATCCAATGCAGGTGATAAACGGCAGAGGTTTGAACCTCCCTGTCAGACGCTGGAGGAGTATTTGGCGGCTTCGGAAATCATAAATATACCGGATGAGTTTGCCCATGAAAACAGACTGTGGCTCGATGCGTTTTCTCTGCTGATCAAGAGGAGTGCGCTGGATCGTGTCGGTCTTTTGGAGACAGATCAGACATGCTGGTACTCCTGTATTGATTATGGTATGAAACTGGCAGGGGCGGGTTGTGAAGCCGTAATGTGTTACAATTCTTTTATTTGGCGGCGGAGTACGGAAAGCATTCCTTATGATCCGGATGATTTTGGCCGGTTAGAGGATAGATGGGGATTTTCGGTTCCTTATTATTTTGCCAGCCGGCTGGATATCGTGGAAAAGATCCACCATGAACAGCAGGAGGAAATTTGGGTGTTGGAAGTAGGATGCGGCTGTGGTACTACGTTGTCTGCGATCCGGTGCCAATATCCAAATGCCCATGTGTACGGGATAGAACTGATGGAACATGTGGCGGCATATGGGAAATTTATGGCTGATATCCTCGTCGGGGATATTGAAACGATGGAGATCCCGTATGAGAAGAAGATGTTTGATTATATTATTTTTGCAGATGTTTTGGAGCATCTTCGCCGGCCGGAACAGGTTCTCGAACGAATGAAACATTTTTTGAAACCGGATGGGACCATTTTGGCAAGTATTCCCAATCTGATGAATATTGAGATCATCATAAATCTCCTGAAGGGTAATTTTACCTACCGGGACGCGGGGTTATTAGACCGCACGCACATCCATTTGTTTACGCTGCGTGAAATCCAAAGGATGCTGCAGGATACCGGATATGTGGTGAAAACAGTGAAAAAAAATGATCACAGGGAGGGCTTTTTAGAAAACAGTCCTGAAAATAGGAGGATGATAGAAGCGTTACTTCAGATCGAGGGAATTGCTGATTGGAAGGAATTTGACGCGTATCAGTATTTGGTCGAGGCGGGTGTGAACATATGAAGGTATTACTCATTGGACGGATGGCTAACATGGAAGAACTTTTTCAATGGCTGAACCGTTCCGAAGAGGTATTTGAATTAGCGGAGGTTTTGTCAGAGGATCGAACTGTTTCGCAGTATTTTTCATGTGAAATCATGCCGGTTTCCGAAATTGTAAGGATATGTCCCTGTTATGATGTTGTTTTTATGTGTGGAGACATGAGTTTGTATGAAACGTATATGGAGCTTCTTGTAAAACTTGGGTTCTCTGCTGAGACGATCAAAGCTGATTTTGAGGTTACAGAGTATTTGTCTCCCCATTTGAAAATGGAGTATTATGCAGAGAAAATAAAACGGGAGCATTGCAATTGCTATGAGAGTGAAAATGTTGAGATTGGTGATTTTTCATATGGATATCCAGATATTCAACAATATGGAGGAAAACTTAAAATAGGAAAATTTTGCTCCTTTGCGCCTAACGTGAAGATCATGCTGGGAGGGGAACACCGGACTGACTGGTGTTCCACATACCCTTTTAATGCGTTAATGCCAGAGTTTTCTTATATAGATGGACATCCGTTTTCCAAAGGCGATATAACGATTGGCAATGATGTGTGGATTGGGAGTGATGTAACGATCTTGTCAGGTGTCACGATCGGAGATGGGAGTGTGATTGCCGCAAATGCCTGCGTGACCCAGAATGTTGAGCCATATACGATCGTTGGAGGGATACCGGCAAAGCCGATCAAGAAGAGATTTTGTGATGAGGAGATCAAGCGGCTGCTCCGGATCAGGTGGTGGGATTGGAAATGGGAGGAAATCTGGCAGGTAATTCCTGTTTTACAAAGTAATTCATTGAATGAATTGTTTGACTTTTACGAGGAAAAGGTGCGGGTATCAGGAGCACATTCTTGACGTAAAATTTGAATGATGTTATACTTTAATCAGTTTTTTGCATGAACAACTGAGGGAGGATGAAGTATGCAGGTTGTGAAATATACATTCCAGCAGCACGGAGATGAGAGAGGCCAATTGGTTGCGCTGGAAGAGTTAAAGGATATACCATTTGAGATCAAGAGGGTGTATTATGTGTATGATACCAAGGAAGGCGTGCGCCGGGGGTACCATGCCCACAAAAGCCTGGAACAGATCTTGATCTGCATACACGGTTCGTGCAAAATATTATTAGATAATGGAAGCGAAAGAAAAAAAGTGTTTTTGGAAAAGCCATATGAGGGGTTATATGTGCCATGTGATATGTGGCGGGAAATGTATGATTTTTCAGAAGATGCGGTATTGATGGTCTTGGCTTCGGATTATTATAACGAAGAAGACTATATCCGGGATTATCAGGAATTTGTTGAACATGTAAGGGAAGGAAGAAGAAAAAAGGCACAAAAACGATCAGGACAAGTGGAGGAGATGTGAGAATGGAATGTATTGAGAGATTAAATCTATTTTATCAGGAAAAGCTTTCCATACCAGAGGTGACAGAGTGTTTGGAAAGTTATAATAAGGTAATAGATGGCTTCATCATTTATGGCTGCGGCCCGCTTGGTAATTACTTAAAAGATATATTAAAGCAGTTATCGCTGAATCTGATCGGATATGTAGATGATTTTTACAGTGGGGATAAATGGGATGGTGTGGATGTGTATTCGCTGGAGGAGGCAGCATCCTTTGAAAAAGCATGCCTGATCCTGACGCCGCATTATAAAGAGAATAAGGCGATCATGAGAAAAAATATAGAATCTGTTTTTGAAAATGGGTGTGATATACTGGATAAAAATGTACTGTTGTATGCAGCACATGGATTTTCGTTGGACAAAGAGAGAAAGCAGATAGGTAACATCTTTGAAAAAACTGACCTGATCATTTCGAACTGCTGCACGCTGCGATGTGAGGGTTGCAGTGTATGTATCCCTTATGTGGAAAAAGAGCATTTTGCCCTGGAAGACATTAAAAAAGATATTTCTAAAATGAACGATTTAGTGGAGTATATAGCTGTTCTTGAAGTGATGGGAGGAGAACCTTTATTATATCCTCAGCTTCCGGAGTTACTGGATCATATTGCGGGATTGTCTAATATTTTTCTTATTATGTTCGATACGAATGGTACAGTTGTGCCCGATGACAAATTATTAGATTCCATGAAGAGGAATCATGTGCTGATCCACATTACAGATTATGGCGAAGTGTCGACAAAGAAGGACATCGTTCGGCAGAAATGTGAAGAGAAGGAAATCTATTGTACGATCAGGGATGTTGGTGAATGGGCGGATTTAGGTGAAGTAAAAGATTACGGTTCCGAAGAAAATGCTAAAAAGTTCCGTTCCTGCTTTGCAGCGGTGGAATGTGCCAATGTATATCGAGGAAGATGGCATATTTGTCCACGGGATGCAAAGTATGTGGATATGGATTTGTTTACTCCAAATGAGGAAGAGTATATTGAACTGCATGATGATACGAGTGATGAGTTAAAAAGACGGAAGCTTTATGATCTGACTCACCGGGAGAATGCGATTATTTCCTGCCGGTTCTGTAAAGGTACAGACGGGAAAATACGCGGCGGGGTGCAAATAGAAGATGTTAAGGAAGATTTATAAGATTGATGACAAAGTGCCAGTTTATATGCAGGCGATGGGAAAAATAGATGAAAGAATGTATGTTGTCAAGTGTGGGAGAGAGCTTCTCGTTGTCGATCCCAACATTTGCCAATCGTTATTGGAAAAGATTGACAAGTGGTCGGTTTCCCATACTACGATACTGTTAACACACGAGCATTACGATCATATCACAGGGGTAAAATGGCTTTTGGAACATACAAATGCGTCGGTAATCTGTTCCAGCGGCTGCAAACGTATACTGGATCATCCGTTGGTCTCTGTTCAGGATTATTATGATATTTTGATCCCATCGGAGGAAAAGGATTATTATGAAAATTATCATTTGCTGGATGCAGAAGGGTATGTTTTCGATGTGGACGATACGTTTGAATCGTGTTATTTGTTCAAGTGGGCGGGAATGAAGGTGGAAGGTATTGCTGCCCCCGGTCATTCCATTGGCGGCGCAATCTATATTTTAAATGGAAAATATGTTTTTACAGGTGATAATCTGGTGAATGGAAATAAAGTGATCACACGTTTTCCCGGCGGAAACCGTAAAGATTACATACGAATTACCAAACCAGTTATAAAGAATTTAAGAAAGGATAGTATTATTTTTCCAGGGCATGGTGAAATGGCGGAACTGGAAGAATTGTTACAATATATTATGTAAGAAAGGAAGATAGAAAAGATGGAAGAGAAAGTAATTGAAATGTTGGAGGAAATTCTAGAACTGGATGAAGGAGAACTGACAATGGATACCGATCTGTCTGAGGTCGAGGAGTGGGATTCGATTTCGAAGCTGGCACTGATGGCGGAAATAAAAAAGAACTGGAAAAAGAATTTGACCGTGGATGAAATTAAGAAGTTCCAACAGGTAAAAGATATTTGTGAGTTTTTAAAATAGAAGGAGATATTTTATGTTAGACGGCAAAGTGATACTCGTGACAGGAGCCTCTCAGGGTGTTGGGGAGGGGGTAGCCCGTTTTCTCAGTAAACAAGGTGCAGTCTGCGTACTGGTAGCGAGAAATCAGTCTAGACTGGATGAGATTTCGGCAGAGCTGCCGACGGGGTCATATGTTTATTCTTGTGATTTATGTGAATTGGATGCGATTGAAGAAATGTTTCGTTGGTGCAGATCACAGGGGATTAAATTTGATGGAATGGTGCATGCTGCTGGAATGGGTGTCCCGTGTCCGATCAAGGTAAAAGACTACGAGCTGTGGCAGCGTTCGGTTCAGCTAAATTGTATGTCTTTTATCGAACTGGTGAGGTGTTTTTCCAGCAAACGATATTCTAATAATAGTTCCAGTGTCGTTGCGGTATCCAGTATCGCAAGTGTGAGGAATGATAAAGGACAGGCACCTTATTCCGGGACTAAGGCGATGTTAAATTCAGTAATAAAAACAATGACAAAGGAACTGAACGCTTCCCGGATCCGGGTGAATGGAATATTACCGGCATATATTGATACGAAAAGCATAGAAAATTTTTCTGAATTATATGAGGGGTTTGAAGCGACTCTTGCACAGGAGCAGCCGATGGGAAAAATTCCGCTGGAACAGGTAGGACATTTGGTAGAATTTCTATTGAGTGAAAAGTCACTTTATATAACAGGCGCCCTAATTCCAATAGAAGGCGGAAATGTTTCGTAACGAGGTGAGAAGTGATGTTTGGAAAAATTGGAAGTGTCCGTATATGCGGCATAAATACTGTTGTTCCTAGTAACCGTGTAAATAATATGGAATCCTATGCCGCTCAGTTTGATGAGAAAAAACTGAAACGTCAGATCCGTATGACAGGCATGGAAGAACGGTTTGTAGCAGAAGAAGGAGTGACCTCATCCCTGTTGTGTAAGGAGGCGGCGAGCCAATTACTGGATGAGCTGGGATGGGAACGAAACACGGTTCGGGCGCTGTTATATGTGACAGAAACGCCGGACTTTGTACTGCCATCGACATCGTTTCATATACAGGAGCAGTTGGGGATTGGTGAGGATTGTGTTGTTTATGATATGAATTTAGGCTGTTCTGGCTGGATCGTGGGAATGCAGACGATTTCTTCCATTATGAGGGGCATCGAGCCCGAAGAGGGAAAACCTGTACGGGCTTTACTTCTAACAGGAAGCATAAGTACAAGCCATGTAGCAGCAGATGATTTTGCCACGGCTATGCTGTTTGGGGATGCTGGTGCGGCAACGGCGCTGGAGATGTCAGCTTCAGATGCGGGTTTTCGTTATATGCAGAAATCGGATGGAACGGGTTACCAGCATATTTTTATGGAAAGTCTCGAGGGATCCGTTCAAATGAATGGCCCGGCAGTTTTTGAATTTACGATAAACCAAGTTGTGGACAGCGTTAGGAAATTTATGGAACATTTTCAGATCAAGGATGAAAACGTTGACTTTTATGTGTTTCATCAGGCGCAGAAATTTATCGTGGATAATATGGTCGAATTACTCGGCTGTCCCTCGGAAAAAGTGATTTCTTCGTACGCGTCTTATGGAAACACGGCAGCGGCTGCAATCCCGTTGACGATTTGCTTTCATAAGGATACATTGCAGGAAAAAGACCGTGTGTCTATGATGGCGGCAGGATTTGGTGTCGGACTGTCATGGGGGGCGTTTACGTTTGAACTGGATACCGATCATATTATGGGGATTTCGCTCTTAGAGCGAGAAGGAGGAAGAAGATGAATTTGGAAACGCTGATTCCGCAGAGGGAACCATTTTTGTTTGTCGATGAAATTATCCAGTTGGAACCAGGACTGCGTGCTTTGGGAAAAAAAGAACTCAGGAAGGATGAGGGGTATTTTAAAGGGCATTTTCCTGATAAGCCTGTTTTCCCGGGAGTTCTTATGATCGAAGCAGCCGGGCAGTTGGCAAATGCTGTTGTGAGAGCGCTGCCAGAATATGGGGACAGCTATTTATATTATAGCAAAATGAGTAAGGTAAAGTTTATGAAAGAGGCTGTTCCTGGCGATGTACTGGAACTGGAAGTACAGGTGACGGAAACATTTGAAGATGTCATCTTTTGCAAAGTGTTTGTGAGAAAAGAATCCGAGGAGGCGTTTCGTGCTGACGTGGTTTTTAATATAGTCCAATCGTCAAAGTAACAATTGGATCATAGAAAAGCAGCAGGAAGAGAGTGAGAAGATGGAGACAAAAAATGCAGGGATTGCCATAAAAGCGGTGAGTGCTGTTGTTCCGTCCGAAGTGGTGGAAAATACTGCTTATATTGGAAAATATGATAAACGAAAGGTGACTATGCAGTTAAAAGTGACGGGGATCAGGAACCGCCATTTGTCGTTTGGTAAACAGGAGGGAAAGGATTTATGCCTGCAGGCAGCGAAGAGACTCATACAGGAACTCGATATTGACAGACAAAAGATCAAGGTGTTGATTTTTGTCTCTCAAACGACAGGTATGGTCACACCTTCTACTGCATTTTGGATCCATCATGAACTGGGACTTGGCATGGACAGCCTGGCATTTGATATCAATCTCGGATGTTCGGGATTTGTAGAAGGTCTTAGTGTGGCAGCCTCTCTATTGGAGGGACAGGAAAAAGGAACAAAGGCTCTCTTACTAAATGGTGATACGTTGTCTCAGTATGTGGATGAAGATGATTTTGCGACGTGTATGATGTTTGGCGATGGCGGGACTGCTACACTGATCGAAGCCGGCGGCCCGTATGATTTTTTCTGTCTTCACAATACACAATCTTCCGGTTACGATAAACTGATGATCGAAAATCCGCAAAGCAGGCTGTATATGGATGGTATGAGTGTATTTAATTTTACGATCAACGATGTGGCGGCACAGATCCAGAACGTAAGAAGTATATGTGATAGAAAGGTGGATTTTTATCTTCTTCATCAGGCACAGCAGTATATTGTAAGAAACTTGATGGAACTTTGTTCGTTGGAAGAAGAAAAGGTTCTGACTGGTTATGAAAATTATGGCAATGTTTCGGGGGCATCCATACCTTTGACGATTTGTGATCATGCGGAACGGTTTCGCCATGACAGGGATTACCAGTTACTCGTTTCTGGATTTGGGGTTGGATTATCTTATGCGAGTGCTTATATTATGATGGAAAAACCGGTTATATTTTCAGTAGAAATGTGAGGTTGTACACAATGGATCGAAATATTTTGATTTTAGGAGCTTCATCGGGAATTGGCCATGCTGTGGCGGAATATATGGCAGAGAAAGGTGATAATCTTTTTTTGGCAGCTAGAAGGAAGGACCGGCTGGAAGAGCTAAAACAAAAGTATGATCAGGTTCAGAAAATCTGGGATGCTGACCTGAGTGAAGAGTCAAATGTAACACGGATCTTTCTGGATTTGAAAGAAAATAAAGTTAAGCTGAACGGCATGGTGTACTGTGCCGGAGTGGCATATAGTAAGCCGGTTCGGTCCTATAGTGAAGAACAATTTCAGCAGATGTTTGATATTAATTTCAAGGCTTTCTTAGCTTGCGTAAAATATTTTGTTTCAAAAAAATATTCGGAATCAGGAAGTGTCATCACAGCAATTTCTTCTGTTAGTACAGAGAAACCAGAAAAAGGGCGTGGGGAATACGCTGCCTCAAAGGGGGCGGTCAATGCGTTGATCCCAATTATTGCAAAAGAAGTGATTGATCGCAGGATACGGGTGAATTCCGTATCGCCAGGATTTGTAAAAACAGAAATTTATGATAGAGAAAAGATTTTTTTTGATGTGGATTCCTATATACAAGAGTATCAGCCTTTGGGGTTGATTGAGCCGGGGAATGTTGCTGAAGTAATTGGTTTTTTGCATTCCGATGCGGCAAAATATATTACAGGACAGAACATTTTTATGGATGCAGGAAATTTATTGTTTTAATGAGGAGAGTGAAAAACTTGGAAATGCAGGAAGTAAAGCAGCAATTGCAGGAAGTGTTTCAGGAGATCTTTGATGATGATACACTTGTGATCAGTGAAGAGACAACAGCTGAAGATATCGAAGATTGGGATTCCTTTGCCCAAATTGGACTGATCATGGAGATTGAAAAGAGGTTTCAATTGAAGTTCCAGCTTGGTGAAGTGTCAGAATTGAAAAATGTAGGAGACATGCTCGTGCTCATAAGCAAAAAGATAGAGGGCAGGTGAGGATATGGTTTGGAATGAGACAGTGGAAGGGCAATATGTCCGGTTGCGCGCGGCACAGATACAGGATGCCCGGTTTACGTATGAGATCAGACAGGATAAGGAAAAGACACGGTATATCCATCCAGTAGATGGTACATTGGAAGATCAGGTTGAATGGCTGCGCAGCCAGCAGGAGCGGGAAGGAGATTATTTTTTTATTGTTGAAACAAAAGAGGGAACACCGATCGGAACGACTTCGGTTTATGATATTCGGGGGGAGGAAGGAGAGGGTGGACGGATTTTGTTACACGGTTCTCCGGTCCAGAATGTGGAAGCAACGATGTTAGGATATGATTTTGCATTTTACGTTTATGGGTTGAAGAAGCTTTGGTTAACGGTTCATGAAGAAAGCATTCATGTCCAGGGGTATGTGAAAAAATTTGGGGCCAAAGAAGAGTATCGAAAATACAGCGATGAACTGCAGGCGGATCTGATCTATTATCTGGTAACAGAAGAGAGGTATAAAAAGAAGACAGCGGATCATGAGTATGATTGAGTTGTTAGCATAGGAGACGGTAACGTGGGAAAAGAGACGATAACGGCAGAACAAATAAAAGATAAACTGAGTGTTCCATTTGATAGCAGTGAAATATTAAAATATTGCAAAAAATGGAAGAGGATCTTGCAGGAAGTCAAGTCGGACTGCATGTATAAAAAGATTGCGGTACTTGGAGGATCCACGACGAAACATCTAAAGGATACACTGGAGCTTTTTTTGATGCGGGAAGGGATCCAGTGTGATTTTTATGAGTCCGAATACAATCGGTATTGGGAAGAAGGAGTTTTTGAAAACAGGGAACTCGAGCAATTTTCTCCGGATATTATTTATGTGTTTACCAGTTATCGTAACTTAAATCTGGATGAGGTGTTGGAATGCCAGTATGACAAATATGAGCAGTTGTGGGAAAAATTGCAGGAACGCTATCATTGTACGATTTTGCAGAATAATTTTGAATTACCGTTTTACCGCCTTTTGGGAAATCAGGATGCGGTTTTGAACAAAGGTGATACCTATTATATTAACCGGATGAATGAAAAGCTGTATACATATGCCGGCAACCACAATAATTTTTATGTTGTGGATCTTCACTATCTGGCTGCTGAATTTGGATTGTCCAAATGGTATGACTTAAATACATGGTATTTGTATAAATATGCGTTTTCTTTGGAGGCGGTACCCCTTGTTGCATGGAATGTTTCGCGGATCATAAAGGCGATGTGCGGGAAGAACAAAAAGGGGTTTGTTTTGGATTTGGACAATACCCTTTGGGGCGGCGTCGTTGGTGAAGACGGCCCCGATCACATAGAGATTGGAGAAGGGACGCCAGTGGGGGAGGCGTATTTGGAGTTTCAGAAATATATAAAGCGACATGAGGATTTGGGAATCGTGCTGAATATTTGCTCCAAAAATGATATTTGTACGGCATTGGAGGGAATCCAAAAAGAAGAAAATCTGCTGAAACAGGATGACTTTTTTATCATCCAGTCCAATTGGAACCGGAAGGATGAAAATTTGAAAACGATAGCTGAAAAATTAAACGTCTCTGTCGATAGTTTGGTGTTTTTGGATGATAATCCGGCAGAGAGGGAGATTGTCAACCAAAATCTTCCGGCGGTGGAAACGCCTTCTTTTGATTCTGTGGAACATTATATCCAGTTGGTGGATCAAAATCATTATTTTGAGGTGCTGAATTTGTCTCAGGAAGACCAAAAGAGAAACGATATGTACAGGGAAAATAAGTTGAGAAAACAGGAGGAAGAAAGATTTCAGGATTATGGCAGTTATTTACGTTCCTTGGATATGAAAGCACGTATCCATCCTTTTCAGGAGGCTGAATGGGATCGGATCTTCCAATTGGTGCAAAAGAGTAATCAGTTTAATTTGACGACGAAGCGCTACACGATGAATGAGATACAGGAAATGAGCAAAAGTCCGGATTACATGACATTGTCCGGAAGATTGAGGGACAGGTTTGGTGATAACGGGATCGTTTCCCTGATCGTCGTACAAAAGGAGGATGAGACAGCACATATCCGGCTTTGGGTTATGAGCTGCCGGGTGTTGGGGCGAAATATGGAATACGCGATGTTTGATGCACTTTTAGTCAGATGCAGGCAATGCGGCATTAGAAAAATAAAAGGGTACTATTTCCCCACGGATAAAAATGGCCTGGTCAAAGATTTATTTCAAAGATTAGGTTTTGAACATGAGGATGGGTGTATTTGGTGTTATGACATTCCAAAGGCTGGGGGAGAAATGAATGAGTATATAGCGATTCAAGAGGAGGGGGACTGACAATGAAGTCGTATACTTTTCATGATATAGAACAGGGGATGGAAGAACAGTTTACTGTTTGTGTAACAGAGGAGAAAATGGACCAGTTCCGAGCTGTCACTTTGGATACAAATCCGCTTCATAGGGATCCGGATTATGCCCGGGCGAATGGTTATGAAGATAAGGTGGTATTTGGGATGCTCACCACTTCGTTTATCTCGACGCTTTGTGGTGTGTGGCTCCCAGGAGAAAATAGTCTGATCTATGATCTGAATGCGTCTTTTATTGAACCGGTTTATGTTGGGGATGAGTTATCGGTGTCAGGCAGGGTGGTTGAGAAAAGTGACGCCCTTCAGATGATTACGATAAAATGGAGTATTAACAATCAGCTTGAGGCATGCGTGGCTAGGGGCAAGGTTCGTGTCAGGGTACGAAAATAAAAGCGGCAGATGATAGAATAAGGAGGAAATCAAGGATGGAACAGCCATTAGTTAGTATTTGTATTTCATGTTATAATCATGAGAAGTATGTCAGACAGGCTTTGGAGAGTGCGATCAATCAAACTTATTCCAATTTAGAAATTGTGATAACGGATGATGGTTCGACAGACCAGTCGAGAGCCGTGATCAGAGAGGTGATGAAAGAGCATCCAGATAAAAATATCAGAACCATTTTTTCAGAAGTGAATACAGCCTTTGCGGTTGTAGAAGAGATGAATCTCAGTTTTCATGGGAAGTATATGGCCGGTTTTTCAGCGGATGACTATTGGGGGGAGACTGCGGTTGAAACGTATGTGGATTTTATGGAAGAACATCCGGAGTGTGCGGCGTCTTTTACGGTTCCGGAGTTGATCATAGAACAATTTGACTCGCATGTGGATTTTTTGGGAAAGAATATGAGTCGATATGAATTGTTTGAGTTGCTGTTTTGTGAGGGGAATGGAATCTGCGCGCCGTCCATGTTTGTGCGCGGTGATATCTGGAAGGAAATGGGCGGATGGAAGTTTCAGTACCGGCAGCTTCAGGATTATGAGATATGGCTCCGCATACTACTAAAATATGAGGTTCATTTTTTTGAGAAAGGAAAGGTACCGGTTTTTTATCGTATTCATGGAAATAACCTTAGTAAGAGCACTACTGACAATGTGCAGCGTGATTATGTAGAAAAGGCGTTCATACAGTTTCGTATCATAGAAGATATGGACGAGCAGTACTTTTTGAAAGCGTTTAGAAAGCAGATCGTTTACCCAGAGGATTCAGAGCGTTTTTGTTTGAATTGCGAAAAACTGATGGTATTGCTCCGTGCACCGGCCGTGCCATCGGATGGGGCCATATTATTTTATTTTACTCATATCGGAGAAAACGATTTTTCTGAGCATATCGAAAAAGACTATTCATTTACCCGAAAAGATTTTTGGAAATTGACAGGGGAAATACGGGGAGTAGTAATGGAGAAAGCAAAAGGTGTTGATCTTGATACATTGATATCCTGTCAGGAGACGATTGAGCGCCAAAATAAACTGATAGAAAATCTTTTAAGCAGGCTTCGTCCGGTGGATGAGGAGGGAGGAGTACATGAACAAAGGAGCCAAAGGGTTATCGTAATTACTGATTGTAATCATAGTAAGATGATACAGAGATCGATCATGCCTGATGTCCATATTGAACTTTTGTTGGATTTCGAAAATATCTATACGAAATCTATAGAAGAACTTGAGGGTGATAAGCAGGTTGTGTCTGGCCAATT
The DNA here is from genome assembly GCA_910579145.1 of uncultured Eubacterium sp. Taxonomy (GTDB): domain Bacteria; phylum Bacillota; class Clostridia; order Lachnospirales; family Lachnospiraceae; genus Eubacterium_F. The sequence goes on from CAJTTQ010000006.1 coordinate 38,906, forward strand.
GACAAAACTTGCAAGCCATATGGATGAGATAGATTATGTGTTTTCTTTTATACAGAGGGATTACAGACAAAACGAAGAACTGGCCGACTGGGTTTTAGAGGAAGTAGCCCGGATCGGGTATCCGGCGGAAAAGGTAATGGATGGATGGAGGATATATCGTTCTTTTTATCCAAAAGAAAAATATGCAAGAGTATTATCTAATCCGAACAAAGAGAGGTTAGATGGGTTGGTGTTTGGTATCTCTCATGCAGAGGCGGGGATCCGTTCTTCCTACCTTCCTGGGTGCGCGGTTAATTGTGCTGTATCTTCGCAGGATCTATACTTTAATTATTTTACTGCACAGAAGATATGGGAAGAGTTTCCACAAAAGGTTGCGAACCTGAAATATGTGGTGATTGATATGTTTGATTATACCTATTTCAATTTTGAGTCGATGCTCACTGGCGCTACAGTTGATTTCTTTCGGAGCAGCGGGATAGACTGTCCGGAAGTATTTAACGAGATGGGGAACAAAAATGTTTCTGAGTCAGCGGATGAATTAAATGCTTATCTAAAGACCCAATGGCCAAATGCTAATGAATATGAAAAAAATGTTCTTCA
>CAJTTQ010000006.1:39515-67559 GCA_910579145.1 uncultured Eubacterium sp.
GGATATTTTTGGGAATATGATCAATCAGGATGAACATGCGTACTGCGATTATCCTTTACTTGACCGAGAGAGAGTGATGACTCAGGAAATGATTGAGGAATATAGGAAGTGTGGTAATATAACATCCATTCAAACAAATATTTTTGAAGAGAGTATTGAAAGAAATATGAGATATCTAGTTTGTCTGCTGGAATTTTTGTTGGAGAAGAATCCAGAGATGAAAATATTTTTGTGCTTGCTGCCAAAGTATAAAGTGGTGGAAGATTTTGAAGAAAGCCAATTTTCTTTGTGGAAAGAGTTTTTTGAAGAGACACTTGTTAAACTGCAGGGAAGATACCCTTTTATTTATCTTAATTACAAAAAGGACCAAGAAATTTCCGATCATAAAGAGTATTATTGGGATTTGACGCATCTAAATTATGATGGCAGTGTGTGCTTTACGAAAAAACTGGCGGCAGATATAAGACGCTATGTTAAAATCTGATGTTTCGGTATGCTGGTAAAACGCATAGGAAACTTCACTTGGCAGAAATGAAGGTAAGTTATGAGAAAACAAAAAAAAATACCATTTGCATCGTTTGAGGTGATGCATACTGAGATTCGTGATGAGTTGGAACAGGCGTATCAACAGGTTTTGAATAGCAACAACTTTATTCGTGGAGAGCAGTGCCGGTTATTTGAAGAAGAATTTGCTGCCTACTGCGATGCCAACTTTTGTATCGGTGTGGGAAATGGACTGGATGCTCTTACCCTTATTTTGCGTGCGATGGAAATTGGAGAAGGAGATGAGGTGATCGTCCCCTCGAATACATTTATCGCAACAGCGCTAGCGGTTTCTTTTGCCGGAGCTGCGCCTGTTTTTGTGGAACCTGATATATGTACATATAATATAGACATCCGTTTGATCGAGGAGAAAATCACGAAGAAGACGAAGGCAATTATGGCAGTGCATCTGCAGGGGCGTCCCGCAGATATGGATGCCATTTGTGCCATTGCAAAAAAATATGATCTGAATGTGATTGAGGATGCGGCGCAGGCTCACGGTGCCAGATATAAGGGCAGGAGAGTCGGAGCTTTGGGAGATGCGGCCGGATTTAGTTTTTATCCGGGTAAGAATTTGGGTGCATTGGGAGATGGAGGGTGTGTTACGACGAATGATGCACTGCTTGCAGAACGAGTTCGTGCCCTGTCAAATTATGGTTCGGATTATAAGTATCATCATATGTATCAGGGTGTGAACAGCCGACTAGACGAGATGCAGGCAGCATTTTTGCGTGTGAAACTGAAGTGTCTGGATAAATGGAACCGGACACGTCAAAACATTGCGGGAACGTACTATGATGGATTAGAACGGTCGATGTTCACGCTTCCGCTTATGAGTACGGAAGAATATGAACATATTTATCATGTATTTGCAATCCGGTGTCAGCGCCGGGATGAATTGGAATCGTATTTATCTGAACATGGAATTGGAACAGTCAAGCATTATCCCGTGCCAATCCACAGGCAGGAGGCGTACCGGGGACTGAATATCGCGGAAGGTGTGCTGCCAGTCGCAGAAGAGATCAGTAGGACGATTCTTAGCATCCCGATGTATTATGGCATGACACAGGAGGAAATTTCTTATGTGATTGAAGTTCTTGATTATTTTGCGTATCAAAGATCGAACTGATTCAGAGGAGGTAGACGAATGTTGGAATTTCCACCGGGGTTTTTTGAGGAGGAAGAACGATGTGGTTTTGTTGTATCGTCCATGATGAAGAAAGCATGGGCAGCTCAAATGGAAGTGCTGCAGATCGTGGCAGATATATGTAAGAAGTATGGACTACAGTATTTTGCGTCGGGCGGGACCTTGATCGGTGCAGTTCGGCATCAGGGATTTATCCCTTGGGATGATGATATAGATATCGGATTGAAACGGGAAGAGTACAACAAACTGATCCAGATTCTGCCAGATGAATTGCCCCATGGGGTTGTGTTAGGAGGCATGTTTGAGGAGTCGGAAAATCCGGATAAGATATTTCCTGCGTGTTGTGTCAGAGTTTGTACCGATGCTTCCGCATGGGATTTCAAAAGCCATATGGAGCGTTTTCATGGATTTCCCTATGTTGGTGTGGGAATTGATATTTTTCCCTATGATTATATTCCTAGAGATGAGGAAGAGGCGGAATTGCAAAATATTATACTTGAATACGGACGGGCGGTTCTTTCAAATTGGGATGCGCTTGAGGATCAGGGCGAATTAGAGAAGCGTATAAGCAGGATCGAGGAATTATGTGGAACTACCATTTCACAAGAACGAAATAGGAAATGGGCACTGCAGAAACTTCTTGATTCCGTGGCATCGCTATATGGAGAGGAAGATGCAGATGAGATGACTGTGTTTTTAGGCGTCAGCAGGTTGAGATTGGGGACGGATTTTCATGTTTCGAAAAAATGTTTTGATTCATTTGTGAACCTTCCGTTTGAACAGATCGAAATTCCGGCTCCATGTGGTTATCACGAGGCGCTGGTTGGAGAGTATGGGGATTATATGACATATGAACGAGGCACTCAGGGACATGATTATCCTTGTTTTCGTAGAAGTCAGGAGCAGTTGCAAAGGGCGCTAGAGGAAGTGGGATTTAATGGTTCCATTGAGGACTTCTGCCAGCGAGTCTTAACAGGGGAACTTTATGTAAATATATGTTTTGGTGTGTGCGGGTGACTTAAATGTGGAGTTGTTAGAAGGAGGAGTTGGTACTATGGAATTTCCGGCAGCTTTTTTTCAGGAGGAAACAAGATGTGATTTTTTAATATCTTCTATGATGAAAAGGGCGTGGGCGGCAGAATTAGAAGTATTGCAGGTTGTAGCAGAGCTGTGTGAGCGGAATGGCCTGCAGTATTTTGCGGACTGGGGCACACTTTTGGGGGCGGTCAGGCATCAGGGGTTTATTCCGTGGGATGATGATATTGATATAAGTTTGAAGCGGGAGGATTATACTGAGTTTATCCGGTTGCTGTCCGAGGAACTTCCCAAAGGATTTGTGATGAGCGGGATGTATGCGGCTTCGGAACGTTTGCAGCAGGCTGCGCACAGTCAATGTATCCGTGTGATCGCAGATGAGGAATTGTGGGATTTTAATGATTACATGAAGCGGTTTCATGGTTTTCCCTACCAACGGATCGGTATTGATATTTTTCCCATTGACTATATGCCGAAGGATCGTGAATTGGTAGAAGTACAGAAGGATATTGTTTTATATGGAATGACTATCCTGCAGTACTGGGATGAGTTGTATCAAAGTGGGGAACTGGATGCCCGTTTATGCGGGATGGAGGAATTGTGCCAGATGACCATACCCCGGGGCGCTGGGACAGAAGTATTTCTGCGAAGACTGATTGATTCGGTTGCGGCGTTGTATGGTGCGTCGGAAGCAGAGGAGTTAACCGTGTATTCCCTTTTTGTGACAAGACCAGATTACCGGCTGAAAAAGGAATGGTATCAGGAAGCTGTCAAGATGCCTTTTGAGCATACGGAGATTGCAGTACCATGTGGTTATCATGAAGTTTTGACCGCAGAGTTTGGGGATTATATGGTGCCGGATCAGGGAAACAGAGGGCACGGTTATCCGTTTTACGGGTCGATGGAAGCAGAACTTGAGAAACAGATCCGTGCGGTGGGTTTTCAAGGGACAGTGGAGGAGTTTTGCCAAAAGGTTTCCAGCGGAGATCTGAGAGTGTAGAAGAGGCTCATATGGTGAGAGGATGAAACGGGGGCATGGACAGTACAGATGGAAATCTTTTCAATAGCAGCTACATCAGTTCAAAAAATGGTTTTACCTGTTCAGGAGTAAAGGTATATTTTAATTGCTTGACTGGCATGGAATCAATAATTTTTTTTATGCCGTCAATATCCGCTTCTGGTTCGGCCAGCAGACTGATCACCTGAGCGATCGTATCCATACACGCATCGTTCCAGTCATAGCGTGCAATTTCCTGGCTTCCCAGCCGTATCCCATATCCGTAAAACAGTTTTTTTGTTTTCTTATTTAGTGTTACACCGCATTTATAAGCATTGTCATAAATCGTTTCCATCGTGTTCTTACTGGTACGGATAAAAATCTGATGTGTTGACGAGATTTTTCCATCAACGTCAGCGACATCAAGGCCGTATGAAGCCAGAACTTTTCCTAAGTAATTCGCACAGTGGATCATATGGCTCATATACTCACTTCCAAACTGTTCAAATTCAATGAGTGCAAAAAGAAGGGAAATTTTTTGATGCATTTGGGAATGGCGCAGGTACTTTGGGTTGATGGCGGTTTCCATCTTCTCGTGAAGATGGTTGTCATTGGTCAGGATCAGTCCGGAAGCCGGGCCAGGAAAACTTTTGTGTGTACCGCCAAACAAAACGATACGCTCCATTGTTTTCAGAGGATTCGCGGCCAGTCCTGCAGCAATGAGTCCCATGATCTGGCTGCAGTCATATAGTAGTATTGCTTTACTAGTATCTAATTTTTCAACATCCATGATCTTGATCATATCGGAAGGTGCTAAAAGGACATAATCAATTTTGTATTCCTTGATCATTTTATTGGCAAGTTCGTAATCCAGGTCGTAGGCTTCCAAGTCATAAGGTGCTTCGAAAGTCTCTACTCCCAGTCGTTCTACAACTGGTTTTACTGAGGCGTGGCCTCCGAATTCTTTTCCTAAAAGCATCATTTTCTGTCCGGGTTCACATAGTGTTTTGGTGATCATATCAATACAGTGCATTCCGGTAAAAGGTCTCGGATCCACATATCTGGCGCCAAAGATCCGTTCGCAGACTTCAGATATTTTTTCATAAAAGCAGAATAACTTTTCGCATCCGATAAAGTTGTCGTCCATATTAAAAGAATACGTGTTATTCATGATATAACGTTCCTGAAAACCAAATCCGAGCGGCAGATTTACAAAATCCGACACGATATTTTCAGCGGCGCATAGTGGCAGTGTCTTTTTATGATAGTCTTTGAAGTCTTTGCAATAGCCATAAATTTCCTGTAATTCGGATTCGACATCGGACTGGTATCTGCCTTCAATGTATATGTTTTTGTCCATACGGAACAGTTTTACATTTCCCGTACTATAATCGCGGCACTGGTAATAGACTCTTCCAAGTAAAGAGACCTTTTCCGTGTCGTCCGGTTTTACATCACAAATATAAAAATCTCCTCGGCATCTGAATTTAAACATGGAATCCTTTATGGAACGAAGTGATTCAATTCCAATGATGTGTTCCTCCTGAACACCCAGCCGGTTGCTTATTTCTTTCAGCAGTTTTGATTCGGAATTCGTACGGTATTTGTTGTCAAATTCCCTCAGTTCTTCTAAAGAATCAAATTCGTTTATCACATGTGAGGCGCAGCGTTTTGCATACATATATAATTCTTCGAAATGCTCATCCTGAATATCTGCCCAAAATTTATTTTTGGTTTTGGGTAGATCGTACTCTTTTTCCAGAATACGAAGTATTTTTTGGGAAAACTGTTCCGAAAAGAAGGCGTACCCGAGTGTCACCCATATATCATAACAGCGGTCGCCGTAGAATGTTTCAAGCATCCTGTCATCTTCATCTGTGATAAAGCCGCGTTCTGCTGTTTTTCCCGCAGCATATACGCTCGTATAATACGAATCAAAGGCGTATTTTTCAAATATATTTTCGGTGAAATACAGATCAGAGGAAGTGATAATTGAATTTTTCAGGTATGCTCGCGCGGCATACACACTTGAATGGTTATTTCGCTCCCTGTATTCGGTTGACTCAACGAGGATCACACCGTATTTTTCGGTCAAATATTCGAACTGTTCTTTCATATACCCTACGACGACAATGATTTCATTTATGCCAGCTTCTTTTAATTGCTCGATCTGCCGTTCGAGCAGGATTTCGCCTTTTACTTTAAGCAGGCTTTTCGGTTTTTCAAAATTAAGCGGTACAAACCTGGTAGATAGTCCTGCCGACAGGATAATGGCGTTGTCTATCTTTTTGTGATTGAGATATTCCTGTCCCTTTTTCGTAACGTCGCTGTTTTTTATATATCCTTCTGCTATTAATGTTTCGTATAGTTTGTCAGCCTCATCTTTCGTGATAAAAAATTTGTGGGCCATCTCTTCTCGCACAGAATGTCAAATTGTTTTTTTGTCATTTTTCCCTCCACGCACGTAAACGGTTTTTGATGGTTTGTATTATATTTCTTATCATATCAGATTTTTCTATTTGGGTCAATGTATGTAATATTTTATAAAATTCCTGACAATATTGAAAAAGTGTGTTATCATATACCTATGTTGATGGAGAGGGGAAACGGAAAAGATGGCGAATGCAAGCAGATTTATTTTTTTATTTGATCTGGATTCGACGATTACCAGACAGGAAATTTTGCCGACGATTGCAGAAGAGTTTGGCGTTTTTGAGGAAATGCGTGCGTTGACGGAGCGTACGATGCGTGGGGAACTTCCGTTTAAGCAGAGTTTTTTACAGAGAGTAGAATTATTAAAAGGCATCCCGGTTAGTGAAGTGCGTGAACTTACTGGAAATATGAAGTTAAATAGATATTTGATGGAATTTATGAAACGGTATCAGAATCGTTGTTATATCGTTACGGGAAACCTGGATGTATGGATTGAGAATCTTGTCAAGAAACTGGGAATGGAGAAGAGTACTTTTTGTTCCAAGGCGCTGGTTGAGAATGATTATATTCAGGATGTTTTGAGTGTGGTAGACAAAAATGCAGTGATCAACCAGATGGTGCTTCCTTTTGTGGCGGTTGGGGATGGCAATAACGATGCGGAGATGATAGAGGCGGCGGAAATCGGGATTGGCTATGGAGGAGTGAGAGAGATCGCCCCATCGGTGCTGGCATGTGCTAGTCATGCTGTTTATCAGGAGGAAAAGTTAGTGGAATTTTTGGAACGTCTTGTTTAGGTCTTTTGAGAGGAGTAGAGTATGGCTGTATCAAGAACTGTTGTCATTAGTTGTGCGGGAATGGGAAACCGGTTGGGACTTGGTGTGACGAAGGCGTTGGTGGAAATTGATGGAAAGCCGTTGATCGTGCGCCATTTGGACATGCTTGAGAATGAAAAGGATATACGGGTTGTGGTGGGTTATCAAGCAGAAAAGGTGATGGAAGCGGTTTTAAGATACCGGGATGATATTATGTTTGTATTTAATCATCACTATAAAGAGACAGGAACGGGTGCCAGTGTGGCGCTGGCAGCAAATTATGCAGAGGAATTTATTTTATCGCTGGATGGTGATCTGCTGATCCATCCGGAAGATATGAAAAAGGTCCTTGCGTGTGACTATGAATTTGTAAGTGGTGGGATTCCGGGATCAGATGACCCGTGGATGCTGCAGACTTATGAGGAAGGGGAGAGGACATACGTCAGTGCTTTTTCCAAGAACAGAGGTGATTATGAATGGAATGGTGTCACTCAAGTGAAAAGTAAAAAGGTACTTCATGGTTCTGGGCATGTTTTCCAGCTTTTGGAGCCGTATCTGCCGCTTCCTTTTATGGAACTTAGAACGAGGGAGATTGATACGGTCAATGACTATGAAAGAGCGATTGCATGGGTGAAAAACGGGTTTTGTTAGAACATGGACAAGGAGAACAGATTATGAGTTCATATGAAAAGGTAGAGCAGGTCTGCGGGCGTATCAGGGGTAAAGTCACAGATATAGATTATGATCACACATTACGTTTTTTTAAAAAACGTGCAGAGAAATATAACGAAGAGAATCCATATGCGGTTACTATGTACCAGGATCACAATGCCGAGCTGGTTCAGAAGAGAAACCGAAGAGAAATGGAAGTGATCCTTCCACTATTGGTACTTGATGGCGAGTCAAAGGTTTTGGATATTGCTTGTGGTATTGGGCGCTGGTACGACGCGATCGGCCAGGAAATCGGAGAATACTGCGGAGTGGATTTTAGTGAGGAGTTGGTCAGGATAGCCCGAACAAGACATGAGCATACGAAACATGTGGATTTTATTACGGGTTCGGCTACAGAGTTGGAGCGGGTTTTAGAAAAGAATGGTAAAGGTAAATACAACCGAATTTTAATGATGGGGATCTTGATGTATTTGAACGATTCAGATATTCGGAATGTGATGAATCAGATTGCCCATGTAGCAGGTAAAGATACCATTGTTTGTGTCAGGGAACCACTCGGAATCAAACGGAGGCTGACCTTGAAGGATTTTTATTCAGAGGAACTGGAAAATGAATATAATGCAGTTTATCGGACGAGAGAAGAACTGATGAATATTTTTCGGGATACCTTGATCCATGACGGATTTTATTTAAAAAGTTGAATAACAGGAAGGAGACGGCACAGTATTATTTTATTTTTCAGAGAGGCAGGGATAATGATTAAGTTGAAAAACTTCCAAAACCGAAAAAAAACTGGCAGACAAACTCAATTTGTGGTATACTACATATGTCTTTTAAAACCATGTGTTGCACATGGAGGTTGAATGTTGAAAGGTCTATTCAGTAGCTGACTTGATTTTATATCCCTAAAACTGTACCACTAAGATTGCCTGTTCTACAGTGATTTCACAGTCTACAGGAAGAACATCACTTTTTTGGTAAAGTTCAGCATTGTATGGTTCCTTATTTTTCAACATGTAGTATGATGCTGTTAAAATGGATGGGCAAGGACAATCGTTTTGTAGGTGGTAACACCTTGTTTGTTGGTGGAAGCGATGCAGGCAACAACAAATGTCTTATGAACATCAATACCACAAAAGAATGGATACACAATTATAAAAAAGAAACCCAAGGCAGCTAACCTTTTTCATGGAGTTTTGTGTCTTGAGCGAAGCGAAAGGAATGGAGGAAAAAATGAAAGCAGTGATTTTGGCGGGCGGTTTGGGGACGCGGATCTCGGAAGAGTCCCAGTGGAAACCGAAACCGATGATCGAGATTGGCGGAAAGCCGATCCTTTGGCATATCATGAAAGAATATTCCCACTACGGCATCAATGAGTTTGTCATTTGCGCCGGATATAAGCAGCATGTGATCAAGGAATGGATTGCGGACTATTTTCTGCATAACAGCGATGTCACCTTTGATTTTACAAATGGAAAAAACGAAATGACGGTGCTGAGGAACCATTGTGAGCCGTGGAAGGTGACGGTGGCGGATACCGGCCTGCATACGATGACCGGAGGGCGGATCAAGCGCATCCAGCCGTATGTCGAAAATGAGACATTTATGATGACATATGGAGATGGTGTGTGCGATGTCGACATTGCGGCGCTCTTAAAGTTCCACAATGAACACGGAAAAACGGCGACGCTGACGACGGTCATGCTGGAGCAGCAAAAGGGTGTGCTGGATATCGATGGCGATAACGCCGTGAAATCGTTTCGGGAAAAGAATTTGTCTGACGGCATCCCGATCAATGCCGGCTATATGGTTTTGAATCCGGAGATATTTGATTACATCGAAGGTGATCAGACCGTATTTGAAAAAGAACCGTTGGAGCGTCTGGCGAAGAAGGGAGAGCTGATGTCGTTCCAGCACAGGGGATTCTGGCAGTGCATGGACAATAAGCGCGAGATGGAAGAGTTGGAGAAACTGTGGGTCAAGGGGAAGGCGCCTTGGAAAAAATGGGATGTGTAATTTGAATGGCCGGAGGATGGAGATGCCCATTCTCCGGTAATTAAGCGCTTGGCGAAGGAAAATCAAACCGTGCATGCGGACAAATAATCCGACGCAATATGCTCCATTTGCTGATATGATTTAAGAAAAACGGCAAAGGAGTATACATATGAAAGTGAAACACCGTGGAGATAACATAGATGCGCTGATAGGCGGAAATGTAAAGAAGTTCCGTGAAATACTGGGGATGGAGAGAAAAGAGCTGGCGTCGCTGTTCCACATTACGGATGACGCGCTGTACCGGATCGAGAAAGGACAGACCGGGTTGTCCGGCATTTACGGTTATATTTTGGCAAACAGGCTGAACTGTGACATGAACTTCATCTTTGGGAAAAACTCTGTGCCGCAGACGATCGATACGGAGGCCGCGGATGAGGACCATCGAAAAACAATGGCCAGGGTACTGAGATATTTTGCGGATCTTTTGGAGGAACAGGAAGAGTGGTTCTGAAGCAAAAAAACTCTTTATTGCTAACAGGTGAAAAATGTGATAAAATAAGTCCTAACGGACTTATCAGCGAGTTTTAGCAAAACTCGGTACGAAATAGAAAAGGAGAGATGACTCATGGGTTTACTGGAAGAACTTGGTACGTTAGGCGTAAATATCGAGGAGGGGACGAAGCGTTTGATGGGAAATGCGGCGCTTTATGAAAAAATGATGGGTACGTTCAACAAAATGATGGCGGAATCAGAGGTTCGGGCAGAAGACTTTGATTGTGAGGACTGTACGCCGCTGATCGAAAAGACGCATGCCATCAAGGGCGCTTCGGGGAATCTGTCCATTACACCTGTTTATGAGGCGTATACGGAAATGGTAGCGCTGCTGCGTAAGGGGGAGCCGGCGAAGGCAAAAGAAGTATTTGAGAATGTTCTGCCGGTTCAGACGGAGATCATCGACTGCATCAAAAAATATAAAGGACAATAATTTATTTGGGAGGGTTTCATGGGTAACGATAAAACGATACTGATTGTTGACGACATTGAAGTAAACCGGGTCGTACTGGCAGAAGTGTTTAAAGATGAATATGAAATTTTGCAGGCAGACGGTGGGAAACGCGCGATCGAGATCATCAATGGTGGTACGGAGATTTCCGCGGTCCTGCTTGATATGCTCATGCCGGATGTCAATGGTCTGGATGTTCTGAAAGCGATGAATGACAATGGGACGATCGAGAGTGTTCCGGTGTTTTTGATCACGGCGGCGGACAGCGATGAGATGCTGATGGAAGCTTACGATATGGGGGCGATCGATGTGATCAGGAAGCCGTTTCTGACGCAGTTCCTCCGATGCCGGATCGGGAATGTGATCGAGCTGTTCCGGCACAGGAATAAGCTGGAGGAGATCGTGGAAGAACAGGTCGAGCGTCTGAGCAGTATGAACCAGGCGATGGTTGAGACGCTTGCTACGGTTATCGAGTTCCGGGACTGTGAAACCGGAGAACACGTAAAGAACATCAGCGGCCTGACGAGGATCCTTATGTCACAGGTCAGCCGGATGTTCCCCGAATATGCCCTGTCGGGAGAGGAAATTGACAAGATTGCTACGTCAGCCATCCTTCATGATGTAGGTAAGATTTCGATACCGGATCAGATACTGAATAAGCCGGGAAGATTGACCGATGAAGAGTTTGACGTCATGAAGCAGCACACGGTGAGAGGATGCGAAATCCTAAAGAGTATCCCGCATATTTTAGAAAAAGGGCTCTATCATTACAGTTATGACATTTGCCGGCATCACCATGAGAGATGGGATGGCAGGGGATATCCAGACCATCTGAGCGGTGATGAGATTTCCATTTGGGCGCAGGTCGTTTCCGTCGTAGATGTGTATGATGCGCTTACATCGGAACGTGTCTATAAAAAGGCCTTCAGCCATGAAAAGGCAGTCGAGATGATCGTGAACGGGGAATGCGGGGCGTTTAATCCAAAAGTACTTGAGGCATTCCATGCCTGCATGGATAAAATTAACAAGAGGAAAAGAACCGCAAATCAGGTATCTGAGTGATCAATTCGGCAGTAAATGCTCTTGACATTTTTAAACAAAGATGGTATCTTAACTATATGTGAACATATAGTATGTGTACGTATAGTTTAATGTGGAAAAAGTAAGGAGAGAACATGGAAAGACAACATAGACAGCAAGTACTGATCGTTGATGACGAAGAGATCAACCGTACCGTGCTCAAAGAAATCTTCCGGATGGACTACGATACGCTGGAGGCGGCAAACGGACAGGAAGCGATCTTACAGCTCAAGAACAATGAAGATATTATATTAGTTCTGCTGGATATCGTCATGCCGGTTCAGGACGGTTTTGAGGTTCTGGATTATATGAAAGAACAGCAGCTCATGAGCCAGATCCCGGTTATCCTCATAACGGGAGAGAGCGTCGTGGACAGCGAAGACAGGGCGTATGCGTATGGGGTTGCGGATGTTATGCACAAACCGTTTTATCCGCATATTGTCAAACGAAGAAGCCGGAACATCATTAAACTTTACCAGAATAAACAGGAGATGGAAGTCCGGCTGCGGGTGCAGGAAAAAGCGATCAAGGCGAAAGAACAGGAAATCCGGGAAAATAACGAGTTTATGATTGACGCGCTCAGTTCGGTCGTAGAATTCAGGAGCGCGGAGACCGGAGAGCATGTGCGCCGGATCAAGTACTTTACCAGGATCATGTTAAAGTATCTGATGGCGTATTTCCCGAAATATAACCTGACGCAGAATCAGGTGGATCAGATCGCGAGGGCATCGGCTCTGCATGATATAGGAAAGATTGGAATTCCTGATTCGATCCTGCTCAAGCCGGGAAAGCTGACGCCGGAAGAGTTTGAAGTGATCAAAACCCACACGACGATCGGGTGTGATATATTAGCGAAGTTCCGCGACAGCCAGTCCAGTGAGTTTTACCGTTACTGTTACGAGATCTGCCGCCATCATCATGAGAGATGGGATGGAAACGGCTACCCGGATCATCTGGCGGGGGATGAGATCCCGATCAGCGCGCAGATCGTGGCCGTCGCCGACGTCTATGACGCGCTGGTGAGTCCCAGGGTTTACAAGAGTGTATACGCAAATAACATAGCGTTTGATATGATTATGAATGGTGAATGCGGTCAGTTTTCACCGGATGTATTGGAGTGTTTCGAACTTGCCAAGGTTGATTTCTTCAATATTGTAGAAGTCATAAAGATGTTTGATTTTACGTAATATTTAAGACAGATCATTGGCAGTGGAAAAGACATGACGGTTTTTTTGCTGCCGATTTCTTTTGTCTTAAAGGAGGCGCGTGTGTATGGAGGAACGGATCGGCCAGAGTAAGAGCGGCATATTTCTTATGGAAAAGGCATTGGAGATGGTGATGATCTTTGGGAAGGACGGAAAGATTTCCTATGCCAATGCCGCGGCGAAGAGCAAGTTGGAATACGGTGAAGAATTGTGCGGGAAATACATCAGTGATGTGTTTCCAAATACATTCCAGATTTCAGGAGCTGGATTTGAAACGGAGTGCGCGTTTGGGGAAGAGACACACAATCTTGTGGCGTACCGCAAAAAGCTTACCTGTTTTCCGGTAGAGGCGAGACTGATCCCAAGCGGTGACGGCTCGGATGAATACATATGTATGGCGAATGATATTTTGGAAAAAGAGTATTTGAGCCGGGAGGTAGAACAGGTCAGGCAGGAGGCGCAGGAGGCGATGAAGGTCAAGTCCGAGTTCGTCGCGAACGTCACCCATGAGCTGAGGACTCCCGTAAACGGTATACTCGGAAACGCCAGGGAACTGCTGGACGAGGAGCAGAATGAAAAAAATGAGAAGTCGCTGCGCCTGATCGAGAGGTGCTGCGGTGACATGAATAAGATCATCAACAACATTTTGGACTTTTCCAAGCTGGAGGCCGGAAAGTTCACGTTGGAGATCAGGGAATTTGATTTTCGGAACATGATGGATTACGTAAAAGGAAATCATATCAATAAAATTACCGAAAAAGGACTGGAGTTTTTTATGACGATCTCGCCGCAGATCCCGGAACGTGTCATCGGCGACGAACTGCGGATCGTGCAGATTTTGAACAATCTGCTGTCTAACGCGCAGAAATTCACTTCGATCGGGAAGATCACAGTCGAAGTCGTGCGCACGGCGCGGATCAATGACCGGATCGAGTTGTTCTTTCTTGTCAAAGATTCGGGGATCGGCATTGATGACGAAGACAGGGATAAATTGTTCCAGAGTTTTTCACAGGTTGACGCTTCGATCTCGAGAAAATACGGCGGCACCGGTCTGGGACTGAACATATGCAAGCAGCTTGTCGAGATGATGGGCGGAAGGATCGAGGTAGAGAGTGAAAAGAACCGGGGAAGTACATTTTCTTTTTCTATCTGGGTCGGCCTTACCGAAGAGGATCAAAAAAGTCCGGCGGTAGATGAGGAAATGTCGATGCTGGCGGCCACACCGATGACCGCTTCCGAAGAAGAGGACGGCCAGGATGCGGTGCGTACATTCGGGACACCCGAAAACACGGAGAATTTGAAGAAAGTATTGTCAAAACTCATTCTCTGCGTGGAGATGGAAAATTGGGAAAAAGCTGAAATGTTCATGGAAACGGTGAGACAGCTCACCGAAGAGGCGCCGCACGAGGTGAAGAGAAAAGTCTTGCGATTGAAAATGGCGATCCAGAAAGAGAATTATGAAAAGATAACGAGTGAGTTTGATGAGTTGAATCAACTTTTATGACGGTGAAAAGAGGTGAGGGCATGGAAAACGAAGAAAAGGGCACGGTGGGATCAAGGGTTTTGATTGTAGATGACGTGGAGTCAAACCGGATGATCTTAGAAAGCATCGTCGCCGCTATGGGATGCGATCCGATCACAGCGGAAAACGGGGAGTGGGCGTTGGAGATGGTAGAAGAATTTCCACCACAGCTCATACTGACTGACATCTCCATGCCGGGAATGGACGGTTATGAACTGTGCAGGATCCTCAAAGGGAAAGAGAAGACGAAAAATATACCGATTGTTTTTATTTCTGCGCTGGACGACCCGCAGGATATCGTAGACGGTTTTCGTCTCGGCGGGGAGGATTACATTACAAAACCGTTTATCCCTGAACTTGTCCAGGCGCGTGTCGGTGTCCATCTGCGTTTGTATCAGGCACAGCATGAACTGCTGGATATGAACCGGCGGCTTCAGGTTTCGATCAGCGAACAGCTCAAGCAGATGGAGATGGAGAAAAAGAACACGTTATACGCGATGGCAAATATAGCAGCCCAGAATTCCCATTACGGGGGGGAGCATATGGAGCGGCTGCGGCGCAATTGCCGGACGCTCGCGCAGGGTATGCAGTTATCTCCGCTTTTTGAAGATAAGATTTCAGATACATTTATTGAGACGATAGAACTGGCGGCTCCGCTTTGTGATATCGGAAACATCGGAATTCCGATGGATTTATTACAAAAGAAGACAGACCTGACGACGGAGGAGACTGCGATCTTACAAAACCATGCGCAGTTGGGAGCAAACATATTGCGAGACCTCTATGTTAGTACTGACTATAACGATTTCATCAGTACTTCGATTGATATCGCGCACTACCATCATGAGAATTGGGACGGAAGCGGTTACCCTGACAGGCTTCAGGGCGATGAGATTCCGTTGGCGGCACAGATTGTCGCTGTCATAAACAGGTATTGTACATTGACGGGTAAAGAAACCTGCACGATCGAGGATGCCCTTGCGATTATGGGCGAGGAAGCAGGGAAAAAATTCAACGCGGATATTTATGAGATATGCCGTAAAATATCGCGCCAATTGTGCTGATCTTAAGTATGTTTGGAGGAATGGATTTATGATGACGGAGGAAGAGTTTCAACGGATTTCCAGCTTTGTAAAACAAAAATATGGCATTGATATGCACGAAAAAAAGGAGATTGTGAGAGGACGGCTGGAAAATCATATTCGGGAAGGAGGATTTCACAGCTTTCATGATTTTATGAACGCGGTGGAAAATGATAAGACCGGCACGCAGGAAAAGATGCTGGTAAATCTGTTGACCACGAATTATACATATTTCATGAGGGAATTTGAGCATTTTGAGTATCTCAAGCAGTATGTCCTCCCCTGGATCCGGGAGAAGGAGGCAAATATCCGGGAACTGCGTGGATGGTGTGGTGCCGCATCGACGGGTGAGGAACCATATATGCTGGCTATGGTGCTGGCGGATTATTTCGCGCTGGACCGCCAGGACTGGGATACACGTATTTTGGCGACGGATATTTCCACGCGGGTGTTGGAACAGGCATTAGCCGGGGTTTACAAAGCGGAGCAGCTAAAGAGTGTCCCGGATAAATGGAAAAAGCAGTTTTTCCTGCCGCTCGCGGGGGGAACGCAGTATCAGGTTAAGCCGGAGTGGAAGAAACAGGTTATTTTTCGGAAATTTAATTTAATGGATTCTTTTCCTTTTAAGAAAAAGATGCACTTTGTTTTTTTGAGAAATGTATTGATATACTTTGATGCCCCGACAAAAAAGGAGATCCTTCGAAAAGTATACGAATTTATGGAGCCGGGCGGTTATCTCTTCATTGGCTTAACGGAAACTTTGGACAGGGGAATGACACAGTTTAATATGATCAAACCGTCAATCTTCCGCAAAGAGGGATAGATGGAAGATCGTTTTCATAGATTATTTTAGGAAGGAATGAAGATGTATGCAGCCCATTAAGGTTTTAGTAGTAGAGGATTCTATGGTGTTCAGAGAACTTTTAGTACAAAATCTGAACCGGGATCCGGCGATACAGGTAGTTGGAACAGCAGGTGATCCCTTTCAGGCGAGGGACGCGATCCTTGCGCTGAAGCCGGACGTAATGACGCTGGATGTGGAACTTCCGAGAATGAGCGGCATTGAATTTTTGAGAAAGCTTATGCCGCAGTATCCGCTTCCTACGATCGTGATCAGTTCACTGAGCGATAAAGTGTTTGACGCGCTGAATGCGGGCGCTGTTGATTTTGTGGCAAAACCTGCTGTATCAAACCGGGCGCAGCTAGAGGACTTTATCCGGAATGAACTCATCGTGAAAGTCAAGATTGCCTCTTCTGCTCAGATTGGCAATATGAGGAAGCCTCTGACGATGCAGACGAGAAGTCCTTTGAAGTTAAAAAATAATAAGGTGATCGTGGCGATCGGGGCCTCCACGGGAGGCACGGAGGCGACGCTCGCGGTCGCGAAGGAATTTGGGCCGGATATGCCAGGTATCATTGTAGTCCAGCATATGCCGCCGGGATTTACGGAAATGTATGCCAAACGTCTGAACGACCAGTGTCAGGTCGAGGTAAGGGAAGCGAAAACCGGAGACCGTGTGATGCCGGGGTTGATGCTCGTCGCTCCGGGAGGAGACAGGCACATGCGCATTGTGGAAGTGAATGGCGGGTATCAGATTGAATGCAAGAACGGTCCGAAGGTAAACGGGCACTGCCCGTCTGTGGATGTGATGTTTGATTCGGTTGCCAGGGTGGCCGGCCCGAATGCGCTAGGTATCATACTGACAGGTATGGGCGGAGATGGCGCGAACGGGTTACTGGCGATGAGAAAAGCCGGCGCGAAAACGATCGGCCAGGATGAATCGACAAGTATTGTTTATGGAATGCCTAAGGTCGCCTATGATCTGGGTGCCGTGCAGTATCAGGAGAAGCTGTCCGATATTGCGGGAAGGACATACTCATTGCTGAATAAAATGTAAAGGAGAGAAAGCATGAAGATTCTATTAGCAGAGGATGATTTTGTAACACGGAAATTTATGGTAAATTTCCTGTCAAAGTACGGTGAGTGCGATGTGACTGTGGATGGAATGGAAGCGGTGGATGCGTTCATGATGGCTCTGGAAGATGGTGAGCCGTACGATTTGATCTGCTTGGATATCATGATGCCGGTTATGGATGGGTATCAGGCGCTTGTAGGTATCCGGAATTTGGAGGCAGAAAGGAATGTACCAGAGGATCAGGCAGTTAAGGTCATTATGACGACTGCCCTGAATGAGGAAAAAAATGTCAAGATGGCATTTGAATTGGGGTGTACGATTTATTCGGGCAAGCCCATCGATCAGGGAAGGTTTGAACAGGCACTGAAGAAACTGAATCTGATATGACAATAACGAAGGAACAAATATGCAGGAAAGGAGAAGGACATGGCTGAGGAATTTAACACAGACGGCATGCTGGACATGTACCTGTTTGAGAATGAGCAGCTTTTGGAGCAGCTTCAGGAAATGGTTTTGGATCAGAGGGACGCGGATTGCTTTGACGAAGACAGTATAAACGAGATATTCCGAACGATGCACACGATCAAAGGATCGTCGGGTATTATGATGTTTGATAATATCACGGCGATTTCGCATAAGCTGGAAGATGTATTTTATTTTCTGCGCGAATCCCACCCGGAAAACGTGCCACATGTAGAGCTGGTAGCACATGTGCTGGATGTAGCGGATTTTATCACGAATGAGATGGATAAGATCAGAGAAGGAGATCCGGCGGATGGCGACGCCAGCGAAATGATCGCAGAACTAGACAAATTTCTGGAGACGCTGAAAAACGGTGCGAAGGAGGAGGGCGTGGAACCACCGCCTGAAAATAAGCACGAAGAACCAAAGCAGTTCTACATTGCGCCTGTGGCGACCAGTGCCAGCCGTTTTTATAAAATTTATATTTCGTTCTTTCCGGAGACGGAAATGGCGAATGTCCATGCCTATAAAACCGTATATGCACTAAAGGAAATCGCAGAGGATCTCCTGTATTCTCCAGAAGATATCATTTCGGATGAAAACAGTGCGGACATTATTCTGCAGGATGGTTTCCGAATTCTTTTACAGGCGCAGGCTACGGAAGAAGAAATCCGCAATATTATCGGCGTTGGTTACGATATTGAGAAAGTAGGAGTGTTTGAATGTAAGGCAGAGGAATTCCTTCAGGGATTTGATTTCGGTGATGAGGATCAGGATGTTCAGATCGATCTGGATTCAAGTGTGGAGGAAATCGAAACAAAAGCAATGGCCGCGGAGGAAGAGAAGAAAAAGGAGCAGCCGGCAGCGAAACCACAGGTGACACCTGGTGATTATGTCATTAAATCCAAAGAACCAGGAAAACATAAAAAATTAGCAAGGAACAAATCAAAAGCAGAAAAAACGTCTTATATCAGTGTGGATGTCGCGAAGATGAATCAGCTGATGGATCTGATCGGGGAACTTGTCATTTCCGAGTCGGTCGTTCTGCAAAATCAGGATCTGAAAGTACCAGGCCTGAATTTGGACAGCTTCAACAAGGCGGCGGCACAGTTATCGAAAGTTTCGACGGATCTGCAGAATGTCATCATGTCGATGCGTATGGTTCCACTGACGAATACGTTCCAAAAGATGAACCGTATCGTCTTTGATGTGTCAAGAAAACTCGGAAAAGACATTGAGTTTGAGATGATCGGAGATCAGACGGAAGTAGATAAGAACATTGTAGAACAGATTTCCGATCCTCTGATGCACCTGGTTCGAAATGCCGTGGATCACGGAATTGAGACGAATGAGGAGCGACTTGACAGCGGCAAGCCGGATAAAGGAAAAGTTACGTTGTCAGCGAGGACAGAAGCTGGAAAAGTATGGATCTGTGTAGAGGACAATGGAAAAGGGCTCGAGCGGGATAAAATACTTGCAAAGGCCAGAAAACAGGGATTGCTGGATGAAAATAAGCCAGATTCCGCTTATAAGGACAAAGAAGTTTACCAGTTTATCACACTGCCAGGATTTTCTACGAACGAGCAGATTACCGAGTATTCAGGCCGAGGAGTAGGAATGGACGTCGTGGTGCAGAATATCCAGTCCATCGGCGGTACGCTTGATATTGAGAGCGCGCCGGGGATGGGAAGTACCATGAGTTTGAAGATTCCATTGACATTAGCGATCATTGACGGTATCGTCATGGAGACGGGAACATCTTCTTTTGTACTGGAAACAGGAGTGATCAAAGAATTCTTCCGCGTGAAGGAAGATATGATGTTCCAGGAGCCGAATGGTGACGAGTACATCATGATCCGAGGGGAATGTTATCCGGTCCTTCGTCTGGGCAAATGGTACGGCTTAGATGAATATCAGGAGTCGGTGGAAAATGGGATTATGCTGATCCTTGAAGTGGAAGACAGAAAAGTTTGTGTTTTTGTTGACCGGCTTATTGGTGAACAGGAGATCGTGGTAAAACCGATCCCTTCGTATATCAAGAAGGTGAAAGGTTTGTCAGGATGTACACAGCTTGGTGATGGAAGCATTGCGTTGATTCTGGATCCGGGTGGATTAGTAGATGAAGCATAATATTTACAGAAAGGAAGGGTGTACCCTATGGCTGAAACAAGTGAAATGAAGTTAGATGCCACAACCGAAGCCGATGAGCGCAATACTCAGAGGGGGAAGTATATGACTTTTAAATCGGGAAATGAGTATTTTGGACTTAAAATTGAGTATGTGAATGAGATCATTCAATTTCAGTCCATTACGGCAATTCCTGAGACGGAAAGTTATATCAAAGGCCTGATCAATCTGAGGGGGAAGGTTATTCCCGTCATTGACGTCCGGTTGCGGTTCAAGCAGCCTGAGATTGAATATAATGACAGAACATGTATTATTGTCATTAATGTAAAGTCAACGACGGTTGGGCTGATCGTGGAGAAGATCGCGGAGGTAGTAGAGATCAAAGATGATAACATACTGCCGCCGCCATCCATTGGTCGTGCAGATAAGCAGCATCATAAATATGTATATGGCATTGGCAAAGTTGGAGATTCTGTAAAACTCCTGCTTGATCCCGATAAGTTGTTGAACGATGAGGATCTGGCAGTAGCTGAGCAGGCAAATGACATGGTTGTCGATGAAGAAGAAGGAGAGGTATAAAACATGAAAAACATGAAGATGAAAACAAAAATGATTTTAGGTTTTATTGTTCCTGTTGTTCTTATGATCATTAATGTAGCAGTGGGAATGCTTTCGGTACGCAGCATCAGCGGTGAAGTGAATAAGATGGTCAGCAATCAGGTTGGATTCGTTGAAGATAAGATGATCGAGATTGGTGCCAATCAGGAAAAAGCAGACATTATCGTCGATACGCTCCAGAAAAACAACGCGGATGAACTGGAGATCATCAACAACATGGCGCAAACGACAAATATCATTAACTTTGTTATGGTTGCTGTCTCCGTCCTTCTTGTTTTGTTCATCGCATTGTCCCTCATTAAGCAGATTGCAAAATCTGTGGCTCAGCTGTCAAGCGCGGCGAAAGATATCGCGGCCGGCCGTGTCAACATTGAGATGGTGAAATACAACAATGATGAATTTGGAGAACTCGTAGACGAATATACAAAAGTTATTGAGAACATAAAGGCGCAGGCGAACATAGCGGAAGAGGTATCCAAAGGAAACCTGACGATCACGGTAACACCGAGTTCGCCGGATGACGTTCTTGGCAATTCCTTGAAGAAACTGGTTGAGGATAACCTGAACGCGCTGTCGAGCATCAGCGACGCAGGTTCCAGGGTAACACTGAGTTCTTCCCAGGTAGCAAGTACGAGTCAGACACTGGCACAGGGTTCTACGGAGCAGGCAAGTGCGATCCAGCAGATTACTGCTTCGATTGATGAGATCGCGGATAAGACGAAGGAAAATGCCGATCAGGCAAATGAGGCGGCTGATCTCGTGATCCGTGCGATCAACGACGTAAAGAAGGGTAATGCCCAGATGAAAGAGACGATCGTGGCGATGGAAGATATCAATAAGTCTTCCGAGAGCATCGCAAAGATCATCAAAGTAATCGACGATATTGCATTCCAGACAAATATCCTTGCGCTGAACGCAGCTGTTGAGGCAGCGAGAGCAGGTGAGGCAGGAAAAGGTTTTGCCGTTGTGGCGGAAGAGGTCCGCAGCCTGGCAGCAAAGAGTGCCGAGGCTTCTGCTGAGACCGCTGACCTGATCGAGAACTCGATTACGAAAGTGCAGTCCGGATCCCAAATTCTTGATGATGCGGCAAAAGCGATGGAAGCGATTACAACAGTCGTACAGGAGAGCGAAGAGATCATCAAAGGGATTGCGGAATCTTCGAATTATCAGGCTACGGCGGTTGGGCAGATTGAGCAGGCCATCACGCAGGTATCCCAGGTTGTTCAGAACAACTCGGCAGCCAGCGAGGAATGTGCATCGGCGAGCGAGGAACTTTCGAATCAGGCATCGAGGATGCGTGAGCTGCTCTCCATTTACAACCTTGGTTCCGGCAGTGCAGGAGCTGGTGTTTCTTCTTACCAGAGTTCCTATTCTTCACCGTCGGTATCCAGCGCAAATGAGCAGGTGATCTCTCTCGGTGATGATTTTGGTAAATATTGATTTATCACCCTCTCATGTTTTTGAGAGTTACCCCTCTGTTTTATGAGGGGTATCCCCCTCTGCTTTTTGAGGGGTTGTCCCCCACATCGTTCATTGTGGGGGACTTTCTTTGTTTATAAGAGCGCGCGTTTTTCGCTGCGCCTCGGGATTGGAGGAATGAGTGTGAATACATCACAAGAATTACGAAATATGCTGCGGCAGATCGACCGTAAAGGGTATCCGGCCTATAAGCAGCTTCGCGGTACATACCGTTTTCCGGAGTATGTGCTGGACATCGAGCATGTACAGGGGGATCCGTTCGCCGCGCCGTCGAAAGTCAGTATCCATGTCGATGGCGGGACGGCGGCATTTCCAAAAGAACTTTACCGTCTGCCATGCCAAAAGACGGCTTTGGAAGACACGCTGTTGCGCGAGATGGGGAAACAGCTGCGCACCGTATCGTTTCAGGCAAAGGGGTCAGGAAAATCGGGCCTGATGTCTGTGAGCAGTCCGGGCCAGGAAGTGTTAGAGCGGAGCGGGTGTCAGTTGGAGGCGGACACGGGAAATCTGATCCTGCGTATGGAAATCGGTTTTCCGGCAAATGGCAGGACGATCAATGCCAGGGAATTAGAGAAGATTTTATTTGATTTTCTGCCTAAGTGCGCGGGAAAGAGTTTATATTATAAGGCACTGGATGCAGGGAAACTGCAGAAAACGGCGCAGCTGGCAGAGGATCAGCATGCGGTGAGGAATGAGTTAAAGCAGCGCGGATTGGTGGCTTTTGTGGCGAATGGGGCGATCCTTCCACGGGAATCCGGTGTGAGTTCCCGGCCGATGAAGGGCGCCGTGCCGTTTCAGTCGCCTCCCTCAATGGAAGTCGTGCTGACGCTGCCAAACAAGGGGAAGATCGTTGGCATGGGTATTAAAAAAGGCGTGACGCTCATCGTCGGCGGCGGATATCACGGGAAATCCACGCTGTTAAAAGCATTGGAGTTAGGAGTATACAATCATATCGCCGGAGACGGCAGGGAGTTTGTGATCACCGATGATACGGCCATGAAGCTGCGCGCAGAAGATGGAAGAAGTGTCCGTGAGGTCGATATTTCCATGTTTATCCGAAATCTCCCAAATGGAAAAGAGACGGATGTTTTTTGCACGGAGGATGCGAGCGGCAGTACTTCACAGGCGGCAAATGTCGTAGAGGCGATGGAGACCGGCAGCGATGTGTTCCTGATTGATGAGGATACGAGCGCTACGAATTTTATGATCCGGGACGAGTTGATGCAGCGCGTCGTACACCGTGAGGAGGAGCCGATCACGCCGTATATCGAGAGGATCCGTGAATTGTATGAGGAGTACGGGATTTCGACGGTATTGGTAGCAGGAAGCTCGGGGAGTTATTTTTACAAGGCTGACTGTATCGTGCAGATGAACCGCTATGTACCGGCGGATATTACAGAATTCGCAAAGGAGCAGGCGCGGCTCTGCGCGGGGACAGACGCAGAGCCGGACACACTGGACAGTCCGGCGTTTGGCAGGCCTGCGTTTCAACGTACCTTTTCACAGAACCGGAAGCTGGCGGGCAGTGACCGGATCAAGATGAAAACGATGGGGATGGACGGCATCAGCATCGACCGTGAGACGATCGATCTGCGCTATCTGGAGCAGCTGGCGGACCCGGAACAGTTATCTATGCTCGCGCAGATTGTAAAATATGCCGAACTGCGCATTTTCGATGGGAAGAAAACTCTTGTCCAGGTCGTGGATCATTTGGAAGAGAAGATGAGGGAAAAAGGATTTGCCGGCATTTGCGGGGACAGGGGTGTGTCCTCGGGACTGGCGATGCCGAGAAGACAGGAGATCTTTGCCTGCCTGAACCGTTACCGACAGTTGTAGAAAGAACGAACCTATCCATGCGAACTGCGCGGCAGAAATGTGAAAAGCCCTTGCTTTTAGCAGGGCTTTTTGTTTTGACCATATCACTACTTTTGTAGAAAATTCAATTGGTTTAGTCGGTTTTCAATTTCCCCAGAAATTCATTCATTCTCACATGATCGGAGTTAAACACTTCGTCCGGCGTTCCCTCGACAGCGATCACTCCTTTATCCATAAAAATGACGCGGTCGGAAATGTTTTTTGCGAATTCCATTTCGTGTGTGACGATGACCATTGTCATTTTTGCTTCTGCCAGGGATTTGATGACTTTTAGCACCTCGCCGGTGAGTTCTGGATCGAGTGCCGACGTCGGCTCGTCGAAAAAGAGTACTTTCGGGTTTAGCGCCATCGCCCGCGCGATGGCGACGCGCTGCTGCTGCCCGCCGGAAAGCTGGTGCGGATAATCGTGCGCCTTTTCCTCGAGTCCCATCTTTTTTAACAGCTCAGCAGCTTCCTGAAGTACTTCGCTTTTCGGGCGCTTTTGAATGTGGAGCGGCGCGTCCGTGATGTTTTTTAACACGGTATAATGGGGAAAGAGGTTAAAATTCTGGAAGACGAGTCCGAATGACTGCCGGATCTTTTCAAGCTCTGCATTTTTGGCGTAGACGCTTGTGTTTCCCTCGATCCTGGCGGCCGCCTCGCCCAGATAATATAGATCTCCGTAATCCATTTTTTCTAACAATGTGGCGCACCGCAACAGGGTGGATTTGCCGGAACCCGATGGCCCGATGATTGAGAGGACTTCGCCCTCGCGTACTTTGAGGGAAATATCTTTTAGCACATCCAGCGTGCCGAATGATTTTTTGACATGATTCATTTCAAGATAGGTGTTCAAAGCCGGTTCCTCCTATTTATAGTAGTTCATTTTCTTTTCCAGTTTTTCCATGACAAAGGTTACGAGCAGGTTAAAGATGTAGTAAAAGACAGCAGAGATCGCGAACGGCATCAGTGTTGTCTCGCGCGCGGCGATCTGCTTTGCCATGCTGAACATCTCCATATAAGACAGGGAGTAGGCTAGGGACGTGTCTTTGACGAGCGTGATGATCTCATTTGTCACGGATGGCAGTATGATTTTGATCACCTGCGGCAGTATGATTTTGAAAAACGTCTGCGCGCGGCTGTAACCGAGAATGGTTGCGGCTTCATACTGGCCTTTTGGGATGGCCTCAATGCCTGAGCGGTATATTTCCGCAAAGTAGGCGGCGTAGTTGACAGCGAATCCGACGATGATGGACGGAAAGCGCCATGAGGCGATCGGCAGCCCGAACAGGTAGAACGGAAAGAAGTAAACTACCATGAGCTGCAGCATGAGCGGCGTTCCGCGCATGATTGAGATAAATACGCGGGTCACGCCGCTGATCCATTTGATTCTGGACATCCTGCCGAATGCGATGACAAAGCCGAGCGGCAGGGAAAACAGTAATGTCAGGGCAAAGATGCCGAGGGTACTCAGCATACCCTCGGACATTTGAGAAAGCATAGTGGAAAAGCTCATTGATCGTACTCCTTACTCTAAGCAGGTCATATCGCTTAAGTTATATTTTTTCGCCAGTTCGTCGAACGTGCCGTTGTCTTTTAAATCGTGCAGCGACTTATTTACTTTGTCCCTCAACTCCTCGTTTCCGAGTTTGAAGCCGATTGCGTACTTTTCTGAATTAAGGTGTTCGTCGAGGATGATGTACTTGCCATTTCCCCTGTTTTCAATCTGGTACTGTGCCACACCGATGTCCATCGCAATGGCATCGATCGAACCAGCTTCAAGTTCTACAAATGCCGTATTGTAATCGGCGAATTCCTGAATGCCCTTAAACGTATCGGCAAGAGCTTTCTGACCGCCCTCTTCTTCGCTTTGGAGAAGCTCAAGCGCCGCGGAAGCGGCCTGTACGCCGACTGTTTTGTCTTTCAGGTCGGCAGTTTTGGAAATGCCGGAATCTTTCGCTGTCACGACGACCTGGCTGTTATCCACGTAAGGATCCGACCAGGTATATGCGTCTTCGCGGCCATTGACTGTAAATCCGTTCCAAATACAGCTGATGGCGCCGGAATTCAGTTCATTGTCTTTGTTATCCCAGGAAATCGGCTGTTTTACCAGTTCCCATCCGTTCAGTTTGCAGACTTCCTGCGCGAGTTCCAGGTCAAACCCAGTGTATTCCCCGTTGTCATCCATGTAACCATACGGCGGATATTCGGCGTCGAAGCCTACCGTAAATGTCGTGCTGCCGGCAGAAGAGCTGTCATTTGAACTGCCGGAGCTATCAGAGTCAGAAACTCCGCCGCATCCGGTCAGCGCGGTTACGGACAGTGTGGTGATAGCAAGTGTGCCGATGAGTATTTTTTTTAGTAAATTCTTTTTCATGATATGCCTCCAAATTTTTTATTAATCTTCCTGTTCGGCATCCTGTTCTGCCAAACGGAGTGTTTTTGAATCTTCATTCAGGGAAGAAACCAATGCCGTTACTTTCTGAACGATTTCTTTACTTTGTTCGCTGCTCTGATACGTTTCATTCGTATGAGCAGATACTTCTTCCGTGATCGCTGAAATGGTCTGGATATTGGAAACGATCGTTTTATTGGCAGAAGCCAGTTCCGATACGATCTGATTCAGTTCCTGCGAGCGGGCGCTTATATTCGTAACCCGGTCACTGATCGTCTCGAATGTCTCCGCTGTTTTCTCGGCGGAATGATTTTGCTCCTGATTGCTGCTGATCAGTTTATTCGTCGTGGTGATCATGACCTGGAGCTGATTCGAAATATTTCCGATCAGGGAAACGATATCTGCCGTAGCGGAGGTAGTCTGCCCCGCCAGATTGGAAATTTCCGAGGCAACGACAGCAAACCCCTTACCGGCTTCGCCGGCCCGTGCGGCCTCTATACTGGCATTCAGCGCCAAAAGGCTTGTTTGGGAAGCGACGCTCGTGATCAGATCCGTAATGGAGTTCATCTGGCCCGTGTATTCACGAAGCGACTCCAGTGCGGAAGCCACGTCGCTGCCTGCTGCTTCGGAAGAGGCAGCGAGATTCCGTAAACTGCGAATGAGTTTGCGGCCCTCTGCTACAGCTTCTGTCGTCTGCATCATATCAGAAGAGATGGAAGAGGAGGCATCCTCGACATTCGTGATATGTTTTTGGATCTCCTCGGTCTTTACGAGCTGATTCTGTATCGCTTCCGCAGATTCGGATGCGCCGGTAGAAACTTCGGACATGGAATCAATGTTTTTGGACACGGACTGATTCAGCGTATTCATCTGCGCGGTGACCGATTCCACATTTTCAGTAATGTGGCCGGATACCGACAGGATCTGTTCCAATAAGTGCTCTGACCGATGCTTCTCCTTGTTGATGCGTGATATACGCATCTTTTGGAATTTGGCGGAAGTGTAAGAAACCGCAAAGAAGAATCCGACACTCATCATAAGAAGTAAGATCTGGATCTCCATCGTGACAATGTCCTGCGGAGCCAGATTGCCTTTTATAATGCGGATCACAGCGAAGATGATATTTTCGCCTATGACACAGATTCCCGTAATGCGGATAAAATGCAGCTCATTGTACAGTGTCGCGACGATCAGTGCCGGGATGGCATATGTAAAGACCAGATCATTTTGTGCCGTAAACAAAAGGAACGTGTATAGGATGAGAAAGCCATACATCGTTGTGTATTTGATCCTGTTATCTTCCCGTGATCTGTGATAGAGACACCATGAGCAGATGACGGGGATGTATGCGAGGGAAATGGTAACCAATACATAAGGCAGTGACCGGTTTCCCTTGACGACCTCCAGTATATAGGCAACGCTGATGACTGAGACCAGAATCGTCATGGATACGCAGGATATTCTGTTTGCCAGTGCGGTTTCAGACATTGCTTGCAGTTTTTCCCCGAATCTTTTTCCTATGGTTTGTGATTGCTCCATACTGATTTCCTCTCCTTTGACTGTCAAAATGTGATACCGAAACCAGTATACCATATTTAAAAAGAAGAGAAAAGAATTTTTTTCGTAAAATACTGGATAACCAGAGAAAATCGTGTTATAATAGAATC
>CAJTTQ010000007.1:0-54797 GCA_910579145.1 uncultured Eubacterium sp.
ATCAACACCAAAACAATAATCACCAAGTCCGGTTATTCCTTCTTTTACTATAATCTTTTTAATACTTGTGACTGCGTCTTCATCATAATACTCTCTCTTCTGACTTGGTATATCTCCTGTTCCTTCAATCACGAGGACATCCTCTTTTACATGATAAGTAATGCTATTTTTCCCCTCTGCATAAGATATCTGACTTATTAGGAATAACATAAACATGATCTGCATAAAAAAGACCGTTCCCTTTTTCACTTTTCTTTCCTCCAATCTTCTCATAATTACGCATTCCTTCATTGGCAAAACCTCTACATTAAGAAAAACCCAGTCAACAAAAGAAAACAACTGCACCAGACCGCCCCCTGCCCCCAGCAGCTGATCATGATATTACCCAGTACAGCCCCCGCTGCAAATGCCAGAATGATCCCGTAGTAAAGCATTACTCTGTTCAGGCAGTCCTTCTTCTTTGTAAACATAAAGTCACAGAGTGCCTGTGTCCCGGAACGGAGGTTGCCAATGCACATCGTCGTTGACAGCGCATTTCCCCTCACTTTGCGGAAACTTTCCACCTGGATGCCGCAGGCAAACGACACAAGGGCATTTGCCGCCATATTATAGGTTACTGGGACAAATCCCACCGAACACAGGATCAAACATTCCAGCAGGATCATATACTGCCGCCAGTGGATCCTTGCCCCTTCCGCGCAGCAGTGGCGGACACATTCAGACAGAACGATCCCGAGAGCAAAGGCAAGTACCGGAAAAAAGTAATGAAGGGCATTCTGTATGCTGCCCTCGGAAAGATTGACACCAAAGAGCAGGATATTTCCGGTCTGGGCATTCGCGAATACATGTCCCCGGTACAGATACGTATAGGCATCCATCAACCCGCCGGAAACCGCTAACAGTACGGCCAGACGCCCGGATTCCGACATCTGTCCGTCCCCTTTACTAAAAAAACTCTTCTTCACGGTTTATCCATCCTTTCACGCGCATCGGGCCGCGGCTTACGATTTCTTAGTCAATTCCTGATTTATACTAGATTCGTACGGGGAAAGAAAGCCGCCAGCAGAACCGGGATCATAAACACCACCCCGACCAGGATCACATTCAGTAAGAGCGATACAAATCCCATCACGATCCGTTTCACCGCGCCGCCACATGGCAAAAGAAGCGCGTTCAGTATCCATCCCGCGATCAGGCACGCCGCCCAAAATCCAAACAGCACCACGCCCGTCAGCTGATCGGATCCGGTGACGGCAAATCCGATGATGAGGACCGCCAGGTTAAACACCACATAAAACATCGGATGAACGGGCACTTTTGCCAATTTGGGCACGATAACGCTCGTAAAACAAAATATGGCCGCTGCCATCATATAAAACGCGTACATATCAAGTACTTTCTGGGAACACAGCTGCCAAATGATACCGGCAAGCATGAGAACGCCCCCGGTCAGTACACAGACGCCGGGCGTCATTTTCTCTCTCGTTTTCTCACTTAGGTTCATTTATGACCATTCCTTTCTATCTACGATTTCTCTAATATTCCGGATGCCCACGAGACAGATGCCGGACAGATCCAGATTTCCACTTTTTTCGATCGCCAGCTTATTCGCGAGCGGGAGGATGCACGTCCGGTATCCGGTCTTGACCGCCTCGGCGACCCGCTTTTCGCACTGCGGCACGGCGCGCACTTCCCCGACCAGACCGACCTCGCCAAATAACACCGTGTGCTCATCCATGACTTTTCCACTCTGGCTCGAAATAAGCGCCGCAATGATCGCTAAATCCAGCGCCGGCTCCGTAATGCGCATACCGCCAGCCACATTGACATAGGCGTCACTGTCCGACATCCGCAGGCCAAGCCTTTTTTCCAAAACGGCGATCAGCAGATTGACCCGGTTATAATCCGTGCCGGCAGCGGTCCGCCTCGGCATATTAAAATATGTATGGCAGACGAGCGCCTGTACTTCAATCATAAAAGACCGGCTTCCCTCGATCGCGCACGCCACAACAGAACCGGATTCACCGACCGGCTTGCCCTGGATCATATATTCCGAAGGGTTCGGAACCTCCACGAGACCTTTTCCTTTCATCTCAAAGACACCGATCTCATTCGTGGAGCCAAAACGGTTCTTGACACCGCGCAGGATGCGGTATGCCGCCGACGCGTCACCCTCGAAATACAAAACGGTATCCACCATGTGCTCGAGCATCCTCGGGCCCGCCACATTTCCCTCCTTCGTCACATGACCGACGATGAAAATACTGATCCCCCTGCTTTTCGCGATACGAAGTAAGATCCCTGTGATCTCCCGCACCTGGCTCATACTGCCAGGCGCGGCATCGACACTTTCCTCGTACATCGTCTGGATAGAATCGACGATGACGATCTTCGGCTGGAGCCTGCCGATAGCCGTATCGATCAGGGAGATCCCCGTCTCGGAGAGAAGATAGATCGAATCGGAAAATTCCCCGATCCGCTCCCCCCGAAGCTTGATCTGCTTCAGCGATTCCTCTCCCGACACGTAAAGTACCTTTTCCCCCTTGTCCGATAGCTGCTTGCACATCTGCAGCAGCAGGGTAGACTTGCCGATGCCGGGATCTCCGCCGACCAAAACGAGCGAACCGGCCACGATTCCGCCGCCCAGCACGCGGTCAAGTTCGGCGATGCCCGTCAAAAGACGGCGCTCATCCCCGATCGCGATGTCCCTCATGCGGGCAGGCTCCGCCGCTGTCGCATTGTGTGCTGCCGCTTTTCGTTTACCCGAAGACGACACCGCGGACGGCGCCTCGACCAGCGTATTCCACTGCCCGCAGCCGGGGCACTGTCCCTGCCATTTACCGGTCTCGGCCCCACACTCACTGCAATAAAATAATGTTTTTGCTTTTGCCATTTCCTTACTCTGTTCCCTTTCCGCCCTAAAACGATAACGGCGCCAATCCCTGCTGTTTGATGCCCCTGCAGGAATTGACGCCGCGTTCACGGCTATGTTCACTGTGTTAGCTGCATTTCACCACTTTGACAGCCGCCTTTTTCCCCTCATCCAGTTCAATGCTCACGTTGAGTTTTCCACCCAGATTCGTTTTCATCGTTCCAAGCTCCACATCATCCAAAAATACTTTATATTCCTGTGACGGTTCAAGCTCCAGAGTAAATCCGATGTCCTTTGCCGCTTCGACCGAGAACGCTACTTCCGTTCCATCGGCTGTGAAATCCGTAACCGTACTTCCCGGTACCGATTCATAGACAAATATACCGTTTTTCTCTAGTTTCGTAATCTCCTGAAACGTTTTGACTTTGTACAGGTCCCCCTCGTACTCAAAGTCGGATTTCTTCGTTTTGGTCTCCAGAAGATAGTTTCCAAAACTAAGCGACCCATTATCCTCTCTACGAATCAATTGCTCTACAACACTCATGCCGCATCCTCCTTAGTTTCTTATATAACGATTCGTTCCTTATCTCAATTATATCAAAAGTCAAACTATATTGCCATCACTTTTTTGTGTTTTTTTGGACAAATACTTTTCCCTCTTTAACTCCGATCTTCACACTGTCGCCGATGGTAATCCTCCCTGCAACGACCTCTTCCGCAAGGGCATCCTCGATCTGGTTCTGGATCGTCCGGCGCAGCGGCCTGGCTCCGTAGTCTTTGTCAAACCCTTTGTCCGCCACGTACTGAACCACATTCCGGCTATACTGGATCGATAGTTCCATCTGTGTCTGGACACGCTGCTTAAAGCTTTCCAGCATGTTTTTCGCAATACGGAAAATATCGGCTTTCGTCAGCGCGTGGAACACGATCATCTCGTCGATACGGTTAATGAACTCCGGCTTAAAGACTCGCTTTACCTCCTCCATCACGCCCTCTTTCATGCGCTTGTGCTCCTGCTCCTTGTCCTCCTGCTGAAGAAACCCGAGGGTTTTCGGAGAAATGATCCGGTTCGCGCCGGCGTTTGATGTCAAGATGATAATGGTATTTTTAAAATCAACCGTCCGCCCGTGGGCGTCCGTCAGCTGCCCGTCCTCCAAAATCTGCAAAAGCATATTGAACACATCGGGATGCGCTTTCTCGATCTCATCAAAAAGCAGGACCGAATACGGTTTACGGCGCACCTTTTCACTGAGCTGTCCCCCCTCCTCATAACCGACATAACCAGGCGGAGAGCCTACCATTTTGGACACGCTCTGCTTTTCCATATATTCCGACATATCCACCCGTATGATATCTTTTTCCGACCCAAATACCGCTTCCGCCAGCGCTTTCGACAGTTCGGTCTTCCCGACGCCGGTAGGCCCCAAAAACAGAAAGGAACCGATGGGACGTTTCGGATCTTTCAGGCCGACCCGTCCGCGCCGCACCGCGCGCGCCACGGCTGAGACCGCCTCATCCTGTCCGACCACGCGCTCATGCAGGATCTGTTCCAGTTTCTTTAAGCGCTTCGTCTCATCCTTTTCCAGACGGCTGACCGGTATTTTCGTCCACTTCGCCACAAGTTCGGCAATGTGCTGTTCCGTCAGAGTGTTTTCCTTGCTCCTCCGCTTTTTCTGCCACTTCTTCTGCTCGTTTTCCAGTTGTTCCCTCGCGCTCAGTTCCTCGCCAAGTATGACAAAGACGATATCCATATCACCTTTGACGAGCGCCTTCTCTTTCTCCGCACTGAGCTCCTCGACCCGCTCTTCGAGTTTTCCAAACACCTCATCCCTTTTTATGATCCGTGTCAGGCGCAGTTTCGCGGACGCCTCATCGATCAGGTCGATTGCCTTATCTGGAAGAAAACGGTCATTGATATAGCGGTCAGACAGCTTTGCCGCCGCCTCCAGTGCCCCATCGCTGATCTCGATACCGTGAAATGATTCATAGCGGCTCCTAAGACCTTTCAGCATACCGACTGTCTGTAAAACGGTAGGTTCTTTGATCACAACTTTCTGGAAACGGCGTTCGAGGGCCGCATCCCTCTCGATCCGCTTGCGGTATTCATCCAGCGTAGTAGCGCCGATCACCTGTAATTCCCCGCGGGACAAAGACGGTTTCAATATGTTCGAGGCATCGAGCGTCCCCTCTGCCCCGCCCGCGCCGATCACCGTGTGGAGTTCGTCGATAAACAGGATGACGTCCCCTGACGCGACCGCTTCCTTGACAGACCGCTTGATCCGCTCCTCAAACTCACCCCGGTATTTGGAACCGGCAACCATTCCTGACAGATCGAGCGATAAGATCCGTTTATCTGCCATGCTTTCGGGAACCCTCTTTTCAGCGATACGGATCGCCAGTCCTTCCGCGATCGCCGTTTTACCAACGCCGGGTTCGCCAACGAGGCACGGATTATTCTTCGTCCGGCGGCTCATGATCTGGATGACACTTTCGATCTCCTCCTCCCGGTTGAACACCGGATCCAGCTTCCCGTCCCTCGCATATGCCACGAGATCACGGGAATACTGATCGAGCATCGGCGTATCTGATTTTCCCTTTTTATTCGAATTCCTGCTGTTCGCGTACTCCGTTTTCGCCGCATTGATATCGGCGCCGATCGTCAGCACCGTATCGATATACATTTTTTGGGCATTTACACCGAGTGAATCAATGATTTCTCCAGCACTCGTATCTTTTCCCTTTAATACTGCCAAAAATAAATGTTCCGTTCCCACTTTGGCATCTTCGTTCCGCTCGGCAATCTGCTCCGCGGATAAAACGATTTCTTCCATCCTCGGTGTGATATCGCACTCGCTGCGGTCCACTTTCGGCATATCCAGCTCCCCGTCTTCCCGGCGGTATCCCTGTGGGCTCATATCCTCCAAAACGATCAGGATATCCATCTTTTTCATATCATTTTCTCTCATGATCCGCGAAGCCGTACCGGTCACTGCCGCCAGACCATATAGCAGATGCTCCGTCCCGATCGATCTCGTCCCCAGTTTGGCAGCGATCTCACCTGCCTTGCTAATTGCCCTCTCGGCACTTGCCGTAAACTCTTTTCTCACGATTCTCCTCCATTCCAGCCTGCTCTCAAAAATCCAGATCGTTCAATTCCCGTTTTCCCCTGCCAAATTTCTTTCGCAAAAGCATATTCAGTATCACGATCAAAAGAACAAGCACTAAGACCATCAATCCAATAATAACCGCATACAGCCACGCATTTGGCGTCACCTCTACCTCATATGCCACATTGCCGCCCTTGTTTACTTTTTGCGTCATCGTCCCCGTGTACCGCTGCAGCGTTTTCTCCGCCCGGTCATACTGATACAGCGTGGGCTCGCCGCTGATCCCTTTCAAATACATAAGAAGATAATTGTTATCCAGATCATTTTCCATCGTATAGGCGGGCACGCTCTTCCCATCCAGCTCCACACTCGTCTTCACATATCCGGACGGGATAATGTCCTCCTCCGCCACGTCCGCCACCTGGAACTGGTATTGGTTCTGGATATAGATCGCTCCCTTTTTTTCGTACACCGAGAACGTAATATCAGAAGCCCCTTTCTCCGACTGCTCCCGCACCTTCGTCTCATCTTCTGTTTCCTTGATCACACGGATCTTATAGACACGCTTGTCTCCCGACTCCGCCGTAACCGTCACCTTCACCGTGTTTTCTCCCGGCACGAGCTGGTCGTTGTTTCGGATACGCACCCTCGCCTTCCCGTTTTCCGGTGTATAATTAAAATACAATATATTGGTATCAAAGTCAACCGCAACCGTATACTCCAAAACATCGGCGTCAAATTCCGGCTTCATGGAAATCCCATTGAAAGAGAGCATTTTCAGCTTATTATTCGTACTTGGCGCCGCTGTCGTCTCCGGCTGTTCCTCTTCCGGCGATCCCTCTCCTTCCTCTTCCGAAACACTCACACCGGCCAGATCGGTAGACACAGAAAACGATTCTCCGTCCTCATTTACGATCTCAACCTGCTTGTCCAGGTCAAAACCTCCCCCTCCTTTTTTCAACGCCCTAAATTCAAGGGAAAATGTCCGTTTTTTGACCGATTCCTCATTTCCGGCCGATGAGATCACAAGTTCGCCGTTTCCACCGCTCACTTTACTTCCCCCCTGGACAAACTCAAACATTCCCGCGTCATAAAGAAGCTTCATCCGAACGTCAAGGAATTTCTCAGAAGAACTCACCGTACACACAATATGAAATGTGTCCCCCACCTTTACTTTCTGCGGATCTGACGTAAGCTCGACTTTTGCGCTTGCCGCATACGCTTTCCCAGAACATAGAAAGACGGATGCC
Organism: uncultured Eubacterium sp.; assembly: GCA_910579145.1. Lineage (GTDB taxonomy): Bacteria > Bacillota > Clostridia > Lachnospirales > Lachnospiraceae > Eubacterium_F. Next base: position 7,230 of record CAJTTQ010000007.1, read on the forward strand.
GCCGCACAGAACAGTACGGCAAACAATACTATCCCTGTGGTAACTTTTCTATTCATCCATTTCTCCTTTTACTGCGGTGCCGCGCAATTTGTCTCCGGCATATTTTCATAGACCGGTATCGAGAACACGAGAGGAACGGAATCCAGCATGCCGCTGTACGCGTTTCTCGTTTTGAGCGCCTCGGAATTGGCCGCTTCCACATTTGTCATATACTGATGATTATACGTATTATTCGATGTCACATTAAACTTCTGCAGGTAGCCTGTATTCTGCCCCCTGTTTATATAATTGCTGCCGATATACATGGCGCCGCCGACGATCGAACGGTAGCGGTTGTTCCACGGACGAAGGAACGTATCGCCGCTGCTCGCCCATTTCAACCCGTTCATAACCGGGTTTGTGCCGCTCGTGGCCCCAATGTTATAAAAATTAAAGATTCCCGGATAACTGTCCGCCGTTCCCGTCACGGCGCTGCTCACCGAAGACGCCCCGGTCACGACTTCCTGTTTGGAACGTGACGCCAAATGATACGGACTGACACCGGACTGCTTTGCCGCTTCGCAAAACGCAGACGCATATGAAATCTCTTTTTCCGTTCCGCTTACATCGTCTTGATACGAAAATTTCGCATGGGCAAACGGCGTATTCGACAGGATCTGCTCCACCCCATCCTTCGTCTGATACTGCGACTGGTACTCGAGCAGTTCAAACTGGAAGATCCCCTGCGCGGTCAGGAAATTTCTCGGATCCATATAGTACATGATCGCCTCTTTGGAAGCAGCTACCCACGTACTGCCGTCGAAAACGGTCCATTTCCCGGTAGCGGCATCGTATGCGCCGCTCTCCATCGATTTCCACGCCGCCGACTTCGCGTTCGTGATCAGGTTCGTGCCGAGTTTCGACTCTCCTTTCACCGCGTCGTCCCAGTTGATACCGGTCTTATACGCCTGGAACTGCCAGTACGGATACTTCATATGCAGGACGCGCAGCTGTGTTTTATAAGAGTCCGGGAAGCCCTGTCTCGTCATCTCCTCCTCAAACTCTTTTTCGCTCAGCACCGTGACCGCGACCTTTTTCTGGATCCTTCGTTTGGCAAGCTTGATATATTTTGCCTGCACATACCCTTTATACGTCTTTCCGTAATACGGGAATGAGATCTGATACCACACCTTTTTCCCGACAGTCCTCGCCTTCAGTATCTCCACATACTGTTTTTTGGCCAAAACCATCGTGCGGCCATTCACTTTCGAGTACGGCGCGGTACTGCCCGGCCGCTTCCTCACGCGGAGCGCCGTCTTTACGCCAGTCACCGAACCACCTGCCGCTTTTTTTACAGAAAGCTTTACATTCGTACTTTTTATGTAACCCTTTCTTTTCTTTCCCCCGGATTTAAACTGGATCTTAAACCACTTTTTCCCCCGGACTGTCTTCTCTGCTATTATTGTAACACTTTTGCCCTTTTTTAACACAACCTTTTTCTTTTTTACAAGTAATGCTTTTCCCGATGTATTTTTCTGGATGACCATCTGCTTTTTCAGCTTGGCCGGGACACTAATTTTCTTATATGTCGTTTTGGTGCGGTATACGGTAACCTTCTGCGGCTGGGGAGCCGTACTGGGAGCCGCCGGAGAGGGCGTCGATGGCACCGCCGTGGGAGCGGATGGCCCCGCCGTCGAAGGCGGCTGGCTTCCGAGCGCAACATAATTCGCGACCACATATCCTTCCACTCCGTTATAACTTACCTTGTACCATGTGCCATTGGTATCAGATCCGGCGGCCTGATCGAGTACCGTGATCTGCGCGCCATTCGGGATCTTCAGCACGGCCGGACTGTCCGTACCAACCGCCGAGCGAAGATTCAGGTCACTTCCTCCCGTCACGACCGTTCCTGTCTCACTGGCCGACACGCGCTCCGTATTTGCCAGACAGAACACGCCGCACAGCACAAAGCCTAACACTATCCATAACAATAAATTTCGTTTCATCATCATACCTCCATTTGCAAGGAAATCCTCCCACCATTCAAGCTGGCCGCCTATCAGGGTAAGGCGATCCGCCCATCGGGATCTTTCCCCGCCACATAATACATGCGTTCCTCCTGTTCCCCCGGCATCCGCTCCAGATCCTCTCCGTAACATCTATACAGAGTAAGTCCCGCCTGGAAAAGAAGGTCCTCCACTTCCTCCCTGGAATACGCGCGCTGCCTGTGGCACTCATCGTAGCGTTCATACAGGCCGCCCTCCTCCCGTAAGAGAAACATTGTTACCAAATATTCATTTATCTTTTCCACCCGGTCGTATGTATTTTCCCATATTACCGAATAGTCGCCACCGTCTTCAAACCGCACGGCATCACCTAAGATCACGCGGTAACAGTACTCCGTCTTCATATCGAACACAAATATCCCGTCATCATCGAGATTTTCATATACACACCGAAATGCCGCCAGCAGATCCTCTTCGCGCAGCAGGTAATTGACAGAGTCACATATACATAGTACCACATCTGCCGGTTTATGCAACGAAAAATCTCTCATATCCTGATTCAGATACAAAATCTCTTGATCCTCTTCTTTTTTCTCCATCGCGCGGGCCAGCATATCAGGAGAGAGGTCAATCCCAGTCACTTCGTACCCGGCCTCGCAAAACCGCCCCGTCATCTCTCCGGTCCCGCACCCCAGTTCACACAAATGTCCTCCCGTTTTCCCGTGTTTGCCCAGCTCGCGGCGCAGCCGTTGAAACCACTCACCGTACGGTATGTCTGACATAACAGAATCATATACGACAGAAAATTCCTCATACATCTTCCTATATTTCCTTACACCGTAATCTCCTCATTCAACGAGAATGAATACAGCACCTTTCTCACGACTTTCTTTTTTAATATGCCTTCGAGCGCCTTCGCGTACAATTCCATCTGCATGCGGTAACGCCCGGCAAGTACATCTTCCTGTCCGGCCTCGAGATGATCGGTCTTATAATCCAGCAGGACAATACCTTCTTCCGTCTCGTAAAAAGCATCCATGATCCCCTGGACTAAAACGGTATCCTCACTGTCGCAATCCGGCAGCACCTCCCCAGCGCGCACACCAATGACAAATGGCTGTTCCCGAAACAGCCTGCCATCCGCCTTCGCGGCCTTTACCTCCTGTCCGAGCGGCGACTTTAGGAAAACGGCAATCTTACCCGGACGGATCAACGAAACATCTTCCTTCCGAATCCTGCCTGCCTCCGCCAGATCACGCAGCTGCGCCTCCACATCTGACGCCGAAGATATGCTGGAAAAATCGAGCGACGCCATCACCTGATGCCAAACCGTACCGTAGCCGGCCCCGGCAGCCGCGTTCTCCTGCCCTCCGCCATCCTTAGCAAAACCGGGAACAGGCGGTTCCTCTGCATCAAATATGCGCACACCCGCATTTTTAGGCTCCCCGCTATCGATTTCTTCCATCGAGCGCCTCTTGATCTCCGAGACGGTAAGCTTCGTCGGAACGATAGGTTTCGTCGGAACGATAGGTTTCGTCGGAACGATAGGTTTCGTCGGAACGGTAGATTCCGTCGGAATAGGTTCCGTCTCCCCACTCTCAAAGTACTCGTCCATAAATGCAAGTGTCGCCCTGATCTTCTCATCATAAACAAAAGATGTGTCAAAATTGTTTAACATAACCTCATCGATTACAAGATCCGCCTGCCGTCTGACCTCTCTCTCCTCCAACTGGGCAAATCTGATCCCATGTACCGAAAAGAGCTTATTTCCCCGGATGGCCGGCAGCACCCAGTCAAAATAACTCTTCGCCCGGATCCGCTGAAAGTAATTGGTGGAAGCCGGTACTTGGTCCTCCTCCCCGAATCCGACGAGAACAAGCTTCTCTTTTGCCCGCGTCATCGCGACATAGAGGACCCTCAGTTCCTCCCCCAGTCCCTCCAGCGCATTCATACGCGAAAGAGAGCGATAAAAGACATTATTTACCGAAATACCCCGGTCGTTATCGACGACACGGGACGCGATGCCGAACGACGGATTTACCATAAGAAAAGAACCGTTATCCTTCCCCGTCATCCCCCGTCCCATGCCGGCTATGATACAAACTGGAAATTCCAGCCCCTTACTCTTATGGATCGTCATGATCCGCACGACATTATCCCTGTCTCCCAGCAGATTTGCCTCCCCGAGATCCTCCTCCCTCTTTTTGATGCCGCTGATATACCGCACGAACTGGTACAGACCGCGGTAAGATGTCTGATCAAACTCCCTCGCCCGCTCCCACAGCATATCGAGGTTCGCTTTTCTCTGCACGCCGTTTTTCATTGCCATAAAGATATGATCGATGTGTGTGCAGTCGTAAATATCCTGTATCATATCCGCCACGGTCACATACGTCATCTTTTGGCGGAACCGGTTGAGCAGATCCAAGAAAGTATGGATCTTCCCCACAAGTTCTTCTGGCAGCTGCGTACGGCCGCTAGACGCCTCCAAAAGAGAATCATAAAAATCCCGCTTCTTATCCCGTCCGCGTATAACTGCCAGCTCCTCATCCGAAAAATCAAACATCGGACTCCTCAGCACTGCTGCCAGGGGAATGTCCTGTCTGGGATTGTCGATAATATGGAACAGATTTACCATCACCGAAATCTCTCGCGTATCAAAAAAACCTTTCGTATTTTCCATATGTACGGGGATCCCTTCGGATGCCAGGACGTCGTAGATCTGCTGGCCGATCGCTTTCGTACTTCTGGCAAGGATCACGATATCCCCATATTTCGCCCGCCGGTATCTGCCATCGTCATACACATAAAGCGGATGTTTCGATCCGGTATATTCTTCGATCAGTCCGGCGATCACCTTTCCCTCGTAACTGCCTTCCTCCGCGCTGGACACGCGGTCTTTTGCCTTATCCATCTTACTCAGTACATATACGTCGATCTGATCGGCCGTTCTGTGCTCCGTCGGCGGAAAATCTGCCCCGAGGCGCAGCTTTGCCTTCTCATCATACGCGACGCCGCCTAGTTCTGGGTGCATGATCTTTTCAAACACCGCGTTCGTCCCCTCGAGCACGACATCCCGGCTTCGAAAGTTCTGGTTCAGGGTGACGAGCCGGGAGGCTTCCACCTCTTCCGCCCCTACAGAACCTTCGGTTCTGTATCGATTCAGCTTTTCCAGGAACAGTTCGGGACACGCCATTCGGAACCGGTATATACTCTGCTTGATGTCCCCTACCATAAAACGGTTATGGTCCGATGCCACGCTGCTCATGAGCATCTCCTGCACCTGATTGCTGTCCTGATACTCATCCATCATGATCTCCACAAATTGCCCTGAAAGTTCCTCGGCGGCCTCCGTGCGGCGTATCGTCCCGTCCTCCTCCCGTTGAACGAGGATCTCCAGTGCCAGCTGTTCGAGGTCGTCAAAGTCCACGATCCCTTTTTCACTTTTTTTTGCCCGGTACCGTTCCATAAATTCGAGCGTCAGATCCACAAAGGCGACGATCATCCCCCGCATACCCGCTAACTGCCCGAGCTGGTCACTCAGTGTCTGGTCAAACAGCTCCGCCCGGAGTGACTTCACCGCATCCTTCACCGCATCCCGCATGCGTTTGACCGCTTTCTTTTTTTCCTCATCGACATCGGGCATCTTCTTTCCCGACAGCCTTTTCCACGCCACCAGGCCGATTCTCCTCCCCATTTCCTCGTACTCTCCGACCTCACACAGGCTCTCCATCTGCGCCAGGTCGTCAGCGACCGCCTCCCGATAATGAATGGGGCCGTCCGGCTGTTCACACAGGGCGATCATCCCGCGGCACTCCTCACAGATCCCCTCCAGCAGATGATGCACGTACTCCATATTTTCCCTCATAAATGCCGACTGCCGCAGTTCCTCTTCGGTCTCCATACCGACAAACGCTTTCATCCGCTCGAGAAAATTCGCGGGAAACGGATCGCTGACCGCGATCTCATACAGAGACAGAACGATGTCCTCGATCTCCGCATCTCCTTTGACAAAACGGCTCATCACGGCCATCTGCAAAAACTCCCCGTCCGCTTCTGTATATTTTTCCTCTAACATCTGCTGCAATACATCTGATTTCACAAGCGAAAGTTCACTTTCATTTCCCACACGGTACGACGGATCCGCGCCGATGCGGTGAAAATAATTTTTGATCACTGTGCCGCAGAATTTATGGATCGTGGAAATCTGCGCCATCGGGACGAGCATGATCTGCCTCTGCAGATGCTCGTTATCCGGATCGTCTGCCAGCGCCTTCTCGAGCGCCCTCTGCAGCCGCTCCTTCATCTGAGATGCCGCCGCCTCGGTAAAGGTCACGATCACAAACTCATCGACACTGGCCGGATGATCCCTATCCATAATACGCGATAGGATACGCTGCACGAGCACAGCCGTCTTTCCCGACCCCGCCGCCGCCGACACAAGGATATTACAATCCCTCAGATCGATCACCTGTTTTTGTTCTCTCGTCCATTCCATCTGCACACTCTCCTTGATCTCTTCCACAGCCTACAAACTGCCTTCCCTGTCATCAAGCTCCCGGCATCGCTGTGCCATCTCGCTTCGCTCCATGCCGCAGACCCCGCGCAGTCCGCAGTAATCACACCCCGTCTCATTTCCCATGCGGTACGGACTGACCTCGATATTTCCCTCCATGATCTCCTTTCCAAATCCAGCCGCCACATCGAGTGTATGCGCCATAACAGTTCCCCACTGCTCTCCGTCCATGATCTTCGAAAACCGGCCAAAATCCCCCTTCGTTGTAACACTGACGGGAATACAGGCAGACTTTACACCGGATTCCAAATATCCGTTCACGCCGAATACGGAATCAAATTTCTGCAATACGTCCGTACTCTGGTTTACATACCCGTCACACCTGTACTCGGTGAGCATCTTCTCTGCCAGCCCATCGGCTTCCTCCTCATGTTCTATTCGGATCACCGGATCTTTCACATAGTAATAAAGCATGCCCGCCGGGACGATCTTTTTATCCGGGTGCTTCTTCTGCTCCATATCCATCGCCGCCGCCATGTACAGGACAAGCTGCATCTGTAAGCCGTGAAACACCGAACTCATGGAAAATTTCACCCCGCCGGTCTTATAATCCACGACCTTTACATACACGTTCTCATCATCTTCATATGTATCAATCCGGTCTATCACACCGGAAAACATAAGTTTTTTTTCACCATCGAGAGAAATCTTCATGCTGGGCAGATCGTCGTGGTACGAAAATCCGGCCTCACAGTACTCCTGCTCAAACGCGCCGCGCCGCATCTGCTCCGAAATCGCCCAAACCGTACGGTTCATCATGCGTTTGATCCTTGTGATCATATACTCGATACGCTTTGACTGGCAAAATAGCACGTCGCGGTAACCTCCCGTCACCTCTTCCACGCACGCATCGACGAGCGTTTCGATCTGTCCTTCCTCCAGATCCCGCCAGCGAAGATCCTTTTCCCTCATGCGGTCCGACAATACCTGGAGCGTATGGTGTACGACGTTCCCGAAATCCGGTGCCGCCACTGTATATTCCTGCCGCTCGCGCAGGGCCAGGCCGTACAGGATAAAGTAGGCAAACGGGCATTTCGCAAACTGTTCCAGCTTCGTAATGCTGCCGTATAATTCATCTCCGTACAGATACTCGAGCGCCTGAGCCGAGAGCTTTCCTTCCTTTTTCACCGCTATGCTGGCATCGAGCGCGCGCCGCAGCCACGCCATATCCTTACGTTTTTTATAGTAACTCCAAAGTTCCCACCACGTTTCTTTTTCCTCGCCGGTACGGATTTCCTCCGATACAAAACCGGACAGCAAAAATGAGAGCCCCCGGTCTGTCCCGAGCAGCGCCTCAGTTCTGTTTTTGGCGTTTTCATCCGTTTCTATTTTAATTTTCGGAAATATCTTCCGTATCTTTGTCAGTACATATGACTCCTGCCTGCCTTTACTGTCCCCACTGCTCTCACTATAGGTAAAAAAGAGCCTCTCCGATGGTTTCGTAAAGATCAGGTAGAGATAAAACAAATCATTGGCCGCCTTTTTCGTTCCGCTCGGCGCGAGCGCGATCCCCATCTGCTCGATCTTTTTGCGCTCCCTCGAATTGACAATGCCGGGCGCCTGCATGCCGCCCGGAATCATATCGTCACTAAATCCCACAAAAAATAAGACTTTCACATCTTTTAAACGCGTCCGGTGTATATCACCGACCACGACCTGGTCCGGCTGGGGCGGGATAAATCCGACAAGCCCTTCGGAAATACCCGCCGCCAAGATCTTTCGATACTCCTCGATGCTCACGACCTCGTCTCCCATCAGCTCCACCATTTCATCGAGCAGCGCGACGACCACCGCATATACGCTCTCGTACTCTTTCGCCAGCATATCTTCTCCGCTGCGGGCAAACACCTCACTCTGTGCCAGCATGTTATGATACACATCCTGCCGCACCAGAAAACCATACAGCGCTTTCGTAAATTGTGCGACGGTCTTCTTTCCCCCGCCAAGTTCGGTAAACAGCTCCCGCAGGCAGTCGCACACCTTCGCCCGCATCGCATTGACCTCCTCGAGGGAAATCTTTGCGATCTCATGCTCCCACTCCTTTTCATAAGCGGAGAACCCCCGTTTCCCCGCTGCCAGTACATAGTTCTCAAATAAATCCGCCTCGTCCCGCGTCAGTGGCGAAAGACCACATCTCAAAAAGCGGAACGTGCTCTCATAATCCATATTGGTCAGATACATTTCCAACACAGCCTGTATCATCTCCGCGATCCAGTTCGCGCCGATATTTTTTTTCGCATCGAGGAAATAGCGGATGCCCATTTTAGAAAACTCCCGTGAGAGCACCTGTTCATAGGCCGTCATATCGCCTGCGATGACGGCGATATCCTCAAATCCATACCCCTTTTTGGCCGTCAGCCACCAAATGCTGCGCGCGACATACGCCGCCTCATCCTGTGGTTTTTTCCCGATATACAGACCGAGTTCCTCCGTCGGCTCCGGCCAGACTCCGGCGGGATAACAAAACAGGTTTTTTTCCAGAAAAGCCAGCTCTCCCCCCTCGGAAAACCGGTAGGGCCTCTTTTCCTCTCCCCGTCCTGTCATAACAGGCGGCCGTACTTCAACCGGGATGCGGTTCGCCATACGCGTGAGCGTCCGCACCGTCTCCTCACTGATCTGAAAAATATGCCGCCGCTTTCCTGTCGAATCTGTCGCCACCGTCACATACAGATCCTCGCACAGCGCTAACAGCCTCTCGATCAATCCGTACTGTGTCGGTGTAAACCCCGTAAACCCATCGAGGCAGATGACGGATCCACGGATCCCTTCCATCTCGTGCACAATGTCCGTCAGCTGGACGATCAGCTCCTCCGCCATCATATAGACATCGCCCATCTTCTCCTTAAAGCACTCATAGATCAGCCGTATATCATCAAATTTGCAGCCCAGTTCCGACAGCTTCCCAAACTGTTCCTCACTACAGATCCCATACTGCTCCAACTCACAGAGGAACGATTTGCACTCATCCAGAAAACCGGGTTTATCAATCCCCTTTTTAAAATAGGTCAGCCGGTCTTTCTGCTCCGAAAACACTTTCCGCAAAAGCATTGTCTTTCCCATATCTTCCAGGATCGTCCGTTCCTTCGCCGGAAGCTGTTCGAACACCCGGAACGCGAGCCGGTGAAAACTGAGGACATCGATATTCAGTATTCCGCTGCCCCCGCTTTTGTCCACCAGGGTCTTCTGCGTCTCCAGCGTAAACTGATCCGGCACGAGGATAAAATACTGCTTATCCCTGTGTTCTGCCGCTTCCTTTCCCATCATATCATATAGAAACGTACTCTTTCCGCTCCCGGCACTTCCAAACACAAATTGTAACGCCATCATCTTCTCCTATCAAAAAATCGGTTCTATTTCCCATCCCGCCCTCATATAATATAGTAAGATGGAATCTACACTCCATAAAAGGGGGAATTATCCAAATGTCCAAAACAAAAATTGTCGTACTTCAAATGAAAGAACTCGTATATACCGGTATTTTCGTGGGACTTGGCATACTACTGGTCATACTTCTCATTGTCATGTTTTACCCGTCCGGCGATGAGGATTCCGCCCAGGAGGTGGGTTCACAGGCGGCGGAAACAAACAGCTACACACCCGGTATCTATAACTCCCAAATGCAGCTCGGCGACACCACGCTGAACCTCGAAGTCGTCGTGGACGAAAACCAGATCAAATCGGTCGCTTTTGTCAATCTGGATGAATCCGTCACCACGATGTATCCTCTGGTAAAACCATCTTTGGAATATCTGGAAGAGGAACTCGTAGCCGGCAAACCGATCGGGGAGATCGCCGTCAATGAAAAAAGTAAATATACACAGGCCATGCTCATCGACGGCATCAAAAATGCCTTAAAAAAAGCAGAAGTTAAAAAATAGCGGCCGGACTGGACAGACGGAGTTTTTCCAGATCCGCTTTCCACAAAGCATCGGATGCGTCACTCGGCATACGCAGGTCGCCGCGGGGCGACAAAGCGACCGATCCGACTTTCGGGCCGTCCGGGATACAGGAACGCTTGAACTGCTGGCGGAAAAAGCGGTGGTAAAATGTTTCCAGCCACTTATAGATCGTCTCGGCGTCGTAAACACCCTGAAACGCATAGACCGCCATCCGAAACACTTTGGACGGCATAAACCCAAACCGGAGAACATAGTAAAGGTAAAAATCGTGCAATTCGTACGGGCCCACTATGTCTTCGGTTTTCTGCGCGATCTCTCCGTCTTTCGGCGGGAGCAGTTCAGGACTGACCGGCGTATCCAGCACATCCTGGAGAACCCTGCGCAGCGCGTCGCTGTCCGCATCGTGGCAGGACTCATCGAACGTATCAGCATAATACTGTACGAGATAGCGGACCAGCGTCTTCGGCACCGAGCAGTTCACCCCGTACATCGACATCTGATCGCCATTATAAGTCGCCCACCCGAGCGCCAATTCGGACATATCCCCGGTTCCGATGACGAGGCCGCCCTCCTGGTTCGCGATATCCATCAAGATCTGCGTCCGCTCCCTCGCCTGTCCGTTCTCATATGTGATATCATGTACATCGATATCGTGGCCGATATCATGAAAATGCTGCCGCACCGCCTGCTCGATCGAAATCTCACGTAGACCCGTACCGAGAATCCCAGCCAGGTTCACCGCATTCTCATACGTCCTGTCCGTCGTCCCAAAGCAGGGCATCGTCACGCAGATGATCCCGTTCCGGTCAAGCCCCAGTTTGTCGAACGCGCGTATCGTCACGAGAAGGGCAAGTGTCGAATCCAGTCCTCCCGAAAGACCGATGACCGCGCGCGTACATCCTGTGTGGCCAAGCCGCTTGATCAGCCCCGCTGCCTGTATGTTCAAGATCTCATTGCACCGCTCCTCCCGATGGCTTTTCGCTGCCGGCACAAACGGCGTCTTTTCAAACGAGCGGGTCAACTCCGTGTGTACCATATCGGTAAACGAGAATACATGCTGCTCGTATCCAAACTGCTCTGGCGCTTCATAGACAAGAAACGAAGTCATCCGCCTTCTCTCCGCAGCCAGTTTCCCCAAATCCAGTTCCGTCGTCTTATCCTCCTGCTCAAACGGGCGGCTCTCAGCTAGCACGGTCCCGTTTTCCGCAATGATATTATGCGCGGAGTATACGAGGTCAGTCGTGGACTCGCCCCTTCCGGCATCGGCATACAGGTAGCCGGCGACGGCCCTCGCGCTCTGTCCCTTCACGAGTTCCCTCCGATAAGCCGCCTTTCCCGTCGCCTCATCGCTGGCAGACGCATTGACAATAACAGTCGCCCCCGCCATCGCGTGGTACGAACTCGGCGGCAGCGGCACCCAGAGGTCTTCGCAGATCTCGACCGCCACGGACAGCGCCGGAATCTGCGCGCACACAAACAGCTGCCTCGTCCCAAAACAGACTTCTTCGTCCTGGAAAGACAGCTTATGGCGTGTATTTTTGTCCGGAGCTGCGGCGAAATGCCGTCCCTCATAAAACTCGGAATACATCGGGATATGGCTCTTTGGTACAAGTCCGAGTACTCTGCCGTGGAAAACGGCGGCCACTACGTTAAACAACCTCCCCTGATGGAGTATCGGCAGTCCGGCAAAAAACAGGGTATCCAGTTTTTCCGTCTCTTTCGTAAACAATGCCAGCGCCTCGAGCGCCCCGGTCAGAAGCGGCTCCTGTAAAAAAAGATCGCCGCACGTATAACCTGTTATGGAAAGTTCAGGGAAAACGACGATCTTCGCGCCCTGTCCACTCATTTCTACCGCTTTTTCCACCATTTTTTTCACATTAAAAACCGTGTCCGCCACTTGTAACTCCGGTGAACACACACCAACTTTTAAAAATCCATCCTGCATCTGCGTCTCTCCATTTCAAAAAAATATATATTACGAAAAGGGCAGCGAACCTTTCGCTGCCCCCATATAATCTTTTGTAAACCCCCAAAATGCCGGTTCCTGATTTTTGACTCCTAGCACATGCTAGGTGGGCAACCGCACGTGGTCTTCTGCCCTCCGTTGTAATGTAGAACATTGTACTGGGGAAAACCCAGCAGGGACGGCCTGACATCCGATCACAAATATAGGAATCCCGTTTAAAGTATTGTAGGTTCAAAAATTCAAGAGTGTCGAACATTCCAGGAAGCTTACCATTAGTATACCGAATCTCTCTGAATTTATCAAGTATATATTGCTTATTATTTTGGTATTTTTTGTCGTATTTTTTTGTCGGTCTACCCTTTCATCAGCTCCTCGATCAAATGAACCACCTTTGCCGAAGCCTTCCCGTCATCCCACGCATTGTACTTTTCGCAAAACTTATCATACCTCTCCGTATAAGAGTCGCCAACATACGACACAATATCCTGGATCAGCGCCTCGGTATCCATCGAGATCGGCCCTGGCACTTCCGCCTCATAATCGAAGTAAAACCCGCGCAGGTCATTTTTATATTTCTCCAGATCATACGCGTAAAACAGAATCGGCCGCCGCAATATGCTGTAGTCAAACATAACCGAAGAATAGTCCGTGATCAGCATGTCTGACACGAGAAAGAGCTCGGCGATGTCGTTACTCTGGTCAAAATGAAAAATAAAATCCTTATACGGAAACCAGTCCACATAATCCATGATGAGATAGTGGTATTTCACGATCAGGATATAATCCTCCTGCAGCGCCTCCTTCAGCCGGTCGAACGACAGCTTGGGACTGAACTTATAACTCGCGTCTTCGGCAAACTCATCATCGCGGAACGTCGGCGCATAGAGCAGGATCTTTTTATCCTGCGGCAGTCCGAGGCGCCGCTTGAGCAGACGGATGTCCTCCTCATTATTCTTCGAAAACAAAATGTCATTGCGCGGATATCCGATCTCCAGCATGTCCTTGTGATAGGCAAACGCGCGGCGGAACGTAACGGAAGAAAACGGATTCTGCGAGATGAGGTAGTCCCAGATCTGCACATTTTTCACAAATCCGCTCTGGTAGGTTTCAATGTCCGTCTCATTCATCATGAACACATCATCCATATCCAGCACGAGCTTTTTCAGCGGCGTCCCGTGCCAGGTCTGGATATAATGGCAGTTCTTTCTCTTGATGAGCCACGACGGCTGGCGGCAGTCAAACACCCACACTTTCGCCGTCGCCATATAGTACAGATAGCGCAGCCTCCCATAGCGGAACTGGTAGCCATCGCCGGGGATCGGATACGGTGTTTTCGAGTAAAACCAGGTACACTCCCACTTCTCCTGATACCCATTTTCTACGATATATTCAAAAATATGCCTCGGATTCCCCGAATAACTCTTGCCGAGACTGGAATCAAACACGATCCGTTTCTTATTCACGGGCAGCACGACACACATAGCGCGATATAAACCGATCACAAAACTTTTCACAAAAAACCGCATACATGCTCTCATGCTTACTCCTTTCCGAATACAGCGCGTATCGTCCGTTCCGACGCCCCGCCGTCATCCACATGGCAAAACTTCTCATAAAATGTATCATAGCGCTCCTCATACTGTTTGGAGATCTGGTCGATATTTCGCAGCGCTTCCACCAGTTCGTCATTGGTACGGACGATCGGCCCCGGCAGTTCCCGTTCCATATCAATGTACATACCGCGGAGTTCATTGCGGTAATTTTCATAATCATACACAAAAAACAAGACCGGCCGTTTCAGATTCCCAAAATCAAAAAATACCGAGGAATAGTCCGTGATACAAATATCTGAAGCCAGGTATAATTTTGACACGTCACTGTAACTGCTTGCCTGATATACAAAATCCTCCAGTCCGGTCAAATCGACCGCATTGGCGATATGGTAATGCGTCCGCAGCAATATGGCATATTCCTCTCTAAATTCCTCGCGCATCCGATGTAAGTCCATCTGGAGGCTGAATTTGTATTCCCCTTTTTTGTAAAACTCATCATCGCGGTATGTCGGCGCATAGAGGATCACCCTGCGGCCGTCTGGAATGCCAAACTCCGCACGCACATCTTCCCTGATCTCTTCCGCGTGATCCGAATACAGGATATCATTTCTCGGATACCCCGTCTCGATGATCTTTTCCCTCGGATAGCAGAACGCGCGCTCAAACACCTCCGTAGAAAACCGGTTCGCGGAGATCAGATAATCCCAGTCCCGGCTCTGGGCAAAAAATTTTGTCTTATGATCCTGGCTCGCGGCATGGATATCATCCAAATCAAATGCGAGTTTTTTCAGCGGCGTGCCATGCCAGGTCTGAAGAAATACCGCCCCTTCCCGCTTCCGGTACCAGATCGGCTGCCTTGTATTGCAGATTATATATTTGGCCCGCGTCATATAATAGACATACCGCAGCGACTGGCGCCGGCAGATCTTCGGATTCCCTTTCATATCGCGCGGACGTTTGTTCAGGCTCCATATATAACGGAATTTGTCGCCATACATTTCATACAATTTCTCATACAGATATTTGGGACTGTCGGAATAACTTTTCCCAAAAAAGCTCTCCAAAAACACCCAGTCTTTCCGGATCGGAAGTTTTCGAAATATCAGTTTTTCCAAGACCACCCACCTCTTGATCGGTTTTCCCGTGATCCCTTTTATCTTTTTCCTGAGCTTCCCGATCCTGCCGATCCTTTTGGCAAACGCGTAATTTCCCCAGAACAGCCATGATAGTTCCATTTTTTGTATACGGGAACGGTCGCTTGCAATCTGCTTTTGCTGCGGCGCTCCGATCCGCTGCATATGCCTCATAAAACGGATGCCCATTTTTTCATTCAGGCCGTCTGGAAACCGCGCGAGCATAAAACGGCACATCCACTCATCCAGGGCAAATAAGATCGGCGCCGCCTCGGAACATGAACCCTGTTCTGCATCCGACGATCGTCTGCTTTTTGAGACCTCATCACAGGCGGCCTCATAACTCTCGATATATTCCCGGATACGGCATGCTCTCTTTTGCTGGCACAGCGCCGGCAGATGGATTGGATCATTATGCCGGCGCCATACATATACGCTCTTTCCATCCGCCCAGATCTCCCCTGCGGCCCCGGCCAATACGGCCGCCACGACTGGAACATCCGTGTACAATGTGTGGAATTCATCAAATGCCACACCAAGACTTTCATAATAGTCTCTGCGTATCAACAGATGCTGCATCGTAAAGCGGCTCTTTAGAAACTCCGTGAGTACCTCTCCCTGAAGCGGGACCATCCCCTGAATGTCATAATCAGGCACCGACTTCTCAAACGAAAAAGAACACGGGCGGAACCACGAACTGTACCGTGTTCCGGTCACCACTTTGGCCTTGTTCTCATCGGCAAGTTTCACAAGTTTAGCAAGCGCATCCTCCCACAGGTAATCATCGGCATCGAGAAAGTATAGGTATTCCCCGGCTGCATGGCGCACCCCTGCATTTCTCGCCGCGGCGACGCCAAATGGATGATGCAGAAGTTCCCGTTCTCCCGAAAGCGGCAGAGCCATGTCCACATTCCCCGGCTCGAGTTCTCCTTCTAAACCACGATCTGCCAGAAAACGGCGCTTCTCTTTGAAAAATTCATCGGCATCCCGTTCTTCTTCCAACACGATATGCTTCACCTGCTCGATCGCAAGCACGGATTCCGGCACATCATGCCCATCCCTGTCATCCACGATCAGAATCTCAATATCCCGAAGATTTTGATCCACAATACTCCCGATACACTCTTCCAAATAAGATGCTCCTTTAAAATAAGGAACGATAACACTTACCTTCATCTAATCCTTCTCCATTTCCGTATTACCGAACCGGAACACGGCATCCACGACCCGTTCGGCTGCATATCCGTCTTCCCATGCACAATATTTCTCATAGAATTGATTGTATCTTTCTTCATAGTTTCTCTGAATCATACGTAAATTATGAATCGCGTCAATAATCTCTTCCGTATCGAACAGCATCGGTCCCGGCAGTTCCTTTTCCACATCGATGTAAAATCCTCTCAGGATACTGCGGTATTTCTCCAGATCATACGTAAAAAACAACATCGGCCTCCGCAGATTGGCAAAATCAAAAAAGACAGAGGAATAGTCGGTGATCAGCACGTCAGAGATGAGATAAAGCCTTGCCACATCATCATATTTACTCTGATTGTAGGCGAACCCCTCATACCCGGACAGATCCAGCGCGTCCGCGATAAAATAATGCGTCCGCAGTATTACGACGTACTCGCTTCCCAGTTCCTCTCTCATACGGCCAAGATCCATCTTCAGGGAAAACTTATACATGCCCGGGCCGTAAAACTCATCATCCCGCCATGTCGGCGCATACAAAATGACTTTTTTATCCACCGGCAGACCCAGCTCTTTTTTGATTTCCAGCGCCAGTTCCTCTTTGTGCGGATGATACAGAATATCATTTCTCGGATACCCCGTCTTCAGTATATTTCCTTCATAGGAAAAGGCACGGCGGAAAATCTTCTCCGAAAACTCATTCGGCGCCACGAGATAATCCCACGCGCGCGTCTGGTAATAGACGTCCTCCTTATATAACGGGGAGGCCGAGGTTACATCATCCATATCAAACACGAGTTTTTTTAAAGGTGTTCCATGCCATGTCTCCAAAAAGATACTGTCTTTTCTTTTTTTGTAAAACGTCGGCTGCCGTCCGTTGTACACGACGTACTGGCACCTCGCCATATAATAGAAATAGCGGAGTCCCAGACGCTTTACCTGTTTGGCCGGAAACGGGATCTTACGTTTCTTTTCCGCATAGGCCCAGATACATTTATATCTGCCCGGATACGTCTCATTCAGGTATTCAAAGATGTACTTCGGACTGTCTGAGTAACTTTTTCCCAAAAAACTTTCGAACAAAACCGTATTCGGAAGCACTTTCATCTTCTGAAAAACAAGCGCGTCTATGATCCGCCGGTGCTGGATCGGCGTCCCGAGTATCCCCTGTTTCTTTCTCCAGGCAAATGCCAGTTTTGCGAACAGTTTCGCAGCCTTTCCATTCCCTCTGCATAAACAGTTCATTTCCATCGCCTGTAAAAATCCAAACTCTTTTTTGATCCGTCTCCAATCCGGCTTTGGTATATGCCGCAGCGCTTTCGTAAAACGTCGCGTCTCCTCCCCATTCAGACTGTCCGGGAAATGCTCCGCGATAAACCGGATCAGCTGCCCGTTCAGCGCAGACGCCGCCTCGTTCCCATCCGCACCATTTCCTCCTGCTTCCTCCGCCAGCAGACGGCTGGCGGCCTCATAACTTCTGATAAAGTCGAACGGTCGCCGTTTCGCCTTTTCCTGGCTGAGTGACGGCAGATGGATCGGATCATTATGAAAACGGCACACATACCGGCTGCTGCCGTCCGCCCATATGTCCGCTGCCTTTCCTGAAAAAATCCCAGCCGCCACAAAAATATCCGGGTAATATCGGTTATGCACATCAAATGCAAGCCCCAGGCCATCGTAAAATGTCCTGCGCACGAGCAGATGCTGTACGGTAAAACGGGTTGACAGAAACGATGCCAGCTCCCCGCCGTGAAGCCGGACGATCCCCGTCAACTCCGTATCATCCCTCGCGCTTTCTATCGTAAAACTGACCGGACGGAACCAGGAAAAACAACGGTTTCCTGTCACGACATCCGCATTCTTTTCCTCTGCCAGTCCGACAAGCCTGGCAAGCGCATCCTCCCACAAATAGTCATCGGCGTCTATAAAATAGAGGTATTCCCCTCCAGCATACCGTACGCCTGTATTCCTTGCTGCCGCTGCGCCAAACGGGGACGGTTCCCCTTCTCCACCCGGCGGTACCGCATCCGGGCCCTCTCCGGCAGCAAAACCTTCCTCACCTATTTCTTCCTCCAGCACAATATGGCGGATAAACGCCTTTTCCAGAACGGATTCCGGCACATCATCGCCGCCCCTGTCGTCGACCAGAAGGACTTCCAAACCGGGAAGGTTTTGGTTCTCGATACTCTGGACACATTCCTCCAGATAGGAAGGCCCTTTGTAATAAGGGATGATCACACTTACTTTCGTCATTCTTTCCTCCATGCGCGCATGCCCGCGCCCTTTATGGATCTTTATTCGCCGCGAAACACCGCGTTTACGACCTTTTCTGACGCGTGCCCATCCTCCCACGCACAGTATTTATCACAAAACTTATTATATTTATGTGCATATTCTTTCTGAATATCCTCGATATGATGAATCGCATCAATGACTTGTTCCGTATCAAACAGCATTGGCCCCGGAAGCTCTTCTTCCACATCCATGTAAAATCCCCTCAAAACACCGCGGTATTTTTCCAAATCGTACGTAAAGAACAACATCGGCCTTCTGAGATTCGCGAAATCGAAAAAGACAGACGAATAATCGGTAATGAGTACATCAGATATGAGATACAGCCTCGCAATATCATCATATTTGCTCACATTATACGCAAATCCCCCGTACTCTGACAGATCCAGCGCGTCGGCAATGAAATAATGCGTCCGGAGGATCACGACATACTCTTCTCCCAGTTCCTCCCGCATCCGGTCAAGATCCAGCATAAGGGTGAACTTATACTTCGCATGGCCATAGTACTCGTCGTCGCGCCATGTCGGCGCGTAGAGGATGACCTTTTTATCCCGCGGTATATGAAGTTCATCTTTGATCTCCCCAGTCAGCTGCTCCCGGTCACTCCGGTACAAAATATCATTTCGCGGATAACCCGTCTCCAGCATGTTCCCATCGTACATAAACGCGTGCCTGAATATTTCTTCCGAAAACTGGTTTGGTGCCACGAGATAATCCCAGGCCCGTGTCTGCTTATACACTTCCTCCTTATAAAGAGGCGTAGCCGATGTCACGTCATCCATGTCAAACACGAGTTTTTTCAGCGGCGTGCCGTGCCACGTTTCCAAAAACACACTGCCTTTTCTCTTCACAAAATAGCGCGGCTGCCTGCCGTTAAATACAAAATAACGGCTCCTCGCCATATAGTAGAAATACCGGAAACTAAAACGCCTGACCTGTTTGCCTCCATAGGGAAGTTCAAGTTTTTTTCCTGTATTGACCCAGACGCATTTATATGTTCCTGGATATGTCTCATTCAGGTACTCATAGATATATTTCGGGCTGTCTGAATAATTTTTGCCAAAAAAACTCTCGAAAACGACCATATCGGGGATCATTTTCATTTTGCAGAGTATTTTCCGATAAATATAGCGCTTCATCATTGAACGGCTGTGGAATACGGTCTGCATCTTTTGTTTACGGGCATTGCCCCTCGCTTTTTTCGCGATTTTATCTACTCTGCCCCTCTTCCCATACTGAACGAGCTGTCTGGCATACCGGTCCAGCCTGTCATCGACGCCGCTGCCCATCTTTCCGAGCGCCTCTTTCAGACACTCTCCGATCTCTTCGCGCTTTCCCGGCTTTGCCTTCATAAGGAACAAGGATATCCTCGTCACGAGAAAACGGGCAAATTTGTAATCAAAATAAACCTCATCCGCATCCTTTTGCACCACATGCTTATATTGGGAATACATGCGCATTCCCTCAAAGATCTTATTCTCCTCATCTTTTACCTGGACGAGGGCGGGAAGGTTGACCGGATCGTTGTGCTTTCTCTTGATATAGTAGCTTTCCTCGCAAAAAACCGTATCTTTTGCCGCCGCAAGTATCTGGAGCAAAAACGGCGCATCTGAAAAATACCGAAATTCCTCGTCAAAACGAAGCTTATTTTGCTCCACGATCGACCGGGCGATCAGCATTCCTAAGATCGTCACATTCTGCAATCCATTGGCGCGCATCACCAAAAACTCATATGGGTTCTGGCAGTCGCCGCGGAACCGGTCTTTTTTCGCCATCCCATTCTTCCGGTTTAATTCCTCTCCATTATCATAATGTACTTTTCTGCTATACCATGTGTGCCGGATCGAGGCGTAAACGACACCGTCCGGTACAGCCGCGCTTATCATTTGTTCAAACATTTCCGTATCGATATAGTCGTCGGCATCCAAAAAAAACAAATATTCCCCTTCTGCTCTCTCCAGTCCCAGATTCCGCATCCTGGCGACGCTGCCCGCCGCCTCCGCTCTCTCAAATCGGATCGTAAGCTCTGGAAATGGACTGACGTCCGGTTCCTCACATCCATCACATACCACGATCACTTCAAAATCACGATAACTCTGTTCTGCCAGGCTGGCCAGACAGTCCATGATATAATTTGTTTCTCCGTGATAGGCGATAATGACACTTATCCTCACAGATCATTCCTCCCGTATAAAAGATGTTTGATACACGGATCACTCCGTTGTTCCACAAAAACTAAAACAGATTTTTAAAGAAAGATACGATTTTATCTGCCACGTCTTCGAAAAACTGCACGATTTTCGAAAGGATCCCGCTCGCTTTCTCCGCATCCAGGCCAAGTTGTTTCAATTTATCATAAACATCTTCCGCCTGCTGTTTCAGTTTATCCACATCCAGGTTCAAACCGCTTATCTTATCAAAAACATCTGTCATTGCCTTCCTCTGTTCATCCGTCAGTGTCACGTCCAGCTCATCTGCCGCCTTTTCGATCACCTCACGGATCTCTTCCGCCGAATCGACGCCCTCTGACGCGATACGCTGTTTGGCAAGTGCCATGAGCTGTTCTGCCTTATCACTTCCGATCTCGGCGGCAAGATCACTCGTGACGACAAGTTCATTCGTAGCCGCGTCCGCGTTCTCATCACTGACTTTTTCACCAGTCATCGTCTCGTATGCTTTCATCGCTCCGACGAGCGCTGCCGTTCCCGAAATTTCAAACGGCCCGGCCACGACCACCTCCGCATCTGAAATGCCGGCTGTCGTCAGCGCGTTTGTATACATACCGCTCGTACAATACGATATGTTTTTCGTCTCCACCGAAATCCCCTTCGCATCCCCCACCTTTTCGATCCGCACGGAAGACAGCGCCTTCGTACCGATGACCGAGGCAGATAGATATTCGTCGAGATACTCATGTTCATCGTCATTTGTAATTTCGATCACTTCATAATCGGAAAGTTCATTTTCTTCTACATCCAGCAAAGAAAGAACGATTTTTCTCTGCTCTTTCGTCAGATCTGCCCCCAGCGAAAGATACGGTTTCATCTCCACCGAATCTGCCTTCGCCGGCAGGACCGGCGTAAACCCGAGTACAAATACGAGCACAGCCGCCATTAATCGCTTCCATTTTTTCATGATCAACCTCATTTCCGCCAGGCAGGCTGTCCGCCCGGCTTTCGTTCTTGTCCGCGGCATCTTCCTATTTCCGCAGTCGTTCCATCGCTTCCTTCGTATTTTCGAGGGAGCCAAATGCCGTGAGCCGGAAATATCCCTCGCCGCTCGGGCCAAACCCGCTTCCCGGTGTACCGACAATATTCAGGTTTTCCAAAAGATAATCAAAAAACTCCCACGAAGTCATCTGATCCGGCGTTTTCAGCCAGATGTAAGGAGCGTTGATGCCGCCGTACACCGTATAGCCGGCACCAGTTAGTCCTTCCCGTATGATTTTCGCATTATTCATGTAATACTGAATCTGTTCTCTCGTCTGCTTTTTGCCCTCGTCACTGTATACGGCCTCGCCTGCCCGCTGGATAATGTAAGGCGCGCCGTTAAATTTCGTCCCGTGCCTGCGGGTCCAGAGACTGTTCAGGGACACGCCGCCGCACGTCAATTCTTTCGGGATCACGGTAAACCCGAGACGAGTGCCTGTAAATCCCGCATTTTTCGAAAAACTTCTCATCTCGATCGCACATTTTTTCGCGCCCTCGCATTCATAGATCGTATGCGGCACATCTTCTTCGGAGATATACGCCTCATAGGCCGCATCGTAAATGATGACCGCGCCTTTCTCGAGCGCAAAGTCCACCCATTTCTGCAGCTGGCCCTTTTTCATCGCCGTCCCAGTCGGGTTATTCGGACAGCAGATATAGATCAGGTCCGGTGTCTCGGAAGGAAGCTGCGGCACAAAATCATTTTCCGCCGTACATGGCATATAGATCACGTCCGACCAGCGCTCTTTCTCTGCTATATATTCGCCGGTCCTGCCAGACATCGCGTTCGTATCGACATATACCGGGTAAACCGGGTCACATACGGCGATTCTATTGTTCTGGGCAAAAATGTCACCGATATTTCCTGAATCGCTCTTCGCGCCGTCGCTCACAAAAATTTCATCGATAGCAATATCCGCTCCCCGCGCTTTGTAGTCATTCTCCACGATCGCGCTCCTAAGGAATTCGTACCCGAGATCCGGCGCGTACCCCTTAAACGTAGCCGCGTCCGCCATTTCATCCACGGCGCGATGCATCGCCTGGATCACCGCCGGCGCGAGCGGCAGCGTAACATCCCCGATGCCGAGGCGGATCACTTTCTTATCGGGATTTGCTTCTGTATATGCGTTGACTTTTTTGCCAATCGTAGAAAAAAGATAACTTCCAGGTAATTTTAAGTAATTTTCATTGATCTTGTACATAGTATCCTCCATTTCTGACTATAACTATCATCCTAAAAAACGTTAATTTTTTCCGTTCATCAGAACTTATTTTATCATTTCAAATCATTTTATGCAAGTCCTTCTTTACAAACATTTGTTCTTGTGTTAAAATGTCGTTAAGGTATTTGAGATTGGCTGCCGTATGAACGTGAGGAGCTGGACACATGGTTATTTTTCACATTGATGTTAATAACGCGTTTTTGAGTTGGGAGGCCGTATACCGCCTGACTACGTTAAACGAATCCCTTGATCTGCGCGAGATCCCTTCCGTGATCGGCGGCGACGAAACAAAACGGCACGGCATCGTTTTGGCAAAAAGCACGCCGGCAAAAGCGTATGGCATCCGTACGGCTGAAACACTCGCGGAAGCGAAAAAGAAATGTCCCACGATCAAAATCGTCCCCCCGCGCCACGAGATTTACAAAACCTTCTCCCGTGAACTGATCCACTATCTAAAAAGCCTGACGCCCATCGTGGAACAGTACAGTATTGATGAGGCCTTTACGGATATGACCGGATGTCCGATCCTCACCGGCCGCTCTCCGGTCGAAGCAGCAGATTTTGTGCGGGAAGAGATTTACAGACGTTTCGCTTACACGGTCAATATCGGCGTTTCTTCCAACAAAGTATTGGCAAAGATGGCCTCTGATTTTGAAAAGCCGAACAAAGTCCACCGTTTGTTTCCAGATGACATCGAAAAAAAGATGTGGCCTCTTCCTGTCGGCGACCTGTTTTTAGTCGGCCGCGCTTCGGAAAAAAAGTTATACAATCTCGGCATCCGCACCATCGGTGAACTGGCCCGCTCAGACAAAAATATCATCCGGTCACATATGGGAAAGCACGGGGAGATCATACACGATTACGCGAATGGAATCGATCGTTCACCAGTACTGCGTGAGCAGCCCGAAAGCAAAGGATATGGCAACTCGACGACTCTCCCCCACGATGTGACGGATACCGGCGAAGCAAAAAAGGTCCTGCTCAAACTTTGCGAATCGGTCGGAAGCCGCCTGCGCGCCGACGGGTTTTCGGCTCATGTCATCGCGGTCACGATCAAAGACAACCAGTTCCGCCACAGCAGCCACCAGTGTACGATGCCAGCAGCTACGAACATCACAAGCGAGCTGTATCACTATGCGTGCACCCTGTTTGATGAGACATGGGACGGTAGTCCCATCCGGCTTCTCGGTGTCTCTTCATCTAAATTGTCGAAAGAGAGTTCCCGACAGCTCAATATTTTCGACAATACTATTTATCTCCGTCAGGAAAGCACGCCTTCGACAGATCTTGCGAAAGAAAGTTCCCGACAACCCCGTTTTCTTGGCAATGATCTTTATCTCCGTCAGGGAAAAATGGAGGAGGCTGTCGACCAAATACGGAAAAAGTATGGACATAACGCGATTTTCCGCGCATCAAACCTTGAAAAATAAACGAAGGGATTCGATATATTATATATGACACAGGGAGCATAGGAGATTCCGTGCCCTGTACGACTACGCAGGAGGGATTTTTTCATGGCGATCACGAGTAACAGCGTACAAAACAACCAAAACCGCTCTGGCAATCTGAACACAAACGCTGCCAAACGGGCATACCGCACAACTGGCGGCATGATCAACGTGCGGGAGGGGGAAACACTAAAAGGTGTCGTAAGTGATATCCACGGAAATCGGATCACGATTTCGCTGGATGACGGCTCTTCTTTTTCCGGCACCCTCCCTGAAGCTTCCCAATACTCCATTGGGCAGAAAGCCGCGTTTCAGATCACAAGCCTGGAGGGTGGCACGATCTATATGAAAGCGGTATCCCAGGCCTATCTGCTCGGCATGGAAGACACGGTCGAACAGGCACTGGAGGAGGCCGGCCTTCCCAAAAGTCCGCGCAACCTCGAAGTTGTCCGCAGCCTGCTTGAAAACCAGCAGTCCATCAGCAAACAAAACATCATGGATTCCCTGAAACTTTGTGCCAAATACCCGAATGCAGATGTCAATACGGTGATCTCTATGAAGCGTCTCGGCATGCCGATGGATGCCGCGTCTGTTACCCAGTTTGACAATTATCAGAACCAGACGCACCAGCTGTTATACCAGATGAACAGCCTGACCGATTCCGTAAACGACCTCCTTTTGAGCCTCGTAAAAGAAAATCCATCCATTGCCCGCTACGTAGCCGGAGAGGTACTGAACATCGCGCTTGATTCCATCCCTTCCCTGGAAGAATTTAACCTCGCCGCAGGACGGCCGGCCGGAAACGTGGAAGCAGGCGCAGCCGGATCTGGTGCCGAACTCCTTACTGGAACCGGTGATACACTTTCTCAGGATTCGGGCGACGCACTTCATCCCGCGCCCGGCCGCGCGGACGAAGCTGGCAGCTCTCCATTTGCCCGCATGCGCCAGTTGTTGACAAATATGACAGACCGCGCCTCCGGCGCAAAACAATCGGCTGCGGAATCGGCTTCCTTTATCCCGGAACAGGCCGGACATATACTTTCCGCGGAAGAGCGCTCGGAACTGGCCGGGATCATGGAAAAATTTTTGGCCGACAAAGAAAGCCTCTCCCTGCTCAGGGACGGAACCCTGACCGCCAGGGAAATCCTGAGCGCGGTCAAAGATGCCCTGCCCTCCCTTTCGGATGAGGATCTGCACGGACTTTTGGATACAAAAGGATTTGGGAAACTCGTGAAAGGACAATTCCTGTCCGGGTGGACATTATCCCCGGAAGGGTTAAAAGAAGAAAACGGGATTGAACGGCTCTATGGAAAAATGCAGGAACAGTTAAGCGAACTCACATCCTTAAACCGGATGTTCGCGACAAGGCCCGCCGGAGAATCCATCGTGAATACGACCACGGACATGCAGCAGAATATGGACTTTATGAAAATGCTGAACGAACAGTTCACCTACCTTCAGCTTCCGATGAAACTTTCTGAGCAGAACGCGCACGGTGACCTGTATGTGATGACGAGAAAAGACGCGCTGAAAAAATCGAAAGATAACTTAAAAGTGCTGCTTCATCTGGAGATGGACTCGCTCGGCATCCTCGACATCCACATCAAGAAAGATCACACGAATATCTCCACTACGTTTTTTGTGGAAAAGGATGCCGCCAGAAAACTGCTGGAAAAGAATGCGGATTTATTGAAAGACGCGATCAACAAACAGGGATACAGCTTTACTTCTGAATTTGCCGCGAAAGAAAAAGAGATCGACCTCGTTCACGATTTTATGGAACAGGATTCCCCTGCCCCGGTCGGCACTGTCACAAGATACAATTTTGACCTGCGCGCATAGCCAGTTCGTTCCTGACTATGCGTGTGCCAGCCAATAACCGTGATCACGCTTACACTCGTTCTGATTTTAAGATACGCCGGAACAGGAAAATGAAGAGGATGCCGCACGTCACCGCTGACGTCACATCGGAAATCGGCTCCGCATAATAGATAAACATGACATCGCCCATGATCTTTGGCAGAATCAGTGCCAGCGGGATGAGCAGGATCACTTTTCTTAAAAGCGCGATGAACAGTGACACCTTAGCTTGTCCGAGCGCCAGAAATGTCGTCTGGCAGGACATTTGGATGCCGAACACGAGCATCCCTCCGAGAAAGATCGGAAGCACCCCGGACACCAGTGTTACCAGTTCTGCGTTGTCTGTAAACATCTTTGCGAATAACACAGGAAATACCATCGCCGTCCCGGTCAGCAGTACCGTGTACGTCATAACGATCGCAAACATGATAGAAAACGTCTTTTTCACCCGTTCCCTGTTCCCCGCCCCGTAATTATAACTTAAAATCGGCTGGACTCCCTGTGTAAATCCGTTGACAGGAATGCTTATAAACTGCATGACACTCTGCATGATGGTCAATGCTCCGACATACATATCCCCGCCATATTTTTGAAGTCCGCTGTTCATCACGATAGAAATCATGCTTTCGGTCGCCTGCATGATAAATGGGGAGATGCCGAGCGCCATCAGTTTCGCGATCACGCGACCCTGCAGCCTCAGTTTTTCTTTTCGAATCCCCATACTCCGTTCTTTCCGCGTCAAAAACCGCAGCACCCAGACCGCACTGACAAACTGCGATATAACCGTGGCGAGCGCCGCTCCCTGGATCCCCATTCCGAAACCAAAAATAAAGAGCGGGTCGAGCGCGATATTCAGTATCGCTCCGATCAGCGTAGAGACCATCGCCGTGCGCGAACACCCCTGCGCCGTAATGTACGGGTTCATCCCGAGCGTGACCTGTACGAAAAACGTACCTAAAATATAGATCGTCATGTAGTCGTCAGCATACGGAAATGTGGCATCACTTGCGCCAATCTGGTACAGCATCGGCTTCTTGATGAAAAAGAATACGATCATCAGTACGACAGAAAAAAGAACAAGCAGTGAAAAACCATTACCTAAAATCTTCTCTGCTTCTTCTTTATCTCCTCTGCCGAGTGCGATGGCCGAGAGCGGCGCGCCGCCCGCTCCCACAAAAGCACTAAACGCCGATATGATCACGATCATAGGCAGCGCCAGCCCAACTCCTGTGAGAGCGGTCGCACCGACATCCGGTATGTGTCCGATGTACATCCGGTCAATAATATTATACAAAAGATTTATGATCTGGGCGATCAGCGTCGGAATCCCCATCCCGAGCATCAGTCGGAACAGAGGGGCGCTGCCCAGTTTCGCTTCGTTTGTCTGCATGATCAGCCTTTCACCACAAGATTAATGATCCTTCCCGGAACGTAGATCTCCTTCACGATCTCTTTTCCGGCAATCTTATCCGCAATCGCCTCTTTTCCTGCGGCGAGCGCAGATTGTTTATCCGCATCGATAGCAAGCTTCACAGTCGCGCGCACTTTCCCATTTACCTGAACAGCGATCTCCTGCATCTGCTCCACGGTTTTCTCCTCATCGTATTCTGGCCAGCTGTTCTCGAAAATCCGTTTTTCGAATCCCATGATCTCCCACAATTCCTCTGTGATGTGCGGAGCGACCGGATTTAAAAGAAGCAGCAAAACGCGGAAATCATCGCGCGTAAGTTCACCCGCCTTATAAAATTCATTGATCAGCGCCATCATGGCTGCAATCGCCGTGTTATATTTTAACGCCTCAAAGTCATTGCTGACTTTTTTGATCGTCTGGTGGATCTTCGTCTCTAAGTCAGCCGAATACCCCTTGCCATCCGTCACCATATCCTGCAGTTTCCAGACGCGGTCCAAAAAGCGGCGGCACCCTTTCACACCGTCATCCGACCAAGCCGCTGCCGCTTCAAAGGCACCGATGAACATTTCGTATGTGCGGAGTGTGTCTGCACCATAAGTATTGACAATATCATCTGGATTTACTACATTTCCCCTGGATTTACTCATTTTTTCCCCGTTTTCCCCGAGGATCATACCGTGAGACGTCCGTTTCTGGTACGGCTCCTTTGTCGGAACAACCCCCTGGTCAAAAAGAAACTTATGCCAGAAACGGGAATACAGCATATGAAGTGTCGTATGCTCCATACCGCCATTGTACCAGTCGACCGGAAGCCAGTAATCGAGCGCCTCCCGGCTGGCCAGCGCCTCATCGTTGTCCGGATCGATATACCGCAGGAAATACCACGATGATCCCGCCCACTGCGGCATCGTATCGGTCTCCCTCTCCGCTTTCCCGCCACAGCACGGACAAGTCGTCTCCACCCAGGAACGGATATTGGCGATCGGTGATTCTCCGTTGTCCGTCGGCATATAATTGTCCACCTCGGGAAGTTCTAACGGAAGCTCTTCCTCCGGGATCGGCACATAACCGCATGATTCACATTTCACGATCGGGATCGGTTCACCCCAGTAACGTTGTCTGGAAAATACCCAGTCGCGGAGTTTAAAGTTCCTCTTCGGTGTTCCAACCCCTTCTTTTTCTAACCATTCAATGATTGCTTTTTGGGCTTCCTCCACCGATTTGCCCGTCAGGAATCCAGAATTTACAAGCGTTCCCGTCGCCACGTCAGTGAACGCCGCCTCTTCTACATTTCCTCCCGCGATCACCTCAACGATCGGAATATTAAATTTCTTTGCAAATTCCCAGTCACGCTCGTCATGAGCCGGCACCGCCATGATCGCACCCGTACCGTAGCTCATCAACACATAATCGGAAACCCAGACCGGGATTTCCTCTCCGTTTACCGGATTTACCGCCGTGATCCCTTCAATCTCAACACCCGTTTTCTCTTTCGCGAGTTCCGTTCTCTCAAAATCGGACTTTCTAGCCGCTGCTTCCCGGTAAGCGACGATCTCATCCCAGTTTTTTATTTCATCCTTAAATTGATCCAAATAAGGATGCTCCGGGGAGACGACCATATATGTCACGCCGAACAATGTATCCGGCCGCGTCGTATAAATCCTGAGCGTCTCTTCTTTCCCTTTCAGCTTAAAATCAACCTCAGCGCCGTTGGAGCGCCCGATCCAGTTTTTCTGCGACACCCTGACCCTCTCGATGTAATCTACATCGTCGAGATCATCAATGAGCCGGTCGGCATATTTTGTGATCTTCAGCATCCACTGGCTCTTCACCTTGCGGACAACATCGCTTCCGCACCGCTCACATACGCCATTTACGACCTCTTCATTCGCAAGGCCGCATTTACATGAAGTACACCAGTTGATCGGCATCTCTGACTTATAAGCCAGTCCAGCCTTAAATAATTTGAGGAAGATCCACTGCGTCCACTTATAATAATCAGGATCAGTCGTATTTACTTCCCTGTCCCAGTCAAACGAATAGCCAAGTGACTGGAGCTGGCCCTTAAATCGTTCCACATTGTTCTTCGTCACCACTTTCGGATGGATCTTATTCTTGATCGCGTAATTTTCGGTCGGAAGTCCAAACGCATCCCATCCCATCGGATAAAGCACATTGTACCCCTGCATCCGTCTCTTACGCGCTACGATATCCAGCGCCGTATACGGCCGCGGATGGCCGACATGAAGTCCCTGTCCGGACGGATAGGGGAACTCTACCAATGCGTAATATTTCGGTCTTGAGTAATCATCCGTCGCTGCGAACGCCTTCTCGTCTTCCCAGATCTTCTGCCATTTTTTCTCTATTTCCTTTGGATTATATGAAGCTTTCATTTTTCAACCTTTCCCTCCTGATCTTATGATTGCACCATCTTCTCACCGACCGGCGTATCGACCGGCGGTGTCGGGACTGGCGGCAGGTTCTTTCCTGGCCCCTCTGCCGGATCCGTATGCTCTGCCGGTTTCTCTAACACGCGGTGCGTCACGGTCACTTTCGCCTTTCTGCCGATCGGATCCTTTAGCTGGTATGTGATCCGATACCGTCCCGGTTTATTTGTATTCACTTTCTTTACCTTTTTATAAGGACTGCCCGCTTCTTTTTTATACCGGATGGAAACGGTAATCTTTTTCGTCGCCGAAAAACCTGTCGTATTTTTGGCACGTACGCCCTTTTTGACATCATAGGCAGTGTCCCCATATGAGATCGTCCGGTCTTTCGCCCCTGTGATCTTCGGTTTCTTTTTATTATAAGGATTTCGCGCGCTCCATTTATCTGTCGGGTCGTAACCGATCCCCTTCGGAACCTTGATCGTATCCGGTTTCCCAAGCGGCCCCGGCTTTTTTGACTCATACACGATGACCTGTGTCCCCATCGGGCAGTGGTCATAGATCCATTTGGCATCCTGCACGGTCAGACGGATGCAGCCGTGTGATGCCGTCGTTCCGAGCTTATTGAACTCCTCATTGAACAGAGTTGCCGGATCCGGTCTGTGATAACAAACCGAATGAAACAGGATTGAACCGACAAAACGGCTGCAATACTGCCCATATGTAGACTGTACAAGCGCGCGCCAACGGTGTTTCTGGTAAATGCGGAACGAACCAGTCGGCGTCGCCTGCCCGACCGAACAGACAAATGCCTTATATGGCTCGTAACGCCCGCCATTCTTTTCATAAACCGTCACCGTATTTTTCAGTTTGTTGATCTTTATTTTGTATTTCGAAGCCGCCTGTGTGTTCAAATGACTGCCGCATAGTCCGAGCGTCAGACACACCATCAGCATTACAAACACTACTTTCCACCTCATGCTGCCTGCCTCCTTTGTAATTTTCGGGCCTTAAACATTTTTAGCCACGCATTTATTATAGCAAATCTCAGCAAATTGGCAACCCCGATTTTGCCACGCAGGCAATCCCTCAGGACGTGATCAGCGCACGGATCTCACGGTGTATCTTCTCATAATCATAAGTTTTTCCTCGTTCTTCAAGCACGTAGATCCTTACAAATTCACTCTTATAATTTGCCAGCTTACTTATTATTGATAACGGATCCTCTGCTAAATAGGAAATTTTTTCAGCATCCGCATCGTATAATTTTACCGCTTCTCTCAAATCCTCTGGATTGATATCTCTTTCTGATATACCATACGAACCATGTACCTTCTCCAAAGTAATCGGTACGATCTGATATCCCCATCTGTCGCTTCCGACTATTTCCGTAATCTTATTTGGATTCTTTTTTAATTCCCACTTTAAAACAGAAAACTCCTGCTTTGGAGACATTTCATATAAATCCTTTGTCTCAAACACTACCTTCGGGCGGATCCTGTCCCTGTACATTTCGTATAGCCTCTTATATTCATCATCCGTTGTTTTCTTATAATGCTCTTTTAAGGCAGTTTCTAAAAACGCATCATTAAATTGCAAAAAACATTCGTCATTGATACTATTATGTATCTCTTCTAAAGAATCAAATAAAAAATTTCCACTTTGCACTAACTTGATATACATACATCGGATCATACCCTCAAATGCAGCGTTTGTTTTATGAAAAATCACTTGAGAATAGTGGAAATATCTTGACATAAGAAAATGCTCCACTACATGCTGCCCTTTTTTATTGCATACTAATACCTTATTATTTTCTGCCAGAGCCGGATCGTCGACCACCATAAGTAACCTAACTAGATACTGCAGGTCTACTAAACCGTATTTAACCCCCGTCTGGTAAGAATCCCTCAGCAGGTAGTCCAATCGGTCCGCATCCAGGCTTGAATGCAGCAATTGAGTATATACCATGTTTCTCGATCCATATTCACCTGTAAAAATCTCTCCGATCTCCAACGGATCTAACCCATTTTCACATAAGACCCTGCTGATTTCGCGGTTATGTATGACGATATATTTCCCTAAATGTTCATGATTCGCTGATTTGGAATGTGAAGATGCCATTTCATACAAATATTTTTTATTTACTGGAGGCCGCACTTCCACTATATTGGTTGCGTTTTGATTATCCAGACAATAGCCATATACACTTTCTCCCAAATGGGAAAGAGGATAATGTCCGATATCATGCAGCAACGCTGCCACCCGCAATTTTACAACATCATCCTCATCTAACATTCCCTGCTTCAACAAATGTTCTGTCATTAATCCCATGATATATAACACGCCCAGGGAATGAACATATCGAGAATGTTCCGCACCCGGAAACACAAAATTAACGCGGGCTAATTGCCTAAGTCCACGCAGGCGTTGGAACAAAGGAGTATCGATCAACGCCAACTCAATCTTCGTAACACCGATCCCGCCATAAACAGGATCGTTAATATATTTCACTATTTTTAATCTGTTCTCCGCCATGTCGTAACTCCGTTTTGATAAATCCCTCATCACTAAGCGTTTTATATGCGTATTGACATTGTTCTTCATTGTATTGAGGTTTATATTTTATCAGTGTTAAAAAAAGTGGATGTTCCTCCTCATCGATCTTCCAGCTTTCCCTATTATTATGAATATATAGCAAAGAGGCTAATAACTCATACCACGATGCCGTAGTAAAATCCGATCTTTTTTCTTTTTCCAGACGATTTACGCACGCGATGTTTTTTTCCGCCATTTCTGCCAATTTACAATCACTAAAATCATTGCTGGCCAAAACATCCAAATTCGCATAAAGATACGTAGTCAATGCCGGCGAATAAGGCCCTCTTACATACCAATTATACGCATAACCCAGGTTCGTCCCTAAAGACTGCAATAAATATATCTTTTTCTGGCATATAAGCCGATCATCAAAACTGTCTTTACTTATCGCTAATTTTTGAAATACGATTCCATTTGCAATATCAATATTATTCATGACATCCGCCTTTCCATCCTACAAAACTCCCGTTACCTGTGCCATTCCTCTTTATTATATGCCCTTTTTAAACATAAGTCAAAAAGAATATATGTTCTGTATATGATTATATCAGAACGTATACTATTTTTCAAGGAGAATAAAGGTATTTTTCCACTTTTTACCCCATATACATGAAAACAACCACCTATTCATGGAGGCCTTTATGGAACAAGTACTACTGTGGGTACAAACCTACGGCACCCCCGCCATCATCGTGCTGATCGCGCTCGAATACGCCTGCTTTCCCATATCCAGCGAACTTGTCCTTCCATTTGCCGGCGCATTCGGGGCGGGTATGGGAATTTCCCTGCCACTCCTGATCCTGTACAGCAGCGCTGCCGGACTCGTTGGAACGAGCCTGACCTATGCGGTCGGACGCTATGGCGGCTCACCTATGATGGAAAAAATCATGTGCCGCTTCCCCTCGACGAAAAAACCGATCCTCGCCTCTTACCGCACATTTGGAAACCACGGAAAGGCTGCTGTCTGTCTCGGAAGAGTCATTCCGATCTGCCGGACCTACATCGCCTTCGTCGCCGGCGCATGCGGTCAGCCATACCCGGAATATGCCTTCTTTTCCACGATCGGCATTTCGGTCTGGAACACGCTCCTTCTTACACTCGGCTACTATTTTTATCAGTTCCGCGATGTATTTTTCCTTTATTTCAATAAGTATAAAACCATCATTCTCGTGGCGGGCCTGCTGCTGATCGTTCTGCTTCTAGCCGTCAAACGGCCCGATGAAGAAGACCGCACAGCGTAAATGCCAAATCGATTATAATGAACAAAAAAGTCCCCGAAATACCTTTCCCGGTACTTCGGGGATTTCCTTACAGGCGACAACCAGATTCGAACTGGTGATCAGGGTGTTGCAGACCCACGCCTTACCACTTGGCTATGTCGCCATCATTAAATAATATACCATAACAGCAAAAAATATGCAAGATATTTTATGCAGTGACTCCTACGGGAATCGAACCCGTGTTACCGCCGTGAAAGGGCGATGTCTTAACCGCTTGACCAAGGAGCCATCATCTTTGTCCATACCAAAGCCAGCATACGTTTTTCGTCAACTCCGACTCGGCTTTCATACGAACAAAGACTATATTATCATACTTTATTTTATTTTGCAAGGAAAATTTTTCAAACTTTTTAATATTTTATTTCAAACCGTTTTCCACATAAGGTATGATGTATCGATAACGTTTTCCCACAAATTCTTTGATCGCGTTGACCGCATTGTCAAACTGACTCCTGTTCCACGTATCTTTGCCGAAAAAGCGGGTATAAAAGTCATCCATCAACGGCTTGTAGGCCGTTTCATATTCCTTAAGCTTCTTTTCGCAAGCTTCAGGCGCAAAGTTTTTCGAACCGATCTCTTTGATCGCGGTAAGGAATTTCTGCTGGAATGATTTATTCTTAATAACTGCCGCAAACAACGCATCCTGCGAGACCGCACCGCTGAACGAATCATAGTCTGCCAGCGTATCCCAGTTGTTATACATGCCCATCGCGTATTCCGTATCATAAAGCATGTACCGCCATTTCCCATCGGCATACGGATTCGTTTCATCCGGCGTCCTCGCACGCCAAAGCATGTAATTCTTTTCTGGATTCCAGTCCTTGTTCGCGATATAGATTTCAGTCGCGTAGTAATCCGCAAAACTGTCGATATCCATCATTCCGCAAAATGCCTCATAGACAGCATCGTCGGTAAAATCTTTCTCCGCGTAACTTAAAAGCTCCTGATAAAGTACTTCGTCTCCATCCTGGCCTTCGTCCATCTCATCCTCTTTGAAGATGATCACATTATCTTTGTCGACGCCATACTTATTCTCGATCGAATTATCACTGTATTTCTCGGTCAGGTTATAAAGCCCCCAGTACTCGCCATTGATAAACAGCACACACGGGCGGGCCGCCTGTACGCTGTAACCGCGGTCTCCTACCATGCTCTGGGTAAACACATCCCGGATTTTTGAATATTCGGTATCGTTCCCCCCGTTCCTCAACATAAAGGACTTATATTTTTTGATCTGATTTCCCTCTGTATCCAGATCGCCAGGGATCAAAGGATATTTCAGATTTTTCTGCCCATACTCTTCTCTGAGATATAAGTTAAACCCTTTCTGTCCGTACATCCTGCTCGCACCGCCTCGGACGCGTATACCTACCGGAACCGAAAATTCCAACGCCTCACTGTCCGCATCCAGATAATCCATGAATGCCAGGCGCTCCCAGTCGCGGCCGGACTGCGTATAATTTCCCTCATAGTCCCAGTACTGCCTTCCCCGGATGATTTTCTGCGCTTCAGGAGTTTTGCTCCACTCGGTGTATTTATTACCGAGTACGTGAATACCCGTCTCCGCATCTAAAAGATCGCTAGGATCGATAACCAAAGAGGCGATTGTTGCTCCCGCATATTTCTTCTTTACATCGTTTCCGATAAAGAAGCTTCTCGTCACGACATCGCTCACTTTTTGATCCGGACTGACTGCTGCCGCACGGATCACCGTACATTTCGCCACCTCGTCTGCCTGCGGCACATAGTCATAACCGCTGCCGCTGATATACATTTTCTTTATATTGGCAGCCGCCGTAAGCACATTCGGCATACCATTCCGATCCGCCACGACGAGCGCATCCGTATAAAGAGTACCGTTTTCTGCCGTCGGAATACTTCCATCGGTCGTGTAATAAATTTTTGTACCCGGCTGGGATTTCATCCCGAGCATGAACGCTTTTCCATATACACCAGAATCCGCCGAGAACTCAGGGCATTCAGGCGTCCCCGTCTCATACTCCGGCTGTAAGATCTGGAAAAATTCATCCGGCACCGGATCCGCGTCTACGATCGGAACCTGCGAAGGCGTTTGCGTCGGTGCAGGCGGTTTTTCCGTCATGTCTGCCCCCGGTTGGTCACTCGGAACCGGCGGTGTACTGCCGACGGGCCCCTGGCTCGGTCCCGCCGACTGAACCGGCTTCAGCGTCTCCGTTCCATTCGGTGTATTGACCGGTTCTCCCCCATTTCCAGCAGGTGTACCGACCGGAGCCTGAGACGGCATGTCATTCGCCGGTCCCTGTGGACGCTCTGACCCGCTCTTTTTCTTTACGGCAACTTTACATACCAGGGCTGGTTTCCAGCCCTTGACCTTAGCCGTGATTTTCGCTGTCCCCTGCTTTTTCGCCGTTACTTTCCCTTTTTTCGAAACAACAGCTACTTTCTTTTTTGACGTGCTCCAGCGAACTTTCTTTTTCGTCCCTTTTACTTTTAAAACACAGCTCTTTCCGACCGTCAACGTTACTTTTTTCCGATTCAGAACCAGTTTCTTCTTTGCTCCCGCAGACACAGGACTGGCTGCAGGCAGAATGAGTGCCGCCGCCAATAAAAGCGCCGTCACCTTCCATTTGTTTCCTTTTTGCATAGACTTGATCCTCCGTTCATATTTATAGTATTTATTGTACCATGCCCGTCAAAAAAAAATACCCTCAACCATTGACAAAATGAAAAAAACATGTGAAAATAAGTTTCATATAAAAAGCGTCAACCGCGCAGTTTTAAATAAAAAAGGAAAAAAATGGAGGTATGACATGAAACAACAACGACACATTTTAAAACACCTTTTCTCATTTTTAACCCTGCTGTTCTTTGCGGCACTTCTACTGCCGGTAAAGGCAAACGCAGCAGATCATCAGGCGAACATATCGGTAAACCGTTCCTCCGGTGAGTGTACATACTCGGTACAGGGACTGGATCCCTCACAAACCAACGAGCTTACCCTGCAGGTGTCCCACAAAGATACAAAGGCTGCTGCCCTGCAGACTAACATTGCCCTGACTCCGGAAAATTGTGCCGGCGGCACTTATACCGGAACATTTTCTTTGGAATCATTGAACTATGCGTATGATACCTATACCGTAAACATCCTGATCGGGGATACGGTGATCCCCGCCGGAACCTGTGACCTTTCCATACACACGGATAAACTTTCGATGAACGTCAGCGGAGGTACAGGAGATGCCTCACGTAATGTCCAGGTCATTTCGGCAGAATCTTCCGGAGATGTCGTGATCCCGGGACAAAATAAATCGGTTTCGGTTATGGCTTGGCCAGAAGGCAGCAATGAATCCACCGCCGCGAGTATCTCATCAAAGACACCTTTTACAGAGGGCGGCATGACGATTCTTGCAAACGCCGCACAGGCTGGCAGCGCTTACGGAACGTGGCACGCAAAGCTTGTACTGGAGCCGCAGGGAGCCACCCCCTCCCGCACACTGGCCGTCGCTACCTATTCGGTCATTCCGACACAAACCACTTTTGCCGTAAAAAAGACAAAAGCGCTTGAAAAGAAAAAGTCATTTGCCGTTTCCCTCGACGGACTAAAAAACGTGTACGGTATTAACAAAGTGAGCTTCCAGCTTTACAGCAGCAAAGGAAAAAAGACAGCGACCATTTCAGGCACGAAGAAAAAATCCGACGGCAGCCGGTTTTATGCAGAAGTTACGATGAAGAAACTTGGCTATCTGCTTGACACTTACACCGTAAAAGCGGTCTTAACAGACAAAAACGGCAAAACTTATACCCTCGGCAGCACCACTTCTGCCGACGCGCGTTCCCAGGGCGGCTCGCTTTCCGTGACAAAAAAGAAAAATGCCACATGCGTTTATAAACTGAGTAACGCGTATATCCCTGGCAATATTAAGAAAATGCGCTTTACGCTCTATCAGTACAAAGACGGCAAATGGAAGAAAAAGGATTCCCACAACGTAACGGGAACAGCTGGAAAAAGCAAGGTATCCCTGAAACTGAAAAATGATGAAACCGGAAAATTCAGGATCAAGGTTTACGGATTTTCTACGTGGGGCAAAAAGATCCTGCTCAACGAAAAAAGTTTTAAACTCCGCAAAAAGGACATGGGCAAAAATGGATGGTTTTATGAAAAATATGCCGGAAAGACTTATAAATTCTACTATGTGAACAATGAGAAGCAGACGGATCTTACGGATATTTTAAACTTAAAAGAAAGCAGCGCCACCCATAAGAACCGTTTTTATATCGAAGTAAACCGCGCCGGCTGTACGGTAACGATTTATCTTTATAACGATGAGACAAAGAAATACGACATTCCGATCAAGACATGCGCGGTGTCTGTCGGGCGGGACATCAGCACAAATGCAGGAACCAGCGCATTAAATGAGGACTCCTCGTACACCCCGCTTGGCAGCTACTCCATTTGTACAAATGGTACTTCCGTGAAATATACGCTGAAAGAAATGCACGAACCTGACGGGAGCATCGTGTTTGCCAGATGGACATCCCACATTGTCGGAAATGTTTATTTCCATGCCATCGCGGTAAGCACCGATTCCCACTACGCGCTTCCGTCCTACC
This sequence comes from uncultured Eubacterium sp., assembly GCA_910579145.1. GTDB lineage: Bacteria > Bacillota > Clostridia > Lachnospirales > Lachnospiraceae > Eubacterium_F. The sequence continues at coordinate 45,834 of CAJTTQ010000007.1, forward strand.
GCTACAACCTGCTCGGCTCACCCGCCTCGGCTGGCTGTATCCGCATGACGGTGGCAGATGCAAAGTGGATTTATGACTACGCCTCCACGGGAACGCCTGTTAAAATCGTAAAGGGAAGTTCCTCAAAACCAGGCCCTCTCGGAAAACCGGCTGTCATCAAAACCACTTCCGGCATCAACTACGACCCGACTGACCCGGACGTTCCGGACTCCAGAAAAAAAGCCGATTACAAGGCAAAGAAAATTACCGGATATAAGACAAAAAAAGGAAAAAAAGTAGGATATTGATGCGATAAAAGCAAACGAAAAGGTTGTGCTGCCGGCGTTTCCCGGCCGGTGACACAACCTTTTTTATTTTGCGAAGGATTACTGGTACAAATATCTCTCAATCCCCTCCGCGATCGCCTCCGCCATTTTCTGCTGATAATCGTCGGAGTTTAACATGACTTCTTCCGTCGGATTCGAGAGAAAACCGCACTCTATGATCGCAAATACGCCTTCGGTCTTTTTCAGCATATAATAGCTGCTATTCCCCTTTTCCACCCGCTTGTTCCCGTCGGCCAATTCCTCTTTAACCGTATTTTGCAGTACTGAAGCAAATTCACGGCTCGGTTCAGAATCCTGATAATAAAAAACCTGTGCTCCCTTCGTTCCCGCCGAAAAACTGTTTTGATGTATGCTGACCGCCAGCGCGGGTTTATTATCATTTATGATCGCAACTCTGTTTTTCAGATCCTCCATCTTTTTTCTCGTCGCGCTGCTGTCACAAAGCGCGGTGTCAGAGTCCCTGGTCATGATCACCTGATAGCCGCTGTCTTCCAGTACATTCTGCAGTTTTTTAGCGATCAGCAGGTTAATGTCCTTCTCCAGCGTCCCCGCTGTGCCGACTTTTCCGGGATCGAAGCCACCATGTCCAGCATCCACCACGATGAGCGCCTTCGTTCCCCTGCCGGTAATATTGAGGACCGGCCGCCCGTCGATCCGGACCGTCGCCGCCACGATCACAGCGGCCAGCGCAAAAACAACCGCCCATAATTTCCAATTTTTCTTGTTTTTCATCATAAAAAGTCCACTCCATACATCTCTTACTTACAGTGTACGAAGTGGACCACCAATCTATTCCTTAAATACATGTTATGGTCTTTGCTGCTTTGAAGCCTTACTTATTGATATATTTGGAAATCGTCGTCCACGTAACCGGACGCTCAAAACCGAGCTTCCAAAAAGCGGCCCCGGCGACTTCTTTGCCAAACACCGTTTCCAGTTTTTTGTCCAGCGACGTTTCCTCCTCCAGCCAAATCTTATACGTATACCCTTGATACTTGAATTCCGAATAATACTGGCCGGTCTCTTCATCCCACGTCTTTGCCGCCTCGTTGTTCTGCAGCATGACCTCAGCGGAATTCATGCCGTAAACATCGGGTTTCCCTTCCACCTTATTGCCCTTTTTCGTCTTCCAGCGTCTTGTGTAAAAGGGAAGCGCCACGACAGTACGCTCCTTTGGCACATATTTCAGGCCGAGTTCCACACCGTCATTGACAAACGGCAGGGAAGAAACGGAACCACACGTCTCACTTCCCGCATAGTGTTCGTCGTACGCCATGAAGATCACATAATCCGCAACACGTCCCTGCTCCGCCCAATTATAATACGAAGTCCCCTCGGTCGGCAGGTAATCATCCACCGACACGACGATGCCGTTCGCGTGGCACTGGAGAACGAGTTCGCGCAGGAACTCTAAATATGCTGGCGCTGTTTCCTTCGTGATCTTTTCAAAATCAATATTCAAACCGTCTAACTTATAACGGATTGCTGCGGACACCAGATTATTCACCAGATTTGTCCGGATCGAAGTCCGCCCAAGAATCTTTTTCAGCGAGATCTTCGTGTCAAAATCATTGATCAGGCCCCAGACTTTCAAGCCTTTTGCGTGGGCTGCCGTCACATATTCCTCTGTGGCAAGCGACGAAAAATTCCCTTTGTTATCACTGAGCGCAAACCAGGTCGGCGAAATCACATTGAGGCATGCTGCCTGTGAAACCTTTGCTTCCATATCCGTGGTACCACCCGCATATGTCATCTGATGCCAGCCGAGGCAGACCCGCTCACCTAACGCGGTCTGTGGGAATACATCCTCGGGCTTGTCCGTCGTCCACGCCTTTTCAATCTTTTCTTCCACATATTCCACCGGCACATACCCTTCGATCCCGTCCAGCGTAATAATCTTCTGATACTCATTTTCCGGCGGCGCGTCAGTATCGACCAGCACTTCCTGCCCGCCCTTTAATTCCAGCAGATAATCATACTTCTTATTTGGCCCGACACGGAGCCGGACATCGTCGGCGAGCGCAGCGAATACATTCACCTGCGAAAAATCGGACTGGATGATCAGACGATTCGGATTTTCGGCCCGTTCATAGTTGATCCTTGAATATTTGCTCACAAAGTCCATCGCGATATAGGTCACATCCCCATCCTCATATAAAAGCTGGAATCCCATCTCCTCACTTTGTTTACCCACCATATAACGCATGCTGTCCGACGCGTTTATCGTGATCAGTCCGGCAGAAGTGGCCAGCGACAGTATGCTTTCCCTGTCGTCCCAGTAAATCCTCTCGTTCATGGCACTGGTCGCCAGTGAAACCGGAACATACACCTTTCCGTCTATGATCCTTCCCTTCTCCTCTGACAGCGTTCCGTTCAAAACGACAAGTGCCTCATTTTCCCCTAGTTTATACTGTTCACTCATCGGACGCTGGGTATAGCTCGGTGCGAATTTCTTAAACAGCATCACGCCGGCCGCTGTCAGTATCCCCACGATTGCTGTTATTATCAATATAACGGTCACTTTATTTTTCATTGGCATCCTTGTCCTTTCCTTTTCTCACATGGATTTACAAACTAGCATTTGCAAACATCTGTCACAATATGAATCTTTTTTCAAAAAAGCCTCCATTCACCGCAAATAAAAAACTGCCCCGTGCCGACTCCCGATCAAATCTCTGTTATCGTCCAAAAAGGACATTGATCGAAAGTAAGACACGGGGGACGTTTTGTATTAGAAAATTACTTTTTTCGGGCATTTCTCAGCACACTTGCCGCATCCCTGACACTTCTCTGCATCAATGACAGCAAGGTTGTTTTCCAGAACAACCGCTCCGAACTCACACTGTTTCACACAAAGACCGCACCCGATACATCCGGCCTTGCATACGCTCATCACGTCTTTTCCTTTGTCTTTGGAATTACACTGAACCTGATATTTCGTATCATACGGCTCGAGGGAAATGACGTTGTTCGGACACGTTTCCACACATTTGCCGCAGGCCACGCATTTTTCCTTATCGACCACGGCAATCCCGTCTTTAATGGAAATGGCATCAAACTGGCAGGCCTCCACACAGGAGCCAAGACCAAGACAGCCGTACGAACATGCCTTATCTCCGCGTCCCGGCACCATGACAGCCTGACGGCAGTCCATCGTGCCGACATAATTGTACTTCACGGACGCCTGCTCACACGTTCCAGCGCACCTTACATTCGCTACCATTTTCACGCCGGCGCCGGCTTCTACACCGAGAATGGCGCCGATCTTTTCCGCTACCGGCGCGCCGCCGACCGGACAGCCGTTTACCTCGGCATCCCCGGCCACGATCGCTTCCGCCAGGCCGTCACATCCCGGAAAACCACAGCCGCCGCAGTTATTTCCCGGCAGGCATTCCCTGACCAGATCCACACGCTCATCCACTTCCACGGCGAAGAACTTACCCGCTACGCCTAATAATAGTCCAATCGCGATACCAAGCACTCCCAGAAGTACCACGGATATTATAATTGTATTCATATAAGCCTCCATTCCTGCGCACGCATATTAAAAGCCAACGCCACCAAAGCCACAGAACGCAATCGCCATCAAACCAGCGGTAATCAGTACAATTGGGGTTCCCTTGAAGACTTCGGGAATATTGCTGTTTTCAAGTTTCTCACGAATGCCCGCCATCAGAACGATCGCGATCAGGAATCCGATCGAGGCACCGATCCCGTTTACAACACTCTCCAGCACATTGTACTCATTCTGGACACTGAGAAGCGCCACACCGAGTACGGCACAGTTCGTCGTAATAAGCGGAAGGTATACACCGAGTGATTTATAGAGCGCTGGCATCATCTTCTTCAGTACCATTTCCACAAACTGCACGAGAGCCGCGATCACAAGTATAAATACGATCGTATTCAGGTATTCCAGTTCAAATGGGACAAGAAGATAATTATATAGTAAACTCGTACAAAGGGATGCGATCGTGATAACGAAAAGCACCGCACCGCCCATGCCGGCCGCCGTCTCCACTTTTTTACTTACACCGAGAAACGGACAGATTCCTAAAAACTGGCTGAGCACGAAGTTATTCACAAGGGCTGCCGTAAAAAGAATGGTAAATAAACTCATGATCTGTCATCCTCCTTTCCTTTCGCCGGGATTTCCTCCGCAGCCGTTTTGCCGCACGTATCAGACTGGCTCGCGCACGCCGCGCAGTTCCCGCTGCACGATGCAGCCTCCGCCTCCGGCGTATTGGTCGCGCAAGGCATTTTCAGCTTGTTCTGGATCGCCGTCAGTCCGGCCAGTACGAAAAACGCCCCCGGCGCCATGACAAACATCGCGATATGGAACGAATCGGGAATGAACTGGAAGCCAAATACGGCTCCGCTTCCCAAAATCTCACGGAAAATACCGATCAGCGTAAGACCGACCGTAAATCCAAGTCCCATTCCCACACCGTCCAGCGCGGACAGGACAATCGGATTTTTCGACGCGTACGCTTCCGCACGTCCGAGGATGATACAGTTTACCACGATCAGCGGTATATACACGCCGAGGGCGCTGTTTAGCGCCGGCAGATACGCCTGCAGCACAAGCTGCACGATCGTCACGAACGAGGCAACGACGACGATGAACGCCGGAATACGCACACGGTCCGGTATGATGTTGCGCAGCGCGGAAATAAGCATATTGGACAGGATAAGCACGACCGTTGTGGACAACCCCATGCCGATGGCATTGATCGCGCTCGATGTAACAGCCAATGTCGGACACATACCGAGCATCATAACAAAGGTCGGGTTTTCTTTTATAATACCATTTTGAAGTCTCTCTGTATACTTACTCATCATTTACCCCCCCTTAACTCTTTGTCATATAAAAGGATACCTTTTACCGCATTCGTGATCGCACGGGACGTAACGGTCGCGCCAGACATCGCCTCGATCTGTCCCTGCTCATCCTTCGGCGTCGTCCCCGGTTTGTAATACATCGGGAAACTGTCACTGGAAGGATACTGGAGCGCGTTCTCAAACGCAAATTTTGATTTGAAATCATCGCTCTCACAATTGGCACCGAGTCCAGCCGTCTCCGACTGTTTCGTGATCTCGATCCCCGTCACGATCCCATCGTTCACACCGAGTACGAAGGAAATGCTTCCGCCATACCCCTTTTTCGCGTCAGCGATGTATACAAAACCTGCATCCGCGCCATTTACCTGCAGCTTCTTTACTGTTGTCACTACGACGTATTTGGAATAAGATTCCGCATCTTCCTCCGGTACTTCCCCTTCAGAAGCCGATTTATCGATCACATGTTTCTGCAAAAACTCATTGGCCGCGTCCACCGCACCATCTTCTGCCTCCGTCACGGAAGCTCCATCTAATTCGGAAACGACAACTTCACACGCCTCATTATCCGTTTTGGCCTGCGCCTCCTCGATCGGCTTTTTCGTCACGGTATAAACACCTGCCAGGATCGCTCCGAGTACGAGGGTGATCACACACAGGATCACGGCATCTACGACAAATGATCTCTCTTTCTTTTCATTACTCATGCGCCTTGCCCTCCTTTCCAAATGCCTTTGGAATCGTCACCATCTCAATCAGCGGCACAAACAGGTTGCCGATGATGATGGCAAATGATACGCCCTCTGCCGACTCACCGAAGAAACGGAACAGTCCGGTCAGCAGACCGAGCAGAACGGCAAATATGATCTTTCCTTTATCCGTGATCGGGCTCGTCACATAATCGGTCGCCATAAAGAACGCACCGAGCAGCAGTCCGCCGCCGCATACCTCATAAAATACCGGAACATACGCACCTGTCACACAGGAATACAACAGGTTAAATACGACAAATGTCAGTATGTAGAGAACCGGAATCTTCCAATCGATGATCTTCTTAGCAATCAGGTAAATACCGCCGATCAGTATGGCCAGCGCCGATGTCTCTCCGATCGTCCCCCACGTCGTTCCCAAAAACATATCTTTCAGCGTCGTCCCTAAGTCTCCCAGACGGGTCGCTTCCTTCACCTGCATGAGCGGCGTCGCGCTCGATACCGCATCAAGCGTCGCCTGATATCCACCCCAGATCGCGTTCCCCTTCTCGATCGCGAAGCTGTTCGTCATCGCGCTGCTGAACGAGAGCATCAAAAAGCACCTCGCTCCCAGCGCTGGGTTCATAAAGTTCTGTCCCAGTCCTCCAAACAACTGCTTCACGATGATAATGGCAAACACGCCGCCCAGCACGCACATCCAGAGCGGCAGCGTAGCCGGAAGGTTGAGCGCCAGCAAAAGCCCCGTCAGGAGCGCGCTGAAATCATTCGTAGTAATTGGCTGTTTCATACACTTCTGCCACACGTACTCCGCCAGTAACGCGCTGGCACAAGTCGTCAGGATCACCAGCAGCGCCCTGACGCCAAAATTTCCGATACCCACAAGAGTAGTCGGGATCAATGCTATCACGACATCCCGCATGATGGACTTCGTCGACGATTTGTCACGGACATGGGGAGATGATGATACATTCAACAATTTATCCATTATAAATCCTCCTTATTGTGCATGTTCTTTGCACATGATCGCAAGTTTGACCGCAAGGTCACAACTTGCCAAGCGAATGAAGTTCGCTTTATCCTCCTTATTGTGCACGGTTTCTGCACATGATCACAAGTTTGACCGCAGGTCACAACTTGCCAAGCGAACATCGTTCGCTTTATTTCCTAGCACTATCCATCACAGCTCGTCTCGCCTGCTTAAATGACTGAGTGAGCCTCCGTTTCGCCGGACAGACATACGTACATGTTCCACACTCGTAACACTCCATGCCGTTCAGTTTCTGGAACAGTTCCAGATCCGAGCGTTCTGCTGCCTCTGCCATTTTCTGCGGTACGAGATGGCTCGGACACACAGTTGCGCAGCGGCCGCAGCGGATACAGTTTGTCGGCTCACACGCTGCCACTTCGTCTTTTGACATTGCCAAAATTGATGAACTTGTCTTTGTGATCGGCACATTCAGGTCGTACATCGCCATTCCCATCATCGGGCCGCCGGAAATGATCTTTTCCGCGCCTCCCTCGACAAGTCCGCCAGCTTCTTCCAAGAGCTCGGCATGGCTCATCCCAAATTTTACCTCATAATTCTGCGGCCTTGCCATCGCGTCCCCGGTCAGCGTCATAACGCGGCTGATCGACGGTATGCTCCTGCAAACGGCATCATACACAGCCAAAACAGTCTGCACATTGTCCACCACGCAGCCCGCGTCTGCCGGAAGCATTTTCGAATAAATCTTTCTTCCTGTCGTAACGTATATAACCTGACGCTCCGCCCCCTGCGGATACTTCGTTTTAAGCGCCTTCACTGAGATCATGGGCTCATCCTGTGTCAGATAACTCAGTTTTGAGATCGCCTCCGGTTTATTGTCCTCGATCGCGATGATACCTTTCGCGTTGTCAAACAGGCGCAGCAACACCTTCAATCCCATGATCAGCTGTTCCGGTTTTTCCAGCATCAGGCGGTAATCTGACGTGAGGTATGGCTCACATTCCGCGCCGTTTATGATGACATAATCAATCTGATCTTCATTTTTCGGCGTCACCTTTACATTTGTTGGGAATCCGGCGCCGCCCATGCCGACAATGCCGGCGTCCTTAATGATCTGACGGATCTCTTCTTTGGAAAGCGCCGTATAATCCCGCTCCTCGCCGAAGCCCTCAACCGCTTCGTATTCCCCGTCGTTTTCGATGACAACACAATTTGCCTTCGCTCCCGAACCGGTTAACCTCTGCTCGATCTTCGTTACTTTTCCAGAAACAGAACTTACGATATTCGCGGAGATAAACCCGCCCGCTTCCCCGATGATCTGTCCCATTTTCACCGCATCCCCTACGGAAACGGTCGGTTTGGCGGGGGCCCCGATATGCTGGCTCATTGGAAATACCAGTTCATCCTTCGGCATCACTACCTGGATCGGATTGTCCATACTCAGCTCTTTTCCCTCGTATGGATGCGTTCCCCCTTTAAAGGTTGAATTTCCCAAGTAAATCCTCCTCCTTTTATATGTTTTCTTAATTTTTTAAGCTCTTACTGACAACCTCTATCATAACACTTTTTTCGACAAAAAACAAGTATTCGTACAAGCCTGATGAAAAAAAAGGTGCCGTAAAACCTCGCACCTTGTTTTTCAATAAAACTGCTGCCCCAAAGTGAAACAGGGCAACGGCACCGCCATTGCCCTATGTCATCAGCACAGACCGTTTTCCTGTACTCCCTGTGTATGCTCATGCAGCAGATGATACTTTTCTTTCGTTGCCATTCCGCCCCGGATATGCCGTTCCGACTTGTTTATATCAAGGATCTTCCTCGCCTGTGCCGCCAAGGTCGGATTGATCTGCATCATGCGTTCTGTTACGTCCTTATGTATGGTTGGCGGTGAAAGGAATGGATGCCAACATCTGCAAGAACATTATATGCAGATCGAAACTCCTCGCTTTCCCCTCCAATCACTAAAATCCAGATCTCCATCTCTCACTGCGCTTATTTGAAAGTAATACGTTCTCCCCGGCCACAAGTTCCGGATCGTTATTTTCCCTTTCACGTTTTCTCTATAAACGATTTCCTTCCCCTTCATGTTTTTATTGAGAGAATA